>DASTDX010000079.1:0-5525 GCA_035710145.1 Allosphingosinicella sp.
AACCGCCGTGGCCGGACTTCTCGGCGTCGCGCTTGCCCTGCTGGTCGTCTGGCTGTTTCCGCGCGGACATGTGCCTGAATATCTGAAGGCGCCGGTATTGCTCGTGTTGGTCATCGGCGGGTTCGTCCTTGCCGACCTCATTTATCACGAGACCGGATTGGTCACGGTGACCGTGATGGGGCTCGTGATCGCCAACCGCCCGATCTACGCCTTCGCCTCGCTTCGGCGGTTCAAGGAGGATCTGGGGGTCATCCTGGTCTCGGGGATCTTCATCCTGCTCCCGGCGACATTGGACTGGGACGTCATGCGCGCGTTCGAGGCGCGTTTCCTGGGCTTCCTGCTTCTGCTGCTGTTCGTCGTCCGGCCGCTGACCGTATTCATCAGCCTGCTTTTCTCGCGATTGCCGTGGCGAGAACGGATCTTCATCGCCTGGATTGCGCCGCGCGGGGTCGTCGCCGTCGCCATCACCGGCCTGTTCGCGCTCCGGCTCGAAGACTATGGCTCGCCCGACGCGATCGCCCTGATTCCGCTGTCCTTTGGGGTCGTGGTCGCCACCATCGTCGCCCACGGTTTCTCGGCTCGCTGGGTGGCTCGCCGCCTGGGGCTGGACAAGGGCCCGGGGCGAAAAATCCTGTTGGTGGGCGCCAATCGCTGGACCGTGGCCTTCGCCAACTGCCTGCGCAACCTCGGGCTCGGCGTGACCGTCGTCGACGAAAATGCGGCTGCGCTTCGCCCCGCTTCGGCGCTCGAGCTCGAAACCTGGCAGGGCGACATCCTCGACGAGGTGACCGAGGACCAGCTCGACCTGGCCGATTATCAGTTACTCATCGCCGCCACCGACAACCCGGCCTACAACGCCTTGATCTGCACCGATCTGGGACCGGAAATTGGCTTCCAGTCGGTGGCTCAGGTCGGTGTCGACCGCGATCGCCCGCCACTCCACAATCGCGGCCGGGTCCTGTTCGGGGACGATGGTTCGATCGATGCCCTGATCGCCCGTGATGAAGTCGGCTGGCATTTCGACATGTTGCTTCTGGGCGATCGAAAGGAGCTGACCGAGCTTCGCGAGCGGCTTCCGGAGGGCACCATATTCGTCGCCATACTCCGCACCGACGATCGCCTCGTCGCGCTGGAGTCGGGCCAGCTGCCGGCGATTACCGAGGGGGATCGGCTGATCGTCTACCGCCCACTGGAGGCGTCGCCCACCGAAGCGCAGCCCAACTGATCTCCTGGTCGTCGGAACCCTCCTTTGGCAAAGGCGTCCTTCGATTGAACACGCCATGAGCCCGGGCGCGGAGTAGAGACAGAAAAGTGCACCTAGGCCGACTCGTCACCTTGTGGATCGCCAGGCACCTCCTTGCCCTCGTCCTGATCCTTTTCGTCCTCATCGCCGGCCGGTACCTGCTCGTGCCAGGCGTGAATTGGATCCAGTCGGAGGCCAGGCAGGCCCGGGAAATCGATGCCCGCCAGGAAGCCACCGCCAGGGCCTACGCGCAGCTTCAGGCTTATGCGCGCGGCCGTCGGGAGCAGGCGCAAGCCGCCATGGCCGCCTTGCCGGAAGCGACATCCGACCGACTCCGGCAAAGGCTCGATGCGATCCCGGCTGAGGTCGCTGACCACCGGAAGGCCCTTCTGTCCGGCCCGGCCATGGCCATGGCCGGAATAGCGGGCCAGTCCGATCGGATCTTCGGCCATTACCGCGCTTCCGCCGAAATCGCATTGCTCGCCCGCGAGCGCGAGATGATCGAGGCCCTGCTGCAGGTTCGCGAAGGCCAGGACCGCCAGCTCCAGCTGGGCGAGCGCCGGCGCCAGGCCGTCGCCCGGTTCAATGCCTCGCGGGTGCGCTGGCAGGCCGCTCAGGCGCAGGTGGAACAGCTCGAACGAAGGCCGCTGGCCGAAGCAAGGAACGTCCTGTGCCGGACAGTCCGGCCCGCCGTCGGCTGCAACAATTATCGCGCACTCCGAGCGGCGCGCGAGGCGCGCGATTCCGCCTGGACCGAAAATCGGGCCGCACTTCGCGCCGTCCAAAACATCGATCGCGCGAGATCGGCGATGGCGGCGGCAAACTCGGTCACCGCCGACGCCTCGTCGCTTGTCGCCGCCCAGGTCGACGCGCTGCAACGGGAGCATCGCCGCCTCGAAAGCGCCGCCGGTGACAATTGGCTGGCCTGGGTCCGTCGGCCGATCGTCGAGATGTTGCCGACCGCCCTCATGATCCTGGCCATCGCCATCTTCGGGCCGGCTCTGCTCAAGGCCTTCCTCTATTTCATCGTCGCTCCGGCCGCATCGCGCCGGCCACCCGTGCGACTGCAGCCGGGCGATCAGGGCGACGTCGACGATCGGGCCTTCCATTCTGCCGTCTCGCAACGAATCGCGCTTCGCGACGACGAGGAATTGCTCGTCGTCCCCGAAGCCATCCAGAGCAGCCCTCATGCCGGCGCCAAGTCGACGAAATGGTTCCTGAACGCCGACATACCCTTCAGCAGCCTGGCCTCCGGCCTGGTGGCTCTGGTCCGCTTCCGCGGGGCCGAGGGCTCGGTGCAGGTGACCGCAACCGGGGACCCGCTTGCCGAGATCGGCCTCCTCGCCCTGCCGATCGGCTCGGCGATGGTGGTCCGGCCGCGCGCCCTTCGCGGGGTCGTCCACCCCGTCGGCCGGCCGGTCGCAGTCAGGCGACATTGGCGGCTGGGCCTCTCCGCCTGGCTCGGGCTTCAGCTGCGTTATCTGGTCTTCCACGGCCCCTGTACTCTGATCGTCCAGGGCTCGCGCGGCGTGAGACTCGAACGCGCTGGCGGCGGCCGCGGAATCAACCGCGCCGCGACGATCGCCTTCAGTGCCGGGCTCGATTTTTCGGTTCGGCGCTCGGAGGCATTCGCGCCCTATCTGATGGGCCGCCAGGACCTGCTCAACCACAGTTTCTCGGGCGGACCGGGTTTCCTCGTCTACGAGGAAATGCCGAGGTCAGGGCAACGCGGCGGCCTATGGGGACGCGGCCTGGTCGGCCTCGGCGATGCCGTGCTCAAAACGATCGGACTTTGAGGCAGTGGTGACACGAGGGACGGATTCGATGGCGACCAGGACGAGACGCTGGCGGCTGCTGGCGCAAATGGACGAATGGCTGGAGATGCCGATGCTCGTCCTCAGCTTGTTATGGCTGGCGATCGTCCTGGCGGAATTGTTGGGCGCCGGGCACCGCCTGCTCGCGGTTTTCGGTACCCTGATATGGCTCATCTTCATCCTTGAGTTCGTGGCTCGATTTTCGCTGGCGCCGGCGAAGGGTCAGTTCCTTCGCCGAAACTGGCTCACGCTCCTGGCGCTGGTGGTACCCGCGTTTCGGCTGTTTCGATCGCTGGCGCTCCTGCGGGCCGTGCGCGGCCTTCGGGGCCTTCGTCTCGTCAGGATAATCGGCACGGCCAACCGATCGATGAACGCGCTGAAGACGACACTTCGGCGGCGCGGTTTTGGCTACGTCGCCGGGCTCACCCTGCTCGTCACTGCGCTCGGTGCCGCAGGCATGCTGAGCTTCGAGCCGGCTGCCGAAGTCGATGGCGGCTTTACTGATTATGGCCATGCCTTCTGGTGGACGGCGATGCTGGTCGCAAGCATCGGCACCGATTTCTGGCCGATCACCGTCGAAGGGCGAATTCTCTCCTCGTTGCTGGCGCTCTATGGTCTCGCCGTTTTCGGTTATGTCGCCGCCACTTTTGCCAGCTTCTTCATTGGCCGCGACGCACGATCCGCTTCTGGCGAGATTGCCGGTGCAGCGGAAATTGCCTCTTTGCGACGCGAGATGCGCCTGCTCCGGGAGGCGCTGAACGTTCCGCACGCCTGAAAGGCCGGCCCTCGCAAGCATGGCATCGGAAAACCCCCCATGCCGCTGCGGTCGTATCGGGAACGGCAGGCAGCCCGCGGGTCGTTCGGTGGTTGGCCGTCCGGCGGCAAAGGAATGTTTCTGTCGCGCAACAAATTCCCTGGTCAAACATTAGTCTCATGTTCCCCATGAGAGAGAGGCAAGTCATGCACGCTTCACATTTTCTCGCCGCCGCCGCGCTTGCGGCCGCCCCGTTGGCAGGCTGTGCAACCTACAATGATCCCGATGACGGATATTATGAGCGTCAGTACCGCGCCGGAAATTACGAACCCTATCCCCTGAGCCGCAACGACCGCATCTATCGCGGTTCCGATGGCCGCTATTATTGCCAGCGCCGCGACGGCACGATCGGCCTGGTCGTCGGTGCCGCAGTCGGTGGACTTCTCGGCAACCTCATCGCGCCCCGCGGATCGGGCACGATCGGCACCCTGATCGGCGCCGCCGGCGGAGCCGCCATCGGCTATGCGATCGAGCGCGGCGAAGTGCGCTGCCAGTAGCTTGAAAGACCTGGCGGTCCGGCGGGCCGCCAAACTTGCGAAATGTGACACCCCCGGCTAGGTTTCGCTGGTGCGTTCGTTCCCCACTTTTGAACGGATGCGGCTTCACGAAGCCGCATCCTGGTTCAAGCGCGGCCCTCGGGAGGACCGGCGCTCGTAGCGCCCGCTCCCGGGGGGTAAAAATTCGTTAGGCTGCCTTTCGCCACTGCATCCACAGCTCGCGAAATGCGGCGCACAGGCGCAGCTTTCCACGCATTCGCCATGACCCGATCAAGCTGACTCCCCGTTTGGGGAGGTGAGGAATCATACCCATGTCACAAACCGCCATCGCCGAGGACATCCGGCTGAGGCTGGCTCAATCCATGCCGGAGGTCGATCCCCGGCGCGGCGTCATCGCCCGCAGGATGCAGGAACGGCTCCAGGAATTCGAAACGCCCGAGGATTCCGGGAAAGCGGAAATCACCGCGATGTTGCTCGTCGAGATGCTGGTCAACTGCGCGAGCGACCTCGCGGCGTTCGGCGGCGTCCGCAATCTGGAGGAGGTCGCCTGCAAACATCGACGCCTCGATATGGACGGCCGCCATTATTCGCGCTTCGGCCTGTTGCTGGGCCCGGTGCTTCGAGACGTTCTGGGGGTGAGGCTGCCGCCGAAGACGGCGTCAGCCTGGTGCGATGCCTTCTGGTACATCATCCGCCAGATGTCCCCGCAGGAGGCGGTAGAACCCCGATACGGGTGACAGGACCGCAATCTTCTCCGGGTCGACCCAGGCGGCGCCGCCTCGCCTCTAGAGAATCGCCATGTGGCGATTGTCGAAGGCGCGCGCATAATCGGAGGCGATCCTTACCTTGCGTTCGATCGCTTCAAGCACCGTCGCTGAAAAATCGACTCCGGCCAGCCGCGAGCAGCTTTCGAGATTGCCCGGCGAGAAGACGTTCACTTCCAGGATCTTGTTGCCGACGATGTCGACGCCGACGAGGAACATCCCGTCCGCCATCAATTTGGGCCGGATCAGCTCAGCCACCGCAAGCTCGGTCTCGCCGATCTCGACCTTCTCCGCCTTGCCGCCGGCATGGATGTTGGAGCGGATGTCGTCGGCGGCGGCGACCCGGCGAAGGGCAGCATATTTACCGTCCACCTCGAGCGGCCGGCCATTCAT
>DASTDX010000080.1:0-23045 GCA_035710145.1 Allosphingosinicella sp.
GAAACGGCCCAGGCACTTGGCGTGGCGGTGGAGATCATCGGGACGAAGGTGGAGCGTATCGATCCCCGCCCGTTCGATGTCATCAGCGCCCGGGCCTTCGCGCCGCTCGGTCGCCTGCTCGAGTTAGGCACACGCTTTTCCACAGCAAAGACCCGATGGGTGCTTCCAAAGGGCCGAAATGCACAGTCGGAACTGGAAGCGCTTGATTCTTCGTGGCAGGGTGACTTCCGTCTCGAACACAGCCTCACCGACGCCGAGGCGCAGATTGTCGTCGCCGAAGGGGTGAAACGAGGGGGCAAGAGGAAGCGCCGATGATTCGGATTGCGGTCGCGAACCAGAAAGGCGGGGTAGGCAAGACCACCACCGCGATCAACCTTGCGACCGGGCTTGCGGCGACCGGAATCCGCGTGCTGCTGATCGATCTCGATCCGCAAGGCAATGCCTCGACCGGCCTCGGCATCTCCCACGCGCTTCGGGACCATTCCAGCTACGAGTTGCTGACCGGCCAGTGCAGTCTCGAAGACGCGGTCGTGCCGACGAAGGTTCCGCGCCTCGACATTGTACCGGCCAAGGTCGATCTCTCCGGCGCGGAGATAGAACTTATTGAATATGAAGGAAGAACCCACCGCCTGGATCGGGCTCTCGAAGGCCTGGCCGATGCCCGGTGGGATGTCTGCCTCATCGATTGCCCGCCCTCGCTTGGGCTGCTGACAGTCAACGCGCTGATCGCCGCCAATTCGATCCTGGTGCCCCTTCAGACCGAGTTCTTCGCGCTCGAGGGCCTGAGCCAGCTGCTCCAGACGGTCGAGCGGATCCGCGCCCGATTCAATCCGGAACTGTCGATCCTGGGTGTCGCCCTCACGATGTACGACCGGCGCAACAATCTGTCGTCGCAGGTGGCCGACGACGTGCGCGCCTGTCTCGGCGCCGTCGTCTTCGACACCGTCATTCCCCGCAATGTCCGGCTGTCGGAGGCGCCGAGCCATGGCGTTCCAGCCCTCATCTACGATCACCGCTGCCCGGGCTCGGAGGCCTATATGGCGCTTGCGCGAGAACTGATCCGGCGACTTCCCAAACAGACGGCGGAAGCGGCATGAGCGATCCCGGCCTTCCCAGGAAACGCCCGTCGGGCCTGGGCCGCGGTCTTTCTTCGCTCCTCGGTGAAGTCGCCCAGGAAACGCCCGTCGACGGGGGTGCCGGTGCGCGCAGCGGGTCCGTACAGATGATCCCGGTGGCCGGCATCGAGCCGCATCCGGGCCAGCCCCGTCGGACCTTTCAGGAAGAGGCGCTGGCCGAACTCGCTTTGTCGATCCAGGCGCGCGGGGTGATCCAGCCGATCGTCGTCCGCCCACATGGTCACCGCTTCCAGATCGTCGCGGGCGAGCGGCGCTGGCGCGCGGCGCAGCGGGCAAGGCTCCACGAAATTCCAGCGATCGTTCGCGACTTCTCCGACGAGGAGACGCTCGAGGTCGCTTTGATCGAGAACATCCAGCGCCAGGACCTCAATGCGATCGAGGAGGCGCAGGCGTACAAGCGGCTCGTCGACGATTTCTCTCATACTCAGGAAGAGCTTGCGAAGATCGTCCACAAGTCGCGAAGCCACGTTGCTAACCTCTTGAGACTGCTTGATCTTCCTTCCAAGGTTCAGGCCATGGTGGGGGCGGGAGAGTTGACCATGGGTCATGCTCGGGCCCTGATCACCGCTGCTGATCCGGAAGCTCTGGCCGACGAGGTGGTTCGGCGCAGCCTCTCGGTTCGCGAGACGGAGCAGCTGGCGAGGGGCGACAAGCCGACGCGGCAACGGCCGCTACCGATCGGCTATCGCGGCGCCAATGCGGATATTGCCGCGCTCGAGCGGCAACTCGGTGATCTGCTCGGTCTCAGAGTGGGGATCAAGCACAGCCCCAAGGGCGGCAGCGTTACTTTGTCTTATTCGAGCCTGGATCAGCTCGACATGATCTGCCAGCGGCTCAGCGGCGACAAGTTCTAGCCGCGAGGCCCGGCGAAGAGATCGACGCTAGCGAAGCCGGGCGGCCTGTCGGCAAATGGCGAACAATTCCTCGTCGGCCGCGATCGGTCCGAGCCCGCCCGGTGCCTTGACCTGCCGTTCCGCCTCGATCAGCCGGCTGACGGATTTGGCGATGAGTTCGGACCGCCACCGCGCCAACTGCCGCCCAACGGGCTCTTTCTCTTTCCAGAACAGAGACTTGCCCGTTGACGCCATGACTGCAGCAGGGCTGTTCCCTTGCTCCACCTCGGCCCGAAGTCTGGCCAGCAGGCTCATCCGCCGAAGCATCGCCCGAATCAGGCTGATGCCCTCGACGCCTTCGGAACGAAGGCGGACCAGTTCGGATTCCACGGCCGCTGCGTCGCCGCTGGCGACGCCGTCGACAAGCCGGCTGAGATCCCCTTCGTCGGTGCCGGCGCCGATCGCGTCGACCGCCTCGTGCGTGAGCGTTTTTGGCGAATCCGGAGACGCGTCCAGGAACAACGCATATTTGCCCAGCTCCTGATCGATCACCGCGCGATTGCCGCTGCAGCCATCCGCGATTCGTCGGGCGACGTCGCGCTGGGCGATCAGCCCGTAAGCGGGTGCCTTGTCCAGCACCAGCTGATCGGCTTTGCCGCCGTCGGGCACGTAGCTGGCGAATGCGACGGCCAACGCGGAATCCGCGGCGGCCTTCAGCAATTTGGAGGACTTCTTGAGGTCTCCTGCGACGACGATGACCGGATTGCCGGCCACGTCCGCCGCCAGCAAAGCCTCCACCGCCGACAAGATCTCGTCGCCGGCGCGCTCGACGAGAATGTAACGGGAGCCGCCAAACATCGAGATCGCCGCCGCTTCGTCCCTCAGCCGGGCTGGATCGCCCCTGAGCTCGGCGGCGACGAGATCCACCCGCTCCGAATCATCGCCGAGGGCAGCGGTGACCCTGTCGAGCAGGGCGCGCGACCCCGCCTCATCCGGACCGTAGAACAGCAACAATCGAGTCTGCGCCGCCTGCGAGATGGCTCGCGCGAGCTGCGGCGCCTTGACGATCACCGATCCGGACCGGTGCGCGACGCGTACAGCGCGAGGCGCGAAACGATCTGGTCGGCGACCTCCACCGCCAGCCGCTCCAGCGCCGTCTGCTCGGCGGCCACGGTCGCATATTCGGACGAGACCACGTCGATCCCCGAATCGGAGCCCGCGGTCGCGTCGAGCACGACCGTGCCCCGCTCGGCCTCGACCAGACGATAGCGGGCACGGAGCGTACGCCGCTGCCGGGTGACGCTGTTGTCGGCGCGAATACCATAACCGGTAATGTCGTCGTCCAGCTCGACTTCGAGACGATAGCGAGGTGCCGCGCCGGCCGCCCTGAGCCGGTCCTCGAGCGCCGTCCGTACCAGCCAGCCTGCGCGACCGTCGATCGGCGCGACCTGCACGGATTCGAGCGAGCGGGCGACGTGACCGGAGCCGCCGCCGGCGTAAAGCGGCCGCAAGGTGCAGCCGGATAGCGCCACAGCCAGGCCGAGGATGAACAAGGCCGACCTCATCCGACGACGTTTACCAGCCGGTCGGGTACGACGATGACCTTTCTCGTCGGCCGGCCTTCCAGCGCCCGCACCACCTTGTCGGAAGCGAGTGCCATCTCCTCCAGGATGTCGCGACCCGCCCCCCTGGGGGCCGTCAGCGTATCCCTGAGCTTGCCGTTCACCTGAACGGCGATCGTCACCTCGTCCTCAACCAGCAAGGCGGGATCCGCTTCTGGCCAGGGGGCGTCCGCGATCAGTCCCGGCCGCCCGGACGTGGCCCAGACTTCCTCGGCGACGTGGGGGATCATCGGCGCCACCAGCCGGGCCAGGGTTTCGCTCGCTTCGCTTCGCGTGGCCGAGGGCTTCGCCTTTTCGATCGCATTGGCGAGTTCATAGACGTTTGCGACCGCCTTGTTGAACGCGAGCGCCTCGATATTGGCACCGATCGACGTGATCGTCTGGTGGAGTTTGCGCTTGAGGGCCGGATCCTCGCCACTTCCCTCCCGGGGCTCCGATGCGATCCGCCACAGTCGCTGGATGAATCGCCAGGCCCCGTTGATCCCTTCCTCGCTCCATTCGAGGTCACGCTCGGGAGGGCTGTCCGAGAGCATGAACCAGCGCACCGCGTCGGCCCCATATTGATCGACGATCGGCTCGGGATCGACCGTGTTCTTCTTCGATTTGGACATCTTCTCGACCCGGCCGCTCGTCACCGGACCGTCATGGGTTTCCGCTTCCTCAGGGGTCAGCCAGCGCCCCTCTGAATCCTGATAGGTGACGTGGGTCACCATCCCCTGGGTGAACAGGCCGGCGAAGGGCTCGGCAACGTCCAGCCTGCCGATACGCTGGAGCGCGCGGGTCCAGAAGCGGGCGTAGAGAAGGTGAAGGATCGCATGCTCGACCCCGCCGATATACTGGTCGACCGGAAGCCAGCTTTCGGCCGTCGCCTTGTCGAACGGCCGGTCCTTCGGCTGGCTTGCAAAGCGGATGAAATACCAGGACGAATCGACGAAGGTGTCGAGCGTGTCGGTCTCCCTTCGGGCATTGCCCGCGCAGCTCGGGCAGGGCACCTGCTTCCAGCTGGGATGGCGTTCGAGCGGGTTGCCGGGCACGTCGAAGCTGACGTCCTCGGGCAGGACGACCGGGAGCTGGTCCTTCGGCACCGGCACCGCGCCGCAGACTTCGCAATGAATGATCGGGATCGGCGTGCCCCAGTAACGCTGGCGGGAAACGCCCCAGTCGCGAAGCCGCCAGACGATCGTGCCTTCGCCCCAGCCCTCCGCCTCGGCGCGACCGATGATCGCCGCCTTTGCCTCCTCGACCCCAAGACCGTCGAGAAACCGGGAATTGACGAGGATCCCGTCGCCGTTCTCGGCTTCGCCTTCGATGGGTTTGTCGGCCTCCTCGGCCGAAGCCGCCACGACGCGCTGGACAGGCAGCCCATATTTGGTGGCGAACTCGAAATCGCGCTGATCGTGGCCGGGCACGCCGAAGATCGCGCCGGTCCCGTAGTCCATCAGCACGAAGTTCGCGATGAAGAGAGGCAGTTGCCAGTCGGGATCGAGCGGGTGGACGACCTTGAGGCCGGTGTCGAAGCCCTTTTTCTCCTGGGTTTCGAGCTCGGCAGCGGTGGTGCCGCCTTTTTTGCATTCGGCGATGAAGGTGGCTGTCTCGGGATCGCTTGCGGCGAGTGAGAGAGCGATCGGATGATCGGGGGAAATGGCCGCGAAGCTGGCGCCGAAAATCGTGTCGGGACGGGTGGTGAAGACTTCGAAGCTCTCCGCGCCCGGTCGAGGCTCGGCGATCCGGAAGCGGAAGCGCATTCCCTGGCTTCGGCCGATCCAGTTTTCCTGCATGAGCCTGACCTTGTCAGGCCAGTTCTCGAGTCCGGCGAGCCCCTGGAGAAGGTCGTCGGCAAAATCGGTGATCTTCAGGAACCACTGGTTCAGCTTGCGGCGTTCGACGAGCGCGCCCGATCGCCAGCCGCGGCCCTCGATCACCTGCTCGTTGGCGAGCACGGTCATGTCGACCGGGTCCCAATTCACCTCGCTCTGCTTGCGGTAGACCAGCCCAGCCGCGAACAGATCCAGGAAGAGCGCCTGCTCATGGCCGTAATAAGCCGGGTCGCAGGTGGCGAGCTCGCGGCTCCAGTCGAGTGCGAAACCGAGCCGTTTGAGCTGCCCGCGCATGGTCGCTATATTGGCCCAGGTCCATTCACCGGGATGGACCTTCTTTTCCATTGCCGCATTCTCGGCCGGCATTCCGAACGCATCCCACCCCATCGGGTGGAGCACCTCGAAGCCCTTCATCCGCCGGTAGCGGGCGAGCACGTCCCCCATCGTGTAGTTGCGGACGTGCCCCATGTGGATGCGCCCCGACGGATAGGGAAACATCTCGAGCACGTAGGATTTGGGCCGGTTGCTGTCGTCAGAGGCGTGAAAGGTTCCCGCCTCTTCCCAGACTTTCTGCCAGTGAGCATCGGCCCTGAGCGGATTGAAGCGCGATGCCATCGCCGGGACTATTCCTCGATAGGGTTCAGCCGGCGGAGGCGGCGCGTCTCAGGTCCCTGGCGCGGGTGAGAATGATTTCCTCGAGCCGCTGCACGGTCGCGGCGGTCACCGGCGCGGCCAGCCACTGGCCATTCTGGAGTACCTCGCGGGCAGCCGTCACGCGAAGGGCGTCGGCCCGCAGATTGGCGTCGAGGATCGCGGCGGTGACCTTGACCCGCTCCGTCGGATTTTGCGGATTCGCGTACCAGTCGGTGACGATCACGCCACCCGCCGAATCGGTCTGCGCCAGCGGCGCGAAGGACAGCGTGTCGAGCGCTGCCCGCCACAAATAGGCGTTGACGCCGATCGTGGTCACCTGGCTGGCGGCCACGTCCGCACGGCGGGTATCGTCACCCGGAGCATTGCCCAGGGTGCGATTGACGTCGTCACGGATCATTTGGCATCCCGCGAGGGATAAGCCGCAGCCAGCCGCCAAAGCGAGGGTCACAATGCGAGCCATCAAAGCAATTCCTTGGATACGTCGTTTCGACCGCCGTTATAGATAAGAGCGCGTGCGCGGCAAGCCGTGTCTCGCGGGAACCTCAGCCGGCGGCGGACCGTTGCGGCTGCGGGTTGGTTCGATTGTGGGAAAGTTGCAACATAGCGTAACGATTCAGGATTCGTGCAGCCGCGTTCCATAGGAATGAAGGACGAGTCACACTAAGTACCGAGTCCAAAGGGGAGTCGCACGGGTGAAAAGGTTGAGGGCCATCGCTGTGGCAGGGGGCGCGTCGCTGACGGCGCTGTCGCTGCTGCTCGTGCCGGCCCTCGCTGCCTCTGCCGAGCGCGACAGGGCTTCGCGGCCTGCCGTTTCGATGAACGGCCGCTCGATCGGCGCCTTCACTCCGGCCGTCTCCGATCCACGACTCGCCGCTGCCCTGGCCCGCCGCGGCAACAATGTCAGTTTCACCCCCGCCGCGACTTCGCCTGAAGGCAGCCGTGCCGTTCGCGTGGCGATTCGCGCGCGCACCCCGGCCCAGGCGACTCGGACGGCCGGCACCGCCGCTACGGCGGCGACGATCATGCCGAGCTCCTACAATCTCGGTGTCTCCGTCGGCTGGCGGCGCTTCGCCGTGTCCGGCGACGTCGCCCGCGCCGACGGCGGCCTGATCACCGGTACCCGCGAATCGGCGCAGGTCGGGATGAGCTACCGCGCCAATCAGCGTCTGACCGGCCGTGTGGCGGTCGGTGCAGAGCGCGCCGAGGGCGCGCAGCGGATCGTTACCGACGACCAGGCTTATTCGCTCGATGTCGGCGGCGCCTTCTCGATCGCCCGCAACATCGACGTCACCGGCGGCGTCCGCTACCGGATCGCCGAGGACCGCATCGCCCCGATCGCCCGCGATGAGCGCCGCGACAGCCAGGCGGTCTATGTCGGGACCGCCTTCCGCTTTTAGGCCCCCTGATCGCCTGCCCAGGCGTCAATCGCCCCCCAGCCATATGCTCCGAACGAGGCCAGCGTTCGTCCGCGCGCCTGATTCATGCCACCCAGGGCGATGACCGGAAGGCGCGTCCGTCGGGCCAGCCAGGCGAATCGGGCCAAGCCCATCCCGGGCGAGCCCGGATGGCTTTGGGTGGCGAAGACCGGAGACATGAAGACGAAGTCGGCACCGGCACGCTCGGCACCACGCAGCTCGGAATAATTGTGCACCGGCGCACTTCGAAGGCCGGCACCGGCGCCGCGCCCATGACTGCCGTCGGCGCCCCAGAGACGGGCCCGGTCGGCGGGGCCGGCCAGCAGCAAGACGAGATCCCGAGCCTCGGTCACCGCGCGGACCGCTTCGAACAGGCGCCGTCTTGCGGGCTCTTCCAGGCTGTAATGACGGAAGACCACGCCGGCGCCTTCCGGAAGCCGCTCGAGCGCGGGGAAGAGCCGATCCCCGAGCCGCTCGTCGGTCAGCAGCCAGTGGCGCGGCAGAGGCTGGCGAGTGCGCATCGCCCTTCCTATAGCAGCCGCCATGTCGAATTCATCGCAAAGGCTGGAACAGGTTCGTGGCGTTATTGGCCGAGCGGCGAAGCGGGCCGGGCGTTCTGCCGACGACGTCACCCTGATCGCCGTCTCCAAGACCCATCCGGTTTCGGCCATAGAAGACCTGATCGCGGCAGGGCAGCGTCATTTCGGGGAAAATCGGGTCCAGGAAGCCGCGGCGAAATGGCCCCAGCTGCGAGAACGATATGACGATCTTCGCCTTCACCTGGTGGGCGGCCTGCAGTCGAACAAGGCCGAAGAGGCGGTCGATCTGTTCGACGTCATCCATTCTCTCGACCGGCCGACTTTGGTCTCGGCGCTGGCCAAGGCGATGGACCGGCGCGGCCGAAGGCCCGATTGCTTCGTCCAGGTCAATATCGGCGACGAGCCGCAGAAAGGCGGCTGCGCGGTGGCCGACCTTCCCGTTCTCATCGAACTGGCCCGCGGGGCCGCTCTGCCCATCGTCGGGCTGATGTGCATCCCGCCCGCCGAGGTCGAGCCGGCGCCTTATTTCGCGCTGCTCGCCAAGCTGGCCCGGCGCCATGACGTCGCTTCCTTGTCGATGGGGATGTCGGCCGATTACGAGACGGCGGTGATGATCGGTGCCACCCATGTCCGGGTCGGAACCGCATTGTTCGGCGAGCGCGAATGAGGTTCGCCGACGGCCCTGGAGGGGGTCAGCGCCCGGGGCGGATATCATGAAGTTTCAGGCCCTGATCTTCGATTTCGACGGCGTGCTGATCGAGAGCGAGTATGTCGGCAACAAGCAAATTGCCGATTACCTCACCGCCGCCGGTCATCCGACCAGCGTCGAGGAGTCGATGAACAATTTCATGGGCCTGGCGGGCCGCGACTTCACCGCTGCGATCGAAGAGTGGATCGGCCGACAACTGCCGGACGACTTCCACGCGGTCCGTGCCGAAGAGGACCGAAGAGTGCTCGACGAAGGGCTCGAGGCCGTCGCCGGGGCCGTCGCCTTCATTCGCGGGCTTCCGCCCGAACTGCCCAGGGCGATCGCTTCGTCCAGCTCCACCGAATGGATCGAGCGTCATCTCGACCACCTTGGTCTTCGCCCGAATTTCGGGCCGCACATCTACAGCGGCCGAGAACATGTCGCGCTCGGCAAGCCGGCGCCCGATCTCTATCTTCATGCGGCAAAAGCGCTCGGTGTCGAAATCGGCCGCACCGTCATCATCGAGGATTCGCCGGTCGGCGTTCAGGGCGCAGTCGCTTCCGGAGCCCAAGTGATCGGGCTGTGCGCCGGACGCCACTGCATGCCGGGCCACGCCGAACGCCTGCGCGCCCTTGGCGTCCATCACCTCGCGCACAGCTTCGACGAGGTGGCCGATCTGCTCTTCTAGAGCTGATGCCCGCTTCGGTCCCGCTTGGTGGCGAGGTAGGAACGGTTATGCTCGCCGGCCTCGATCTTGAGCGGGACCTGTTCCGCCACCTGGATTCCGGCCGCCTCAAGCGCCGCGACCTTGTTGGGATTGTTGGTGAGCAATCGCACGATGGGCCGAGACAATTTGTCCAGCATCGCGGCCGCGATGGCGAAATCGCGCTCGTCATCCGCGAAGCCCAGTCGAAGATTGGCGTCGACGGTGTCGAAGCCCTGATCCTGCAGCGCATAAGCCCGAAGCTTGTTGACGAGGCCGATGCCGCGGCCTTCCTGCCGAAGATAGAGGAGGATTCCCCAGCCGGATGCCGCGATCGCGTTCAGCGCGTCTTCGAGCTGCGGGCCGCAATCGCACTTGAGCGATCCCAGCGCATCGCCGGTCAGGCATTCGCTATGCACCCGGACGAGCGGCGGTACACCGCCCGGCTTCCCGATCAGGAGCGCGACCGGTTCGGCGGTGTCGCCGTCGGCACGGAAGGCAACGATCTCGGCCTCGGTGGAGAAACGGTTGGGAAGCTTCGCTCGCGAGACGATTCGCAGATCGAGGCCGGTCCCGAAGGCCATAACGTCGCTGGCCGCGACTTGCGCTTCGGCGCCGGTGCCGTCGATGAACAATGCCGGCAAGAGCCCGGCCAGTCGCGCCAGTCTGATCCCGGCCTCGGCTTGCTCCGGTCGTCCGATCGGGAGCGTCTGGAACGGGCCTTTCAGCGGGAAGGCGAGGTCGAGCGCGGGGTCGGCGATGGCCGTCGCCTCATCGAGGCCGAGCCACAGCGCGCGACGGATCCGGACCGGGTGAGTCGGCACCGCCTCGCGCTGGTTGGCGAGCTTGAGCGTCACCGCTCTCTGACCGGAAATGAGAAGATCGGCAGCCCGCTCGGAATCGAACGTCGCGAGCGCTTCTTCGACCGCGGTTTCGACCGCGAGGAAATTCGTTCCGTCCACCGCCACCGGCCAACCGCGGCGGAGGGCGTCGATCGCGCGGGCAACGTCCCGCGCGCCGCTCAAATCGCGAATTCCGTCATCAGTGGGACGTGGTCCGACGGGCGTGTCCAGTTGCGGCAGGGTTCAAAGACCCGGTGGCCGGTTGCGAGCGCTGCGACGTCCCGGGTTGCCCACATATGGTCAAGGCGGCGCCCTCGATCGTTCTTGGTCCAGTCGGGAGATCGGTAACTCCACCAGGTGAACAGTCGCTCGGGCGCCGGCACGAAGTGGCGTCCGAGATCGACCCATTCATTGCTCTGCTGGAGCCTGGACAAAGCTTCGATCTCGATCGGCGTATGGCTGACGACATCCATCAATTGCTTGTGGCTCCAGACGTCGCATTCGAGCGGTGCGACGTTGAAATCGCCGACGATGATGGTCGGACAGCCGCAGGCTTCCGACCAGCGGATCATCCGGTCGATGAAATCGAGCTTCTGGCCGAATTTGGGGTTCCTGACCCGATCCGGCAGCTCGCCGCCCGCCGGGACGTAGACATTTTCAAGCCGGATCCCGCAATCGAGCCGGACTCCGACATGGCGCGCCTCGCCGTTCGCCTGCCAGTCAAAGCGTTCGTCTTCGCGGATCGGAACCCGGCTGACGATGGCGACGCCATGATGCATCTGCTGGCCGCACATGATGATGTGGTTGTAGCCCAGCCGTCGGAACAGCCCCTCTGGGAAGTCCGAATCCCGGACTTTGGTTTCCTGAAGGCACAATATGTCCGGCGATTCCTCGACCAGGAACCGCTCGACGATGTCGAGCCGCGCACGGATGCTGTTGATGTTCCAGGAGGTGATTTTCAGCGTCGAAGACATTGCCGGGGACTTAGGGTTTATGCCGAGTGCCCGCAATGGCGCAGACAGGCGGAACCAGTGCGACGTGACGGACGGCGGAAATGGAAGGACCCCCGCTCCGGGGGCGTGGAGCGAGGGCCCGCCAAGCGTTTTCACGCGAGGTCAATTGTTCGGTTCCAGTCCGGGTAACAGGGGGAAAACCCGGTACCTCCCCGCCCAATTGCAACCTGGTTTCTAGCCCGCCACACCTGTCGCCTCGATGAACAGATGCGAGAGGTTCGCAACAGGGCTAAGGGAGGGGAAATCAGCTCCCGCGCGGGCCGCGCCGCCTCGGATCGGTGTAGCGGAACAGGCTGTCCGCGACCGGCACGTTGAAGCGCTGGTTCGACAGACGCACGGACGTGCGGTTGTTCTGCGCGTCGCGGGTGTTCCAGCCCGACAGGACGAGCCCGGCCGGAGCGCTGGGGACCTTCGCGAAGGCTATCTGGATGGTGCCGAATTCGCGACGGCGGTTGTCGCGCGCCTCGATCATCAGCACCTGGCGGTCATTCCGGATCACGCGCGAGAAGCGACTGAGATCCTGGCCTGGATTGAGCAGCACCGACAAAGGCGAATCGTTGATCGGCCAGCGCTGAACGTCGCGGACGTCATAATCGATGAACGTCAGGGCCCGGCCGTCGCCGACAATCAGCATGTTCGCCGCCCGGCCATAATCGAAGCGGATCTTGCCCGGCCGCTTGAGGCTGAGGGTGCCGTTGAGGGTCCGGCCGCGCTGGTCGGTCTGGCTGAAAGCGGCCGTCATGCTGGTGACGGCCCGAAGATGCTGCTGCACCTGGTTGAGGCCGGCATCGGCCTGGGCGTGGACCGCGGCCGGCGCCACGACAGCGGCGATCGCCATTGGAGCGGCCGCAAGTGCGAGGGCGCGAAGTCGCATAATCTATTCCTCCGTAACTGGATTGAGGGTTGGTGCGCGCTATGGCGCTCGCCGTTTGAATGCCCCGTTAACCCTTGCGGTTCCCTAGGTTCAGGCTCCGCCTCCCCTCGGGAGGGCCGGATCAGACCAGTGGGCGGCCTTCCGGATCAAGCAGAACCTCTCGGCGGCCGACATGATCGGGCGCGCTGACGAACCCTTCCTTCTCCATCCTCTCGATGAGGCGCGCGGCGTTGTTGTAGCCCACCCGAAGCTGGCGTTGCAGGTAAGACGTCGAGGCCTTCTGGCTCTCCGCCACGACCTGGACGGCCTTTCGGAACAGCTGGGTTTCGGCATCGTCCTCGCCGACCGGCTGGCCTTCGAAGAGATAGCCGCCATCCTCGGGTTCTTCGGTCACCGCCATCACGTAATCGGGAGTCCCCTGTGACTTCCAGTGCTCGGCGACCGCACGCACTTCCTCGTCGCTGACGAACGGGCCGTGGACCCGGGCGATCTGCTTGCCGCCCGGCATGTAGAGCATGTCCCCCTTGCCGAGCAGTTGTTCGGCGCCCTGCTCGCCCAGGATTGTCCGGCTGTCGATCTTGGAGGTTACGGAGAAACTGATCCGGGTCGGCAGATTGGCCTTGATCACACCGGTGATGACATCGACGGACGGCCGCTGCGTCGCCATGATCAGATGGATTCCGGCCGCGCGCGCCTTCTGGGCCAGCCGCTGGATGAGGAATTCCACTTCCTTCCCGGCTGTCATCATCAGGTCCGCCAGCTCGTCGACCACGACGACGATCTGCGGCAGCACGTCGTAATCCAGCTCCTCCATCTCGTAGCGGGGCTGGCCGCTCTCCGGATCGTAACCGGTCTGGACTCGCCGCCCGAGCGGCTGGCCCTTCATCTTCGCTTCGCGCACCTTGGCGTTGAAGCTCGACAGCTGGCGGACGCCGACCGAAGCCATCATCCGGTAGCGTTCTTCCATCTGCTCGACCGTCCATTTGAGCGCCCGGATCGCCTTGGCCGGCTCGGTGACGACCGGTGCGAGGAGATGGGGGATGCCGTCATAGACGCTCAGCTCGAGCATCTTGGGGTCGATCAGGATCATTTTGCACTGCTCGGGCGTCAGCCGGTAGAGCAAGGAGAGGATCATGCAGTTGAGCCCGACCGACTTGCCCGAACCGGTGGTCCCGGCGACGAGTAGATGCGGCATCGGCGCCAGGTCCGCGACGACCGGATCGCCGGCGATGTTCTTGCCGAGGATGATCGGCAGCTGCGCCACCTGATCCTCGAAGGCGGGGCTGGCGACCAGCTCCGACAGCGTCACCATCTCTCGTTTGGCGTTGGGAAGCTCGATCCCGATCACGCTCCGGCCGGGAATTGTCGCAACACGCGCGGACAGCGCCGACATGTTGCGGGCGATGTCGTCGGCAAGCTGGATCACCCGGCTCGCCTTGATCCCGCTCGCGGGCTCGAGCTCGTACATGGTGACGACTGGGCCGGGGCGAACCTCGACGATCTCACCCTTGACCGAGAAATCCTCCAGCACGGATTCGAGCAGACGTGCGTTTCGCTCCAGGGCCGCTTTGTCCAGCGTGACGTTGACCGGCGGCGGTGGTGGCGGGTTGAGCAGGTCGATGGAGGGCAGGGTGTAGGCGTCGCCGAGCGCAAGCGACGGCTGGCGTTCGCGCAGGGGCCGACGTGAATCCCGGGTTCGCGACGGCTCGGCGATGATCGGGCTTCGCGGCGCTTCCACGGGTTCGACCGGGGGGCGGGCGGGCCGGCTTTCCGGTCTCGGCAGCGTTTCCGCCTCGGTCGCCGACCGTATCCGCCGGCTTGCAATCCATTGTCGTTCCTCGAACGTGAGACCAAGCCCGAACAGACACAAAGTCAGCCCTGCGGCGGCGGCGAGGACGACGATGGCGATTCGGAAGGGTTCGACGATGCCGGGCTCGCCCAGCGCTTCGAGACCGCTTTGAGTGAGTCCCGCCAGACCAAGCCCGACTGCACCGCCCCAGCCCGCGGGCAAGCCACTGACGGCGCCGCCGACCAGCAACCCGGCAGCAAGACCGATCAGGATGATCCCGCCCAGCGTCATCAGCACGGAACGGAGCCACCTTCCCGGCTCCACTCCACGCGCCAGCCGGAGGCCGACGATCAGCACCAGCGGCAGAAGCAGGCCGGCCGGCGGACCCATCAGCATCAGCAGGACATCGGAGGTCCAGGCGCCGGCGCTGCCCATCCAGTTGCGCACCGGGCCGGCCGCCACCGTGTTCAGTGCGGGGTCGCTCGGCCGATAACTGATCATGGCCAGCAGCGCGAACAGGGCAAAGGCGCACAAGGCGGCGCCGGAGAGGAAGGAGCCCGACCGGCGAACGCCACGGCGAAGGCTCTCCCGCCAGCGCGCGAGCCTCCCCAGATCGGCGTTTTGCGCCTTCGTCGCTGCCATCACGGCGATCCCTTGACCCCCAAATGTTCCCCGCTGACGTCATGCGCCTGCCGCGACTCCGCGGTCAAGCGCTTGGCGTGGCCGCCGTGCATCGGTAGGGCGGGAAAATCGTTGGAGGCCTCATGGAACGCGCGGACGTCATCATCCTTGGCGGGGGCCTGGTCGGCCTCACCCTGGCGATAGCCCTGGACCGCCACGGTCTGTCGTCGATCGTCGTCGATCCGGCCAATCCCGTTACCCAGCTTGCGCCCCATTTCGACGGACGCGCCACAGCCGTTTCCAGCTCTTCCTGGCGGATGCTTCAGGCGATCGGCGTCGGTGATCGGCTCGAAGGCCAGGGCAATCCGATCGAATCGATCCGGGTCAGCGACGGCCTCAAGCCCGGCGGGATCCTGTTCGATCCGCCGGCCGGCGACGATCCGCTCGGGATCATGTTCGAAAACCGGCTGTTGCGCGCGGCGCTGCGCGATTGCGCATCGGCCGCGGAGCGCATCAATCTGGTGATGCCCGCCCGACCGGGCGAGGTCGTTCGGGATTCGAATGGAGTTCGGGTCGCGCTGGAAGACGGGCGATTGCTCACTGCGCCCCTGCTGGTCGGCGCCGAAGGTCGCAACTCGCCGGTTCGCGAGGCAGCCCAGATCCCGCTGGCCCGCTGGAGCTACGATCACGTCGCGATCGTCGCCACCGTCACCCATGACAAATGGCACGAAAACGTCGCCTATGAGATTTTCTATCCCGACGGCCCATTCGCGATCCTGCCGATGCGCGCCGATGAGAAGGGGGTCCAGCGCTCGGCGATCGTCTGGTCGGTGAAAGCCGGCGATGCCGAAGCGATTCTGGAGCTGCCGGACCGAGCGCTTGCGCACGAGATCGAGAAGAGGATGGGCGGTTTCCTCGGAACGGTCGCGCTGGCCGGTCCGCGCTGGAATCACAAGCTCGGCTTCCATCATGCCGCCCGGATCACCGATACCCGGCTGGCGCTGGTCGGGGATGCCGCCCACGGCATCCACCCGATTGCCGGACAGGGACTCAACCTCGGTTTCCGCGACGCCGCCGCTTTGACCGAGGTCCTGGTCGAAGGTGCCAGGCTCGGAATGGACCTCGGCGACGCCCAGTTGCTCGCTCGCTACGAGCGCTGGCGCGGTCTCGACACCCTGATGGTCGCCGCCGCAACGGACAGCCTCACCAGGCTTTACGGAATCCCCGGCCGCGCCGCCTCGGCCGTCCGCCGGCTGGGGATGGCCGCGGTGGAGCGGATCGGGCCGCTCAAGGACCAGATGATGGCCGAGGCGCGCGGTGAATCCGGCGATCTGCCGCTCCTGCTTCGCGGCCTGCCGATCTAAGACTTTCGCTTCAGCCGTCGATCCTTTCGCCGGCCTCCCGCCTGGCCGCGGTCCCCGCCCGTGACCGGCGAACCATCAAAAAGGTCCCAGACATGCCCGCGACCTGCCAGGTGCCGGCTATCTCGTCGCCTTCGGGATCGAGACTCCCCGAATATTGGACGACGTCATATTCATCGTCCGTCTGATCGTACATCTTGATGAACTGGACGCTCCGACCTTCACGGCGACCGTCGATGACGGCGTCGAGCCGCTGCGCGGGGCTGACGGCCGTCCGCGCCACCTCCGTCGTCGTGCCGCTGATCGTTCCGGAGGAATCGTGGATCGTGGCCTCGAAGGCCACCGAAGGCTCGGAGACCGGGTAATTGAAGATTCCGGTCCACTCGCCGCTGAGGTCGAGATCACCCTTGGTCAATCGCCCAGCTTCCGCGCCTCGTCGATCACGAGCACGGCCAGGCCGTCGCGGATCGGGAAAGCGAGGCCCGCCGCATCGGAAACCAGCTCCTGCGCGTCCTTTTCGTACCGCAATGGCGTTCGCGTGAGCGGGCAGACGAGGATCGGCAGCAGGCTCTCGTCGAAGGTCATTGCAGGGTTTCCGGCCCATCCGCCCCGCCGGGGGCCATTCGCTGGAACTGCATGAACTGGACGAGCAGATCGGCCCTGGCCGACAGGTCCCTTGCCTCGAGAAGTGCCTGCTTGGAGCCGATGTCGAGCGGCGCGATCTGAGCGATCCCGTTGACCAGCATCTCGTCGTCCAGCCGGGTCACGGAATCCCAATCCACTAGATAGCCGAGGGAATCCGCATAAGCGCGGGCTTCGCGTTCGATCTCCGCCCGCTGGATCATTTCAAGCACCGGCTCCTCGTCCTCGTCGAACCCGGAACGATCGGCGTCGACCTGGCGATAAGGCGTGGTGACCTCTGCCTCGCGAGCAACCCGGAACCGGCTGAGTCCCTCGAGGACGAGGTTGAAGCGCCCGTCATCGAGCTCGTCGCATGTGGAGATGCGGCCGATGCAGCCGACCTCGAACAAGGGCGGCGGCGAGAATGCGTCACCCTCGCCTTGCAGCTCGCGGGGCTGGATCATTGCGATCAGGCGGTCGCTTGCAAGTGCGTCGCGAACCATGTCGCGATAGCGCGGCTCGAAGATATGGAGCGGCAGCTGGGTCCGCGGAAAGAGAAGCGCTCCGGCCAGCGGGAAGATCGGGACCCGGAGCAGAGCGGCTTCCATCGTTTTACCCTTATCCGAACAGGATCGCGGAGAGGCGCCGGCGCTGCTGCGCGGCCCACGGGTCTTCCAGACCGGTCGCCTCGAGCAACTGGAGCAAGCGCTTTCGTGCCGCGCCGTCGTTCCACTCACGATCACGGCCGACGATGTCCAGCAATTGATCGGCAGCCCCATCGCGGTCGCCTTGCCCCATCAAGGCTCCGGCTAGCTCGAACCGGGCCTCGAGATCGTCGGGGTTTGCGGCGACCCGGGCTTCGAATTCCGATGATTCTCCGGCGGGCGCGATATCGGCGAGCGCCAGCGCCGATTTAGCCCGGGCCACGGCCGGATCCGCCGCAACCTTGTCCGGCAGGGTTTCGAGCAGCGACCGGGCCTCGTCGAGTTTGGCCTGGACGATCAGCGAACGGGCCAGACCGGACAGCGCCTCGGCATTCTCGGGCGCCATCTCGATGATCTGGTGGAAAATGCTTTCGGCTCTCGGGGCGTCGCCGCCGGCGAGCACCTCCTCGCCCATCGCGATCAGGGGCTCGATCTGGGCTTCGATCTGCTGCGCTTCGCCCTCGACCGGAAGTTGGGCCAGGATCTGGTCGAGCATGGTCGTCAGCTGGCCTTCGGTGCGGGCCTGGGTCAAGTCGGCGACCGGCTGCCCCTGGAACAAGGCATAGACGGTGGGGATCGACTGGATCCGGAACTGGGAAGCGATGAACTTCTCCGCATCGACGTCGATCTTGACCAGCTTGACGCCGCGATCGGCATAGGCCGCCGCGACCTTCTCCAGCACCGGCCCCAGCTGCTTGCAGGGTCCGCACCATTCGGCCCAGAAATCGACGATGACCAATTGGGTCATGCTCGGTTCGACGACGTCGCGCCGGAACTTCTCGACCGCTTCCTTGTCGGCCTCGCTCAAACCCAATGTCGCCACTTCACATGTCTCCGCACGGTTCTTATGTGCGCCCTATGTGGGAAGGCGGACCGGTCTGCCAAGCCCAAGTTGACGGGGGTTGCCGGGCCTGAACGCCCATGCTAGCAGCCGCCGCCTTACCCGGCCGGTCGATCCGGTCCAGCTCAGAGCGGGCGTAGCTCAGGGGTAGAGCACAACCTTGCCAAGGTTGGGGTCGAGGGTTCGAATCCCTTCGCCCGCTCCAGATTCCCAAGTGCCCAGCCCGGACAATGGGCCGAAAAGACCTCTCTGGGACAGAGTGAAGACTTCGTCCCGAAGGCCCTGCGCCTGGGTCGATCCGTCGATCGCCTTCGACATGCCTTGAACAAGAGCGGCTGTGGCCGCAAAACCTTCATCGTCGCCGCGGAGCAGGGGAGTCGCTTCATGAAGGTCCTTCGAACGGCCGCGATGGCCGCCTGTCTTTGGATGCCGGTCGGCGCCGTGGGGGCTCAGTCACCCTCGGTCGGCCCGGCACCTGCGTCCGTCACCCTCCAGCAGTTGGCGACCGGCGCGCCCGATGAGCAGATGGTCCTTTTGGTCTGGCAACCGGCCGTGACTGCAGGCGATACTGGGGCGGACGCGAGCGAGGGACGCCGGTCATTGGTGATCATCTCTCATGGTACCGGCGCCTCGCCCATGGCGCATATCGACACGGCCGAAGCGCTCGCTGCCGCCGGTTTCGTCGTCGTGGCCCCGATGCACCGGGGCGACAATTTTCAGGACGACAGCAATGTCGGTCGGCCGCAATGGATGGCGCGCCGATCACGCGATGTCAGCGACGCGATCGATTTCATGGCCCAGGAGTGGGCCGGACGAACCCACCTCGACGTCGACCGAGTCGGCATTTTCGGATTCTCGGCCGGTGCCACGACCGCGCTCGTGGCCAGCGGGGGCGTTCCAGATCTCCGCCGAGTCGCGTCCCACTGCGCCACGCAAAGGGAATTCGTCTGCACGATCCTGCCGCCCCAGCCGGACTCGGCGGGTAGCCAGCCACAACCCTGGGTACATGATCCGCGCATTGCCGCCGCCGTCGTCGCGGCCCCGGGCCTGGGTTTCGCGTTCGAGCCGGCCGGGCTCGCGAACGTGCAGGTTCCCGTGCAATTATGGGCCGGAAGTCAGGATGATACCGTCCCTTACGAAAGCAATGCCGGGGTGGTGAGGCGACTGCTGCCGCAGGCCCCCGATTTTCACAGCGTCGAGGGCGCCGCCCATCTCTCGTTCCTCGCTCCCTGCACGCCTGAAACTCCGCCTCCGTTGTGCCGCGATCCGGAAGGGTTCGACCGCGCCGCCTTCCATGAACAGCTCAACCGTTCCGTGACGGCCTTTTTTCGGGAACATCTGCGCGGCGCCTCCGGGCAATAACGACGAATCAACCGAGGCGGGCGAACAGGACAAGCTCGGCACGGGCGCGGAACGCTTTCGGCCTTAGCGCCGTTACCCGCCGTGATGAGCACCCAGCTGCCGACCCGTGACATCAGCGTCTTCGAGCCGCCCCCCGAGGCTGTCGATTTCTACGTCGAAAGCCTGAGGCTGCTGAAGGAATCGGGTATCCCGTTCCTCCTGTCCGGGACCTATGCGCTGGGCTGCTTCACCGGCATCCGCCGACCGACTAAGGATCTGGACGTCTTCTGCAAGCCATCCGACGCACCCAAGATCCTCGGCTTCTTCAAGGAGCGGGGCTACGGGATCGAGATGGAGGACGAACGCTGGATCGGGAAGGTCTGGCGCGGCGAGCATTTCTTCGACGTCATCTTCAATATCTCCTCGGCCAGCATCCCGATCACCGACGAATGGTTCCGTGATTCGTATGAGGCGGAGGTTTACGGCACCAGCGTCAGGATCACTCCGCCGACCCAGTTCATTCTATCCAAGCTCTTCCTCCAGACCCGCTACCGCTATGACGGTGCCGACATCGTCCACGTCATTCTCCGAAAGCATGCCGATATCGACTGGCCCTGGCTGCTGAGCGCGCTCGAGCTCTATTGGGAAGTGCTTCTCATCAACGTCCTCAATTTCCGGTTCGTCTATCCCAGCGAACGCGACCTGATCCCGCGCTGGGTGCTCGACGAATTGCTGGAGCGGCTCAAGGCGCAGGAGGAAATGCCGCCGTCGGGCGTGCGGATCTGCCGCGGCCGGCTGCTCAGCCCCACCGATTTCGTCATCGACGTGAGCGAATGGGGGTTCGCCGATGTCGTGGGCAAGGGAATCAACGAAAAGCATGAACGACACACCTGAAGCCGATGTTGCCGGACCGATCCGGCTCGCCGCGATCGGTGACCTGCACGTCAGCGAGACGAGCGAAAACCGCTACCGCGACATGTTCGCCGAGATTTCCGAAGTGGCGGACGTCCTGGCGCTGACCGGAGACCTTACCAATTTCGGCAAGACCCGGGAGGCGGAGATCCTGGCCGAGGATCTCCGCGCCTGCACGATTCCGATCGTCGCCGTCCTCGGCAACCACGATTATGAATGCGGACAACCGGAGGAGGTGGCGAGGATCCTGCACAGCGCCGGAGTCACCATCCTCGGCGAGCAGGCGGTCGTCATTCGTGACGTCGGCTTCGCCGGCGTGAAAGGCTTCGTCGGCGGCTTCGGCCGGGGTGAGCTCGGGGCGTTCGGTGAGCCGGCCATCAAGCTGTTCGTCGACGCCGCACTGGACGAGGCGCGCAAGCTCGAAAACGCGCTTCGCACCCTGCGGACCGATCGATGCGTCGCGGTCCTCCATTATTCGCCGGTGGTCGACACCGTCGAGGGCGAGCCGCTGGAAATCTATCCCTTCCTGGGTTGCTCGCGGCTTGCCGATGCGATCGATCGGTTCGACAACATCGCGGCGGTGGTTCACGGCCACGCCCATCGTGGCCGCTTCGAAGGTAAGACGCCCCGCGGAACGCCGGTTTATAATTGCGCGCAGATGGTGGTGGAGGCGGACCAGGGCCGCCCTTACGCGTTGCTCGAGATCTAGTTCAGCGCGCCGGCGGCTGCGGCTGAACCGCCGGCGAAGATTGCGGCAGTGCTGTCGGCAGGACCCCGGTGCGTGGTTCGAGCAAGGCGGCGGTCTCGACCGCGTCGAGTGCCCGACGCGCGGCGACGTATCGCCGTGCATCGATGATCCATTCGCGGGCATGCTCGCGTCCGGGAAGACGAAGGATCTCGGCGAGCGCGACGTCGACCTGGCCGGCCTCGAGCCGGCGGGTGGCTCGACGAAGACGTTCGGCGGGCTCGGTCGAAGGCGTACCTTCGCGCCGGACCGTGATCAGCCCGCCGAGCTCGGCCTTGAAGGCGTTCCACCAGCTTTGGTCGGGGCCGGCACCGATAAGTTGCGGCCCGACCTGCTGGAGCCCGTCCTGGAGCTCCTGCAAGGTGACCGGCTCCCGCGCCGCGGTGATGATGGTCCCAACCGCCTGCGGCTGGGTGGCGGCGAAACGCTGGCGAAGCAAAGCTTCCAGGAAACCCAATGCGACTCCCCGGTCGAGCGCTCGGCGCGCCGCAAAGGCGACCAGGAGACCTTCGGCCCGGTCGGCATTGCCGACCGCCGCCCGCGACTGCGTGTCCACCTGGCTGATCCTCTGCTCCAGCTCCGTGACCCGGCGGCCGATTTCAGGATCGATGACGATGGTTTCGGGCGCGGCGCTGAGGCTTTGTGTCCCCGGCTGGCCTGCAGGCGTGGCTATCGGCTGCGCCGCCGGCGGCTGAGGTGAAGCGGCCGACACTGGCGCGGGGGTGACTCCGATCACGCGCGCCGCATAGTCCCACTGACTGAGAATCCAGGCCATGGCCGCGATCCCGAGCAGGAAGAACAGGCCCGGGAGGACCAGGAAGGCGAGCAACCGGCGCCGCGGCGGCGGCGTGGCGGGGTCGGCCGTTTGGTAGTCGTCCATCAATTGCCTCTCTGGCACAGCTTTGCGGCGGCTTCCAGCAAGGCGTGGTCGCGCGGCTCCGCTGCCACCTCTACCGCGGCCCAGCCGGGCCCGGCCGATGCGGCCGCCGCCTCGCTGATCGCGGCGATGGAGAGCCTGCCGCGTCCGGCGCCGACGAGGCTTGCGTACAAGGCCGCCGCTCTGGGCGAATGGAGCAAGGCGATGGCCCCAGCTTCGATCGCCGCCTCGGCCTCTGCCGGAAGCCGGTCGGCGGCTTCGGCCGCGTAAACGGGCACCGAGGCAATGGCGATCGATGATCGGCTGGGGAGGCGATGTTCCCGGCCGCACAAGTGAAGCGCCGACCGCACCCCGTCTGCTTCCATCAGGCGAAGCAGGGCCTCGCCGTCAGCGGGGCCGATACGGACATCCTGGGCGCCGGCCTCGATCGCCGCCGCTGCGGTCGCTTCGCCGACCGCATAACAGGGCAGGTCCAGCAAAGACGCCAAGCCGCCACCCGCGTGCCGCGCCGCGTTTGCGCTCGTCAGCAGGAGCGCGTCGTGCGCGTTGCGATCCGGCGCTTGCCATGGCAGGGCCCTGATCCTGAACAAGGGAGCGACGACCGGCCTGAGGCCCAGCGCCGTTGCGCGTTCGGCCGTCCGGTCGCCCCCGGGTTGGGGCCGGAGCACCAGGACCTTACCGCTCACCCGGCAAACATCGCCCGAAGGCCCGGGCTGGCGCGGGCCAGAAGCTCACGCGCCAGAGCATCCGCTTCACCCTCGGCGCCGAGGGCAAATTCCGTCTCGCCGGCGCGCACTTCGGAGCCATCGGATGAAAGGATCTCGGCGCGAAGCCGGATTCGGTCCCCGTGACATTGCGCATGGGCCGCGACGGCCGAGCGGCAGTCACCGCCCAACGCCGCGAGAAAGGCGCGTTCGGCGTCCACGGCAAGGCGGGTGGGCCGATCCTCGATCGCTGCGACAAGAGCGCCCACCTCGTCATTCCCCGCCAGAATCTCGATGCCGATCGCGCCCTGCGATGGCGCCGGCAGCATGTCGTCGATCGCCGTCCCGACTTGCCCGAGGCCGACCCGGTCCAGTCCGGCGGCGGCCAGCAGG
>DASTDX010000081.1:0-3251 GCA_035710145.1 Allosphingosinicella sp.
TGGACGATCGGCACCGAGCACGAGAAGTTCGTCTATCGCCTCGGCGATCACCGCGCGCCGTCGTGGGAAGAACCAGGCGGAATCCGCGATCTGCTGATGGCGATGACCGAATATAATTGGAGCCCGGTCGAGGAGAACGGGAAGATCATCGCGCTGAAGGGGCCGGACGGCGCCGTCAGCCTGGAGCCGGCCGGACAGCTCGAGCTTTCCGGGGCGCAGCGCGAGCATCTCCACCAGACCTGCGCCGAAGCCGGCCGCCATCTCGCCCAGGCCAAAATGATCGGCGAGAAGCTCGGGCTCGGCTTCCTCGGCCTGGGCATGTGGCCCGACAAAACCCGGTCGGACCTGCCGGTCATGCCCAAGGGCCGTTACCGGATCATGCTGGACTACATGCCCAAGGTCGGCAGCCTCGGCCTCGACATGATGCTCCGAACCTGCACCATCCAGGTCAATCTCGATTACGCCTCCGAAGCCGACATGGCGCGCAAGTTCCGGGTCGGCCTGGCGCTCCAGCCGCTCGCCACCGCCCTGTTCGCCAATTCGCCCTTCACCGAGGGCCGGCCCAACGGGATGCTCTCCTACCGCAGCCACATCTGGTCCGACACCGACCCGGACCGGACCGGGATGCTGCCGTTCGTGTTCGAGGACGGCTTCGGCTACGAGCGCTATCTCGATTACGCGCTCGACGTGCCGATGTACTTCGTCTTCCGCGACGGCCAATATATCGACGCGTCCGGCCAGTCGTTCAGGGACTTCCTCGACGGCCGGCTGCCCGCTTTGCCGGGCGAGAAGCCTCTGGTGTCCGATTTCACCGACCATCTTTCGACCCTCTTCCCGGAAGTTCGGCTGAAGAGCTTCCTGGAGATGCGCGGCGCGGACGGCGGCCGCTGGAGCCGGATCTGCGCCCTGCCCGCTTTCTGGGTCGGCCTGCTCTACGATTCGAGCGCGCTCGAGGCCGCCTGGGACGAGGTCAAGGACTGGAGCCTCGAGGCGCGGCAGCTTCTGCGCGACTCCGTGCCGAAGGAAGGGCTGAAGGCGATGACCCCGGACGGCGAGACCCTGCAGGCGCTCGGCCAGCGCGTGCTCGCCATCGCCGAGAGCGGGCTCAACGCCCGCAACCGCCTCAATGCCTCCGGCGACAACGAATCCGGTTTCCTCGACCCGTTGCGCGAAGTGCTCGCCAGCGGCATGACGCCCGCCGACCGGCTGCTGAAGCGTTATCACGGGGAATGGCAGCAGGACGTCAGCCGGGTCTACGAGGAAGAGAGCTTCTGATGCCGCACCAACCGGGTAACCGCCGAACCCTTTATCCCGAGATCGAGCCCTATGAGAGCGGCCAGCTCGACGTCGGCGACGGCCACCTTCTTTACTGGGAAAGATGCGGGACTCCGGGCGCCAAGCCGGTCGTGTTCCTCCACGGCGGGCCGGGCACCGGCTGCAGCCCGGACCATCGCCGCCAGTTCGATCCGAAACTCTACGACATCCTCCTGTTCGACCAGCGCGGCAGCGGCCGTTCCACGCCCCATGCCTCGCTGGAAGCCAACACCACCTGGCACCTGGTCGACGACATCGAGCGGCTGCGCAGCAAGTTCGGGATCGACCGCTGGATGGTCTATGGCGGGTCCTGGGGTTCGACCCTCGCTCTGGCTTATGCCCAGACCCATCCGGAGCGGGTGACGGAACTGGTCCTGCGCGGCATCTTCACTTTCCGCGAGACCGAGCTGGACTGGCTCTATCTCTACGGCGCGTCGGAGATCTTCCCCGACAAATGGCAGGAATTCCTCGACCCGATTCCCGAAGCGGAAAGGGGCGACCTGGTCGCCGCCTACAACCGCCGGCTGACCGGCGACGACCGCGACGAGCAGCTTCGGGCCGCCAAGGCCTGGAGCAAGTGGGAGGCGGAGACCGTCACCTTGCTTCCCGATCCGCACGTCATCGAGGAATTCACCAGCGGCGATTTCGCGATCGCCGTCGCCCGGATCGAGAATCACTACATGATCAACAAGGGCTGGCTCGAGGAAGGCCAGATCATCCGCAACGTCGACCGGATCCGCCACATACCGGCGGTGATCGTCCAGGGGCGCTACGACTGCTGCACCCCGCCCGCGACCGCCTGGGCGCTGGCCAAGGCCTGGCCCGAGGCAAGGCTCGAGATCGTCCCGGACGCCAGCCATCTGTTCAACGAGCCGGGCATCCTGGACGGCCTGATCCGCGCCACCGACGCCTTCGCGCGCTGAATTCGTTGCCGAGCCGTAACTTACCCCGCTAGGCTGGCCACGACGGCGATTCGCGCCGGAGCTTCCGGGGGGTAAATTCATGCGCAGATTTTTCGGCCTATCCGTTTTCGCGGCCGCGATGACGATCGCGGCGCCGGCTTCGGCCCAGCCGGCCGAAGGGCGGCCGTTCACCGCCAATGGCGAGCTGGAAAATTGCGATTGCCGTTACGGCGATCACAACGTCCGGCTCGAGGCCGGCCGCCGCTACCGGATCGCGGCCAGCTCCGAGGCGTTCGATTCCATGCTTCGGCTCTACCGCGCCGGAAGCACCGAGCCGCTCGCGCAGGACGACGACAGCGGCGGCGACCGCAACCCGCTCATATATTACACGCCGACCGAGACCGGCGACTATCTCGTCCGGGTGGTGAGCTTCACGCCGGACGGCGCCGGCGCCTACGCCCTCGACATCCAGGCGCTGGAAGCGCTGCCGGCGCCGATCACCCGCGCCACCGGCACCGAGGCGATGACCTGGCAGGTCTATGACGGCGCGCTCGAAGCGACCGATCCCGCCACCGAGGACATGCGCTTCGACGATTATGCGCTCGAGCTCGAAGCGGGCCAGAGCGCGCTCATCCGGGTCGATTCCGAAGCCTTCGATCCGGTCGTCCGCGTCTATTCCGCCGCGCAGAGGGGCGCCAGCGAGGCGGCGATGGACGACGATAGCGGGGGCGGCCTCAATTCGTTCCTGATCTTCGCGCCGGACGAGCCCGGTTCCTACATCGTCCGGGTCACGTCTTATTCGACCGAAGGCAGCGGCGCCTACCGGCTGAGGATCGCGCGCTAGGCGGGGGGCGAGGCCCCCCTCCCGGTCATGCTGAACCCTTCGGCGGGCTCAGGACAGGCTTGTTTCAGCATCCAGCTGCGAGCCACCGCGCGGGTGGAGAACTGGACCCTGAACCAAGTTCAGGGTGACGCCTGGGGGCGCGGTAACGGCACATGAACGCACGGGCCGAGTCCCCCTACCCGTCATGCTGA
>DASTDX010000082.1:0-3221 GCA_035710145.1 Allosphingosinicella sp.
TGATCGAGCTTGTACCGTACCCAATCGCCCATTCCGGGGGTGACCAGAAGGCGCTCCGCCCACCGGATCAGGTCGTCGAAATCGACGGCTCCGCTCGCTTTTTTTGCGTCCCCATAAGCGAAAGCGAAGGCCTGACCGGCCCGAAGGCCGGCAGCGTATGCGGATACGAGATCGGCCAAAAAGCGCATCGACAGCAGCTGGCGGCAACATTCGAACGCGGATTGAGCCAGAGCGGCATAGCCGGGGTCCTGCGGCGCCTGGCCCCTGGCGAAGCTGCGTATCTCACCATCGCTTTTGGCCCAGATCGTGTGAAGCCGCTCGAGCAGATTTGCGCGCTCTGCGGGTCCAGCGCTCAACCATTGCTCGCAAAGGCTGGCCCGCTCGAGCCCGCTCTTCGTGCCCCAGCGGCCGTTGATAAGGCCGATCTCGCGGAGGCCGGCAATGTCGAACAGATCGTCACAGCATTGATTGGCAATCGCCTCGCCAATATCGCCGATCGGCAGATTGAAGGCGTGCCGTAATCGGGCCTCGATCCCCAAAGCGGGCCCCAGGCCTGCCATCGCGTCTGGAGCGCGGGCGCAAGCCAGCAGGACATTTTCTGCGCCGCCCTCGCCGAGACGAAGGCTGAGCGCCTGAATGTCGCGCACGAGCCAGTCACGGCCCTCGATTTCTGCCGTGACGAGCAGGTCTGCCAGAGTCGATCGAGCGAGCAATTTCTCCTCGCGACCATCGAGCGGACGAAAGCCGGGCGTGAGACCGGCCTCCGCCGGAAAGGCAGCCAGCAGGCTCTGCGCGAATGCGTGGATGGTCTGGATGCGAAGACCGCCGCCGGGCGCATCGAGGACACGGGCGAAGAGCCGCCGCGCCTGCTCACGTTTTTCGGGCCCCTCGTCCTCCCCCAAAGCCGCCAGTTCGGCGCCCAGATCGCTGTCCCTCAATCGCACCCAATGCGCCAGGCGGGCATGAATCCGGCCCGCCATCTCCGCCGCTCCGGCCTTGGTGAAGGTGAGGCAGAGAATGGAAGACGGATCGACCCCCGCCAGCAGGAGCCGAAGCACGCGGGCGCTGAGCACGTGGGTCTTGCCGGTTCCCGCCGATGCGGACAACGCCGCATGATGGCTGGGCGATGATGCGCGCAGTTGGTCGCCCTCGAGCCGCGCCAGGGGCTTCAGTCGATTTGTCACGGCGATTCCCCCGGCATCAGCAGCCTATCATGGCCACCTCGGCTCCCGCCGCCAAGCTGTAACTACCTTCGAGCCGCTCGGTCGAAAACGTTCTAGAAGATGATGGCTCCGGCGACGAACGCGGCGACCGCGATCATCCAGTCGCGTGGCTGCATGTTCCTGAAGAAGTCCATGTCATCCTCCCTTTCGGTTCATGGTGTATTATTGATATAGAACGCGTCTTTTCGACTTCAAGGACTCATCCTGCGCCACGGCAACGAACATGCTATCATTCCGGCCCTACGACTCGGCGACGGGAGGCGGCTATGCAGACGGCCCAGCAAGTCGACATGGACAAGCTCAACACTTTCATGGGGAAGATGGTCGGCGACATGGGCGCTGCCTTGAGCGGGTCGCTGGTCATCACCGGCGCGAAGCTCGGCCTTTACAAGGCGCTCGCCGATCACGGGCCGGCGACGTCGCATGAGCTTGCGGAGCGCACCGGTATCAGCGAGCGTTATGCACGGGAATGGCTGGCTGCGCAGGCGGCTTCCGGCTTCGTCGACCATGACGTCGACTCCGGCGCCTTTTCGATGAATCCCGAACAGCAGATGGCGCTCGCGAACGAAGAGTCCCCCGTTTATGTCGCACCCGCCTTCGAGCTGATCGCGTCGGCCTATATCGACGAACCGAAGATCACTCATGCTTTCCTTACGGGCGAGGGAGTCGGCTGGCACGAGCATCACGAATGCCTGTTCCGGGGTACCGAGAAATTCTTCCGTCCAGGTTATCGCGCGAACCTCGTTTCGACCTGGCTGCCGGCGATCGAGGGGGCCGTGGCCAGGCTGGAAGCGGGCGCCAAGGTAGCGGATATCGGCTGCGGCTGCGGCGCCTCCACGATCGTCATGGCCAAGGCTTTCCCCAACAGCCAGTTCGTCGGATTCGATTATCACGGCGCTTCGATCGAGCGAGCCCGCGAAGCGGCCCTCGAAGAAGGCGGGGCGCCCAACCTGCGCTTCGAAGTGGCCAAGGCGAAGGAGGCGCCGGGCGGCGATTACGATCTCGTCGCCTGCTTCGACTGTCTCCACGACATGGGCGATCCCGTCGGCGCCGCACGGCATGTCCGGTCGATGCTGAAGCCCGACGGCATCTTCATGCTGGTCGAACCGTTCGCTGGCGATACGCTGGCCGACAATCTCAATCCCGTCGGCCGAATGTATTATTCCGCCTCGACGATGATCTGCACGCCCGGCTCGCTCGCCCAGGAGGTCGGCCTCGCGCTCGGCGCTCAGGCCGGCGAAGCCCGTCTGACCGAGGTGCTTAAGGAAGCAGGCTTCTCAAGCGTCCGGAGGGCGGCGGAAACCCCGTTCAACCTGGTAATCGAAGCCCGCCCCTGACCTCGCCAGACGCGGCTGGCTACTTCATTTCCCGGGTCGCCACCGGGCCTGATCAGTGGGTGACGGCGAAAAGCGGCAGGCCATCGGCGGCCAGGGCGCCCTCGATTTCGAGCAACTTCAGTTTGGTCACGGTTCCGCCCGGGGCGGAGAAGCCTCCCATCCTGCCTCCGGCCGCGGTGATCCGGTGACAGGGAATGACGATCGGCCACGGGTTTCTGCCAAGGGCCTGACCCACCGCCCGGGCCTTGCCTGGATCGCCGAGGCGCGCCGCCAGCATGCCGTAGGTGACGGTGCTCCCGGCTGGAACGTCGCGCGCTGCCTGATAGACCCGCCGTTCCCACTCACCCACCGACGTGAGGTCAATCGGGATCGCGGCAAGAGCGGTTTCCGTCGCGCCTGAAAGAAACGCCGTCAGCGCGTCGATCGAATCCACGACCCACGGTGGCGGCTCTGCTTCATCGAGATCCGGAAACCGCCGCTTCAACTCGCCCCGAGCCTTCGCGGCACTGGCTTCGGGGAGCTGCACACCGCGAAGTGTTGAGCCGGTCCAGGCGAGGCCGCAAAGGCCGATCTTCGTGTCGAACAAGGCGAAGCCGGACTCCATTCAGCCATGTTACTCTTTTTGACGCGTTAGCCCTATCCCTCCTCTCGGGTCCAAACG
>DASTDX010000083.1:0-2714 GCA_035710145.1 Allosphingosinicella sp.
GCCTTGAACGCGGGGGACGCGATCCTGGCATTGGCGGTGCGGCCCATTCTCGACAATCTGCATCTGCTGGGTCCGGCGCTAACCTATGCCGTCGCCTCGGAGATCGAGCATATGGTGGTTGAGTCGGTCGAGGGTCAGGCCATCGAACTCGGCTGGATCCGCGCAAATGACTGCTCGCAGGAGCCCGGCGATTATCTGGAAATGTGCCTGAAGAAGACCTGCTGGTACACCACCATCCATCCGTGTCGGATCGGAGCGCTGATCGGATCTGGCGGAACGATCGACCCGAACCGCCTCAACCGGTTCGGCTATTTCTTGGGCGCCGCATTTCAAATCCAGGACGATCTTCTCAATCTGGTCGGCGACCGGGGGTGCTACGGCAAGGAGATCGGCGGCGATCTCCTTGAAGGCAAGCGCACACTGATGCTGATTCACACGCTCGGCATGAGCGGCGTCCGCGACAAGGCCTGGCTTCGACGTTTCCTCGACCGGCCTCGCGAAAGCAGGTCCGAGCAGGACGTCCGCCGCGTCTTCGAGCTAATGCAAAGGCATGGCTCGATCGAATTTGGCCGGCAATGCTCGCGGTTCCTCGCCGGTGCCGCTCTCAACGAATTTTACGAGACCTACGGGGATCGTCCCGATACGCCGGACCGCCGCTTCGTCAACGATCTCGTCCTCTATATGATCCAGCGCGAGCTGTGACGGTCGATTGCAGCTTTAGCCGGCAAACCGATCGGTCGCGCGGATCAGCCCGTCGAGGATGCCCGGCTCGCTGTAGAGGTGGCCGCCGTCGGGGACGATGTTGAGCTCGACCTCCGGCCACACCTTCTTCAGCTCCCATGCGGCGCGGGGCGGGGTGCAGCAGTCGTGGCGGCCCTGGACGATCACGCCGGGGATGCCGCGCAGTTTCTCGGCGCCTTGCAGCAATTGGCCTTCCTCCAGCCAGCCCCGGTGAAGCATGTAATGATTCTCGATCCGGGCGATGGCGATGGCGTGATGGTCGTCAGTGAACTCGGCCAGCATTTCCGGATCGGGCAGCAGGGTGACCGTCAGCCCCTCCCAGGTGCTCCACGCCTTGGCTGCGCGGAGCTTTACCGCAGGATCGTCGCCGGTCAGCAAACGGCGATAGGCCGCGATCAGGTCGCCTCGTTCTTCCTGCGGAACCGGCGCCAGAAATTCATCCCATCCTTCCGGGTAGAGTTCCGACGCTCCATGACGGTAAAGCCAGTCGAGCTCGCTTTGCCCGAACAGGAAGATGCCGCGCAGCACCAGCTCGGTGACCCGCTCGGGATAGGTTTGGGCGTATGCGAGGCTCAAGGTCGAGCCCCAGCTGCCGCCGAACACCAGCCATTTGTCGACTCCGCACATCTCGCGCAGCCGCTCGATATCCTCAACCAGGTGCCAGGTCGTGTTGGCATCCAGGTTCGCGTGCGGAGTCGATTTTCCGGCCCCGCGCTGATCGAACAGCAGGACATCATATCTGGCCGGATCGAACTGGCGCCGATGATTGTCGCTGATCCCCGCACCAGGCCCCCCGTGCAGGAACACGGCCGGCTTGGCGCCCGGCGTTCCGCAACGTTCCCAGTAAAGCCGATGACCGTCTCCGACATCGAGCATGCCCGAACCATAGGGTTCGACCGTCGGATAGAGGTTGCGGCGTTGAGACGGGTTAGGGTCGCGCACGAGTAGCTCCTCGGTCATACTTCCCCCTGACAAGCTCATGGGGCCTGCCGTCCGGTCGCGCAAGTACGGGATAGGATCACGCCGCATCAGCGACGATGCGCCGAAGCGTCCACCGCAGCTCAGGCCGGCCCTGATCGACGAGGAAGCCGATCTCGCGGTGCATCGCCTGCGCGGCGGTCGTGGCGTCGAGCGCCGTCATCCCGAACAGGTAGCGGCAGAATTCACCCGCTTCCTCCATGGTGTCGAACTGCCATGGGACGTCCATCGTTCGGTCGTCGACGATGTTGAACCCGGCCGCTTCGAGGGCCGGAGCGGTCCGTTCGTCAAGGAACCGGCCGTCATGGCCCATCGGGCAGTTTTCCGCCACGAACCCGTTCAGGAACCTGGCTGGCGGCGTGTCGATCGCGACATCGGCGATGACCGCGCGTCCGCCAGCCCGTATGAGCCGGCGCATTTCGGCGAAAACGCGCGGCAGGCTCGGCTCGTGGTGCAGCCCGGCGAGGCTGACGATATAATCCACGCTCTGGTCGGCGAGCGGGACATTGGTGATCTCGGCTTCCACTCGCTTCAAATGGCCCGGCCATTCGATAAAGAAATCTGGCGCCGGATCGATCGCTACATATTCCATTTCCGGCCACAAATAGGCCGCCAGATAGCCGCCGCCCGATGGCATGTCGCAGACCAGTCCGGAGGTCGCGTCGCGGATTGGCTCGAGTACCGCGTGGAACTCGCGGTCACGCGCCGTTGGCGAAGTCTTCATCGCGTGTTGATATTCGTTTGCCCGTTTCTCGAAAATTTCGGCGTATGTATCGTACATCCCACGCCTACCGTGATGGCTGCTGATTGGGACTTACCGAGACCGGCGCGACGTTGCGACCGAGCATGTCATGAAACGCGCGCTTGGCCGCCGATGCGCATTGTTTCACATAAGCGAACCGTTGGTCCGGCAGGAACGGGAAGAAATTCATCGTCGCATTGGCTTCGAACAAGACCAGCCGTCCGTCCGGCATGATACCGAAATCCATGCCGAA
>DASTDX010000084.1:0-3547 GCA_035710145.1 Allosphingosinicella sp.
CTGCATGCGTCACTCGCGGCGCGAATCCGGCAACCGCACAGACCCGCTCTACCAATTGACGATCATCGGCCTGCTGCGAACCGACGATCCAATCCTGCCCGTCCAGTTGTTGGAGATCGATAGGATCCGCCGCCGTTCGCCAGCGCTCCGGAAGGGCAACCAGAATGGGCTCTTCCATGAGGGGCTGCACGAGCAGCCCGGGCAGGACTGGCCGGGGCACCAGGTTATATTCGAAGCTTACCGCCAGATCGCAGCGCCCGTCGCGAACCGCCTCGAGCGATTCCATGGGCTCGAGCTCCTGGATCACAATGTCCAAGTCCGGATAGCGATCTCGTAGCCGGACGACGGCCGGAAGTAGCTTCGCCCGGCCATAGGTGGTGAACGTGGCGACTCGGAGCGCTCCGGCCAGCGTGTCGCCTATCGCGCTCAGTTCGAGGGCCGCTGCTTCCACGGCCTGGAGGATCGTCTCGGCGTGCGCCGCAAGCCTCTCGCCCTCGGGCGTAAGTCGCACCCGGCGCCCGGTTCGTTCGGTTATGGGAGCTCGGACGTCGCGCGCCAGCACGGCGAGTTGCTGCGATACCGCCGAGGACGTCATGCCCAGCGCCTCGCCGACCGCCGTCATGGTTCCCCGGCGGGCCAGCTCGCGCAGGATTCGAAGGCGAGTCAAATCTAACATTAAGAGTAGCTTATCATATCACTAAGAATATTGAAGTAGACCAGGACAATCGGGGTGATAAGTTGCGAAAGATATGAGACCGAACCAAATCCGCCGCGCCTGCCTGCTCCTCTCAGCCTTCGCTGCCATGGTGGCATCAGCGCCCGCTACCGGAGCCGGCGCGCAGGACTATATTGAAGAAAATCGCGAAAGAATCCTGTCGGAGTTCATCGAGTTTCTGGCGATCCCCAATGTCGCCAACGATCCGGCCGGTATTCGTCGCAACGCGGATTACCTGCTCGCGAAAATGAAGGAGCAGGGCTTGTCGCCGCGCTTGTTGCGGCCCGCTGACGGCAAAGGGCCGCCGGCGGTTTATGGCGAATGGCTGGTGCCCGGCGCCCGTCAAACCATCATTCTCTATGCGCATTATGACGGCCAGCCGGTAACGGAATCCGACTGGACAGTCACTCGGCCGTTCCTGCCGGTCCTGTGTCCATCCCTCAAGGGGCCATCCGGAAGCCAGTCCCGGCAATGCGTTCATGAGGGCCGCCCGGGTCCCGACTGGCGGCTCTATGCCCGCTCGGCCGCCGACGACAAGGCCGGCGTCATGGCCATCCTTACGGCGATCGCCTCGCTAAAGGCGGACGGGCGGAAGCCAACCGCCAACCTCAAGATCTTTTTTGACGGAGAAGAGGAAGCCGGATCGCCACACTTGCCTATGATCCTTGAGGCAAATCGAGCCCTGCTTGCCTCAGACGGCTGGATCATTGTCGACGGGCCAGCCCATCCGAGCGGTCCGGCGCAAGCCGTGCTTGGAGTGCGCGGAGTGGTGACCGCCGACCTTACGATATACGGCCCGACAAGAGCTCTCCACAGCGGGCACTATGGGAATTGGGCGCCCAACCCCGCCATGATGTTGAGCCAGCTCCTGGCTTCGATGAAGGATCCTGACGGACGGGTGCTGGTCGACGGCTTCTATGACGATGTCATTCCCCTCACCCAGCCGGAGTTGGAGGCGGTTGCCTCGGTTCCATCGGTTGATGCCGGACTGAAGTACGATCTCGGCCTCGCCCAGACCGATGGCGCCGGCAAGAAGCTTGCTGAGCTGATTAACCAGCCTTCGCTCAATATCGACGGAATCCGCTCCGACGATGTCGGCGAGGCTGCGCGAAACATCGTTCCGTCGCTGGCGACCGCGACGATCGATATGCGGCTCGTCATGGGCAATGATCCGGATCGCCAGCTCGCCAAGCTGAAAAGTCATATCGAGGCCCAGGGCTACAAGCTGTTTGACCGTGAGCCGACCATCGACGAACGCCGACGGTTTCCCAGGGTTGCGATGCTGGTCGGCAAGGGAGGCTATGCCGCCTCCAGAACGCCGATCGGCCATCCGCTGGCGAGGCGACTCATTACCGGTGCATCGGCAGCCGGGCCATTGATCGTCCTTCCGACCACAGGCGGAAGCCTGCCGTTGAGCATGATCGAGAAGGCGCTCGGCGTACCGACCGTGACATTGTCGCCGTGGAACCATGACAACAACCAGCATGCCGAAGATGAAAATCTTCGTCTCGGCAATTTCTGGAGCGGGGTCTCGGCGGTGGCCTCGGTGCTGACAACGAACTGAGGAGCCGAGGATGCCTGCACCGATCATCGGCATGCTGATCTTCCTGGCGGGCCTTTTCTGGCACACCTGCGCCGATGCCGCCGAACCCAGGTTCACCACCGCCGCGGACGGCGCCCGGATCGCCTATTATGCGCCCGACATTATCAGGGGCGTTCCACTCCTCATTCTCTCCGGAGGCCCGGGTACCGATAGCCGGTACATGCGCGTCGGCGGGGCGCTCGACCGGCTGGCGGCAAGCCGCTCGCTGATCACCTTCGATCAGCGCGGCACTTCCCGGTCAGCCCCATCCAATGGAACCGAAACGATCGCCAAATATGTCGAGGACCTGGAGGTAATCCGCAAGGCCGCAGGAGCCGCCCAACTCGACATTCTCGGGCACTCGTTCGGAGCCTATTTGGCGATCGCCTACACGGCAAAATATGGGCACCATGTGAGAAGGCTGGTGCTCGTCAGCGCACCGCCGCCCAGACTGGGCGACCTCGTCCAGATCCTGCCTCACGTCTATCCCGACAGGATCGACGCCTGGCGCGCCAAAAGGGCGACGCTTGGAGACAATAATGCCAGTTCCGATTCCGCGATCTTCATGAGCATGGAGTTCGTGACCGAGCAGGCCTATCGCAATTATCTCGCGGCGGTCTCGGATCATCGCGACAATATCGCCGTCAACAACAGCCTGCGCCGCGACATGGAGCGGCTCGACTATTGGCCGCACGTTCGCAGCTTCAAGCAGCCAACCCTGGTCGTTCACGGACGCTTCGATGCGGTGGTGGCTCCCTCCAACGCCTGGCGGCTCCACAAGGCCATTCCGGCCTCGACTTTCAAGATCATCGAGAGTGCAGGCCACCTGCCTCACGTCGAAAGACCGGCCGAGTTCCTGGAAGCGGTGATGCCGTTCCTTGAGGCGGCCGACCCTGCCGGCGGATCAGAGCGATGAAGCGGGCCGTACCGGACATGACTGGCGCAGGGACGAAGCCGCGTATTCGCCTGATCGGCCTGCCGACCGACAGCCATTCTTCATTCCTGCGCGGCGCAGCCGCCGCTCCCGAAGCCATCCGCCGGGCCTTCGGATCCGACCACAGCAACCGCATGTCCGAGCGGGGCATTGAAATCGGTGTCGACGCCTTGCTGGAGGACGCAGGCGATCTTCCGCTGACCGAGGGCGAAGGCGATGTTGACCTCATCAGCGACGCTGTCGAGGCGATCGCGCGCGATGGATGTGTTCCCCTTTGCCTGGGCGGCGACCATATGGTCACCTATCCGATCGTCCG
>DASTDX010000085.1:0-6116 GCA_035710145.1 Allosphingosinicella sp.
ATCTCGTCGACCAGCTGCGATCGCGCCAGGCGCAAGATGAAGTCGAAAACCAGGGCAAGGAGCACGCCGATCGCCAATACCCATAATGTAGGCACGGCCTTGTTGGGGATGACCCTATCATAGACATTCATTGTGAAGAGCGGGACCGCAAGCGCCAGGAAATTGACGATCAGTGCGGCGAGCAGCACCGGCCGGAATTCTTTTCGGACCTTCCAAACTTCCGACCAGAACCAATGCGTCCGCCGGACCTTGTCCCAAGGCCGTTCCCCCGCACGCTCCTGCGTTGGGTCGGGTTCGACCACGACGGCAGTGCCAGTGAACGCGGGTTCGATCTCGCTGGCCGGAACCCACATCGGCTCGGCGGTTCCAGGCGAATAGATCAGCGCATCGCCGGCCTTCATCTCAAGGAGGACGATCGCCCGATCCTCGGTCAATTCGACGATTGCGGGAAGCTGCTGAAGCCGCCAGCCGCCGACGCGGCGGCGGGACACGGGCTCGCCGCGCATTCCAACCTGTTCGAGCGCCGGCTCGATCTGGTGGAACGGCAACGTGCCCGTGTCCGAAAGCGCCAACCCCGCACGCAGCAAGACCGGGGAAGACGGCCTGTCTGCGCGGCGCGCGAGGAAGGTCAGGCAATCGAGGACAGGGTCAATTTCACGCGACGGCGTGGAATCCAGCCAATGCATGACACTCAACGCCTGTCCCCTTCACCACTCTTACTGGCCGCCCGTGGTTTCCGGCGCGGGCGGGCCCATCACCGGATACGGGAAGCTGTTCTCCTGCCGGTCTTCCGGCGGGATCGGATTGACACCGAACTTGTCGCGCTGGTTCATCACCGCCTCGGCCGGCATCACGACGCCGAGCGATTCGATCAGGCGGTTTGACGCAGCCAGTACCCGATACTGGGCATAGAGCTTGGCCATACGTGCCGTCTCCAACGATGCCTGGACGTTGAAGCGCGTGTTCTGCGCATCGAGCACGTCAAGCAGTGAACGGCGGCCGACGTTGAACTGCTCGCGATACGAAAGCAGCAGGTCGTCGGCGACGCGGTTCTGCGTTTCGAGCTCGCCGGCCAACCGGGTCTGGTTGGTCAGGCGGCTCCACGCCGTGCGGACGTCTTCTTCCGCCTGGCGGGTCCGCTGGAACAGCCGCGAATGAACTTCATTCTCGCGCTGCTTTTGTTCGCGAACGTTGGCCGTGTTGGCGAAGCCGTCGAAGATCTTCCAGCGCATCACCACGCGCGCCTGCAGGTCGCTGGTGCGGCCCTGGAACCCGTCGATGTCGTCGCCGTAGCGGGCGCTGGCTTCGGCATTGAAGCGCGGGCCAAGCTCGGCCTGCGCCGCCTTGATCTCCTGGCGGGAGGTGTTGAGGTCTGCCAGCGTTTCCTGGACACGCGGATTGTTCTGGCGAGCTGCCTCTTCCGCCTCGGCCAGCGACGCCGGCATCTGGCCCGACAGGTCGGGCGGCATATTGACTGCATCGATCGGAACGCCGGTCAGCGTCTGGAACTGGATCCCCGCGGTATCGAGGTCCTCCTGCGCTTCGGTAACGCGCGCTCGCGCCGACTGAAGCCGCTCTTCCGCCTGCTGTTGGTCTGCAACCGAGATGGAGCCGCGGGCAACGCCTTCGCGCAGATCGCCGGCCAGGCGTTCGTGGAAGGTCGCATTGTCCTGCGCGATCGCCACCAGCCGCTGCTGCAGCAGATAGTCGATATAGGCGCGGCTGACATTGAGCGCGACGAACTCGCTACGCTCCTCGATACGCGCCGCGGCGGCATCGGTACGCGAAGCCTGGCGCTTGATTTCGGCTACCCGGCCGCCGGAGTTCCACAGCAGCTGATCGGCGATGATGTAGCCCTCGACGGGCTCCAACCCCTGGTCAGCGATGCCGAGTGAACGGCGGGTCGGGTTGCGCAGCCTGCGAACGCCTGCCGAACCCTCAACGGAAATGGTCGGGAGCCAACGGCCTTCCGCCTGTTTCCGCTCTTCCTTGGTGGCAAGCTTGTTGTGCACCGCCTGCCGGATTTCGGGATTGGTGTTGAGGGCAGCTTGAACCGCCTCCCTCAGGTCTATTCCGAATGCCGGAGTGGCGCACAACAGCACCGCCCCGGGAACGATCAACGTCCAGTGCTTCCTAGTCATGTCTTCCCCCTTCTGGTCTAGGGCGAAAAAGGCCCTCCCCGTCCACCAGGGAGGGCCGTGCCCCCGTCAGCCGTTACGCCGGCTGAACTGCGTCTTGGTGGATCTCAACTGCTGCCACCTTCATCAGCATGTCATGCGCCGGAGCGAAACCTCCGTGCATGCCCATGTCCCAAGCCGGCACGCCAGCGCCGTCCGGGCTTGCCAGGTTGGCAATCGCCGAAAGTCCGGCGATTCCGCCCGGCAGGTTGGCCAGCACGCCGTCAATTGTCGGCGCATCGTTGCCCAGCGCATCGGCGAGGACTTGCTCGACCCCACCGCCTTGCTGGACATGCCCCTCAAGGCTGGCCGCCTTGAGCATTTCAGCCGACGCCATGCTGACCGTCGGCACATTCGCGGCAAAGGCCGGAATGCTGGCCATGACGGGTTGGCCCGCGGCATAGTTCGGCACGTAGGCCGGCCCGGCGTCGCCGAACGACATGGCGTCGAGGCCGCCGCCGACGAAGCCATGATCCTCGAAGCTGATGCCGGAGTTCGAGAGGTTGACGGCATTGACCGCCGACCCGTCGAGCTGGCTTGCCAACGACAGGCTGCCGAAGTCTTCGCCGCCCATCATCTCGCGCCCGGTCACCTGGGCACTGAGCTGCTGCAAGCCGTCCTGCACCATCGCATCGAACGACGGCTGGCTGAAGCTGTTGAGCGAGGTCATCGACATCGCGGCAAAGCCCGACGCCGCGACCATGGCCGAGGTGATACCGGTGTTGCCGATATTGCCAAAGCCGTTGCCGCCATATTTCTGACCATCGCTGGCCGCATACAAGGATGATGAGTAGTCGTCGTTCGCTGCCATCTTCGAGAGGGTCTGAGTCGAGAACGAGCTCTCGGCCGCCAGGGTAAGCGCCGGCGGATCGCCGATCTGGACGGTTATGTCCTGCGTAACCACCTGGTCACCATCAGAGTCCTCGATCGTGACATCGAACTCGATCGTTGCCGACTGTGCTTCGGTCGACGGGACGAGGAAGCCGATGCTGGTGATCTTGAGGCCGCTGACATCAGTGTCGTCGGCGAACGTGTCCAGTTCGTCCAGGGCGGCGTTGCCGCTGTCGGTACCGAAATCACCGTCACCGTCACGATCGCTTGCGCCACCGGGACCGAGATCGCCGTCTAGATCGATGCCGGTGCCGGTCGTGCCGTCGTTATCCGTGACGATCTGCGCGCCGACGATCACCCAATTCTCGCCAACCGCATTATAGTCATTCGACTGGATGACGACGAGCGCATCCTGGCTGCCGAGTCCGGCGACCAAGCCCTCATACGAAGTACCCGTTGCAGTGTCGCCGTCTAGGAAGACGTCGTCGCCATCGATCAAGATCGCGCGGGTGGTCGTGATCGCCGGATTATCCGCATCCTGCAGCTTGAGGATGACGATGATGTCATCGTCCGCCGTAAACTGGAAGAACTGGATGAACATTTCCGTCGCCGACCCATCCGGCGTCAGGGCCGTATTGCTGCCGGGATCGCTGGTGAACAGGTCGAAGTCGAGGACTTCGCCCGTGTCCATCGTGTTGCCGTCGACGCCGGCATCGGTGCTGGACACCTGCGGGTTGCCCGGATCGGCCGTGAACAACTCGCCCGGGTTCCAGGCAATGTTGTTGCCACCCGTCGTCAACAGGTTCGGCGTACCGTTGTTGTTGGTCGAAACCGCGGTGAACTGCGCGAACAGACTGTCAGCCAACTGAGCCGTGACGACATCCGGTGCACCACCGTTGAGATCATACTCCACGAACGTGGTGGTTTCACTGCCGGTCTGGAGGATGGTGAAGCCCTCGATCGGGCCGCTGGTCAGAGTGACGGTATATTCGCCCGTGGCCTTGTTGAAGACCAGCGTTCCTACACCGTTCGTGAGCCCGCCCTCACCAGTGTCATACTGGAAGGTGAACCTGTAGCTGGCCGTCGTGGCCGTCTCAGGGGCGGGATCGCCGTTGCCGTCGACGTCCGGAGTCAGGACGACGTTGGTGGCCGCTTCGCCGTTGATCAGGATCGTGAAATTCGAAACACTGATGTCGTCGAAGTCGGCGTTCTGATCCGCACCGATGTCGAAGGCAAAGTTGCCCGTGCCGCTCGGCGTCGCGCCGCTATTGGGGATTTCAAGCGGATCGGTGACGTCGGTCACTACCGGCATGTCATCGTCGAAGGTTACGGTGACCAGGCCGGTATCGGTGCTGCCATCGCTGTCCGTGACCGTGAAGGTCAGGTTGGTGGTGGCGTCATTCTCCTGGTTGGCGACTTCGTCGGCATGCTGGACGTTCCTGACCAGGGTCAGGTTGTAGGAACCAGTCGACTGATTGACCACGACGTTGAACAGCTCGAGGCCGTCGCGTGCGCCGCCCGAAATGGTCGCGGTCAAGGTGCTGGAGCCGTTGTCCCACGTATAGTCGACCGTCTCGGTACCAACCGAGCCGCTCGTGCCATGCATCGACGAGAAGTCATAGTCGACGATGGTATCGCCACCGCCCGCCGCGACCAGCTGGCCATGCCAGATGGCCTCGCTCGGATTGACCACGGCCGCTTCGCCGGAATTGGCATCGAGATCGCCGGAGGCATTGTCCCCAATGCCGGCCGGCAGGCCGTCATCGTCGACCTTGGCAACTCCATCGGCCGCCACGGGAAGTGAGTCAGGCAGCAGGTTGATAGTGACCGTGGCGATGTCGGTATCGCCATCGAAATCGGTCAGCTGATACTGGAACGTGATGCTGCCTTCTTCGCCGGCCGCCGGGGTATAAGTGAACGTGCCGTCATTATTGTAGACGAGCCCGCCCGCACCCGTCAGCGAACCGGGAACAACGGCGATTCCGCCGACCACGTTGACGCCGTCGGCGCCGGGGGCGTCGTTGGCGAAGACGTTGACCGTCACCGAGGAGTTTTCAGTGAGCTGATCGGCGCTGTCATTGACGGCATCCGGTCCGTCATCGGCGAAGCGGATGTTTCCGCCTAGGTCGACGACCTCCTGGTCGGTCACGGTGTCGCCATCGTTGTCGGTCAGTGACGACGAAGCGGTCAGCGTAATCTTGCCGTTGACCAAGGTCGCGAACTGATCGTCGAACGGCGAGGTGGTGACACCTTCAACCGCATGGTCGACTTGCTGATACTGAGTCAGCGTGACCACGCCGGTGTTGCTCACCTGGAGCGAGAAGACCACGCCCGGCGTGGTCCCGTCGACCGGGGCTACCCCGGCGGTGGTGCCGTAGATCACGCCGCCAACCTCGAACAGGTTGATGACCGAACCTTGGCTGGTCAGGCCCGAATTCTGGGCCACAACATTGAGGTCGAAGGCCAGGGTCGCCGGAGCAGCGGCGCCATCAGCACCTGCCGACTGCGTCAGTCCGAACACGCCGCCGAAATTGATGGCCGAAACAGCCGTATCCTCGGCCGTCGGATTGCCGTCGGTCTCCGCGTCCTGCGTGGTCAGTACGACACCGGACTCATTGTTCTGAGTCACGTTGATCGTCGGCGTATCGTCGTCGACGTTGATCGTGATCGTCGCCGGTTCGACGTCGCCGTCATTATCTTCGACCTCGACTCCGATCGAGAAGAGGAGATTGTCCTCGAAATTATCTTCCTGCCCCGCTCCCGCTCCGGGGTTGGTCGGGTCGTGAAGGATCGGCGCGTCTTGCGTAACGGTGAACGAACCATCGCTCTGGTCGAGCTCGATCGTCATGACCGTAACGTCGCTGCCGCCCTGGTCCTGGACGATGAGCAAGGTATTCGCGTCACTCGCCAAACCGATGCTGAAGCCCGTGGGAAGTGTATTCACTCCGGTGAAGTTGTAGGTCAGCGGCGCGTCTCCGCCCGTCCCGTTCAGCTGGCCGTTGACGACGTTACCGGGCACCGCGTCGGGATTGTCATCGCCCGGGCCATCGAGGTTGCCGTTGGCCGCTGGAATGACATCGTCATCGAGACGGATCAGGTCCGGATCCG
>DASTDX010000086.1:0-6435 GCA_035710145.1 Allosphingosinicella sp.
GCGACGGTCGATCGCGGGTTGCGGCTGGTGGTCTTCTGCTCGATCGAGATGGCCGGCGACAGACCATCGATATGGTCGACGTCCGGCTTCTGCATCATCTCGAGGAACTGGCGCGCATAGGCGCTCAGGCTCTCGACGTAACGGCGCTGGCCCTCGGCGTAGATGGTGTCGAAGGCCAGGCTCGATTTGCCGCTCCCCGACAGACCGGTAATGACGGTCAACGTCTCCCGCGGAATATCGACATCGATATCCTTGAGATTGTGCTCGCGCGCGCCGCGGACGCTTATGTGGGTCAGCATTCGGTATACCGATGCTTCGGAATGTGTGTCAGCATCACGGCCGCCGTTCCAGATTTGTTCTTGTTATGCGAGGTCGCGCGACAGGTCAACGCGGGCCGATCGAGATGGGTTGCCGACGGGGGTTTCGCAAGGCGGGTTCGAAGGCACGCTTCGCCGGCAGCGCGCTCGGGAGCTCAGTCCCTCTCGGCTGGCCGCCGCAGGAAGGCCGCGAGCACTGGTCCGACCCGCTCCGGCTGCTCGAGGATCAGGTTGTGACCAAGCTCGGCGAAGACATGCGCTTCGGCGCCGGGATAAGCGGCGACGAGCGATTGGTGATGCTCGGCCGCGAACAGTTCGTCGCGGCCGCCGGACAGGATCAGCACCGGCGCGCGGACGTCCTGCGCATAACGCCCGACTGGAACCTCGAGCAGCTCGCGAAGCACCGAGCGCCAGACGATCGGCGACACCAAAGCGATCTCCGCGTCCGAATGCCGGGCGAAGACCGGGTCGACCGGAGTCGGACTTGCGGTCCACTGCCGAAGGAAATCGGTGTTCGACGCGATCGGCTGGCGAAGGCCCATGATCTCGTTCCACATCCAGTCGCTCCGCCTCACCGGCGCCAAAGCGGTCGATCCGATCAGTGCGACCCGGCTGACTCGATCGGGGTGCTCGGCGGCCAGCACCTGCGCGACCATGCTGCCCATCGAATGGCCGGCCACCGCGGCGCGCTCGACGCCCATCGCGTCGAGGAACAGGCGCGCATCCTCGGCCAGATCGGACATGGCATAGCAGCAGGCGGGAACGTCGGAAGCGCCGTGACCGCGCTGGTCCGGGATCAGGACCCGGTGCTCCTCGAGCCAGGGCGCGAGGATCGTCCAGACCCGGCTGGAATCTGTGTAACCGTGGAGCAGCAGGAGCGGCTCCCCCCGCGGATCGCCGAGCTCGACATAGGCCAGGCGGATCCCGTTCGGCAGCGCGATCTGGCGCTTGCGGGCGGTCCACCCGGCCTGGTCGATCGGTTCCGCCGACGCCGGGGCGAAGGGGGTCAGGCCTGCGATCAGCAGGCCGATGGCGACGAGGAGCCGGATCATGCGATCTGTCGCCCGGTCAGAAGTGCACCCATCCGCTTCGACGCACCGTCGTAGAAACCGACCTCTCCCTTGAACTCGACCGGATTCTCGAACGTGCCGAAGATCATGTCGTAGATCGGGATGTCGCCATAATTGCGGGCGTGCACGTTGCGCTCGTGGTGGAGCGAGTGACTTTCGGGACGGGTGACGATGAAACCCAGCCAGCGCGGGGTTCGAATGTTGGCGTGCTGGAACATGCTGCAGAAGGTCGCGAGCAGGTTGACCACGATCGCTGCCTCCGCGGTGATTCCGAAACCGAGCACCAGGCAAAGGCTGCCGACGAAGGTGAAGCCGAGCACGTCGAACGGATGGAAATAGAGCGCGCCCCAGATGTCGACCCGCTCGGCGCTGTGGTGCATCTGGTGAAACCAGCGCCACAGGAAAGGCGTGTTGTGCATCGTCCGGTGCCAGGCATAGACGCCGAATTCGAGGAGCAGGAAACCGCCTGCGATCTGCGCCCAGAGCGGAAGCGCACTGCCGTCGAGCAATTGATGCTCGCCGAGCCAGGCATCCCACATCAAGGGTGCGTAGGTTGCGACCGCGAAATACAAGGCGGCAAAGGCGAGGCCCTTCAATCGCCAGTAAGCGACGTCGGGGAACTTGCGCGCCCGGGCCACGAGGTCGAGCGCGGCGAAAGCGGCGAACAGGCCGAACGCGATATAATGGTAGAGACCCAGCATTGCGCGATTCCCTGATGAAGTTGACAGGGCGCCATGATTAGCTGCCGGAAGCCTGCTCTCTCTAGCAGCTTTGCGGTCTCTTTTCACGGCGTGGAGAAAAGGGCGCGTTTCTGCTAGTTTCGGCGGTGGCGCTCGGAGGGCGGACGCGATGGTCGAGAAGCTGATCGAGAAAACCGCACCTGCGGTACAGTTGCGCGCCGCCACCGCGACCAAGGGGGAACGGACTCGAAGCCGGATCCTCGACGTCGCCTACGATGCGATCGTCCACAAGGGCTTCGCAGCGACCTCGATCGAGGAGCTGGTCGAGGCTGCGGGCATCACCAAGAGCGGCTTCTTTTATCATTTCAAGGACAAGAACGACCTTGCCCGCCAATTGCTCGAGCGCTTCCTGGCGGAGGACAACCAGATCCTCGACACGCTCGAGCGGCGGGCGCGGGCGCTGGCCGACGATCCGCTGCAGAGCTTCCTCATCTTCCTCAACCTCTATGCCGAACTGATGGACGAAATGCCGGAGCTCCACCCCGGCTGCCTGGTGGCGACGATCACCTACCAGGAGCAGATGTTCGACAGCGCGGTCCGGGAAATGAACGCCGAGAGCGTCATCGCGCTTCGCCTCCGTTTCGCCGACTGGCTCGACGAGATCGTCGCCCGGCATCCGCCGGTCGTCCCGGTCGATCTCACCGCCTTGGCCGACAATGTCACGGTGATCGTGGAGGGCGCGATCATCCTGTCGAAGCTGCTCGGCGATCGGAAGCTGATGGGCCGCCACACCCGCCTGTTCCGCGACCATGTGAAGTTCATCTTCGGGGCCTGATATTCCGGCTTTCCTGATTCGGCATCGCGCCGGGGCGGGCGCTTTGTCGAACCGTCGGGGTGCCTGGCAGAAGGCCCATGACGAACCTGCCGGCTTGCGATAAGCATCGGCAGCAAAACCGGGGGGACTGCCTATGCGTCGCTTGCCGTTGCTCGCCTTGCTGATCGCCGCGCCGGCGGCCCAGGCGCAGGAGGTGGTTCGGGTCGGGGCGCCGCAATCGCCCATCTCCGGCTCGGTCGAAGTGCCCGCCGGTGCCCGCTTGGTCTACGTCAGCGGCACCGTCCCCGATCCGATCGACGAGAATGCGCCACCGGGCTCGGTCGCCCGTTATGGCGATACCGCGGCCCAGACCCGATCGATCCTGCGCAAGATCCAGGCCCAGCTCCGCCAGCACCGGCTCGATCTAGGCGACGTCGTCATGATGCGGGTCTTCCTGGTCGCGCCGCCGGGCCAGGAGGCGATGGATTTCGCCGGGATGATGACCGCCTATCGCGAATATTTCGGCACCGAAGCCCAGCCGAACCGGCCGGCCCGGTCGACGATGGAAGTGGCCGGCCTGGTCGATCCGGGCTGGCTGGTCGAGATCGAGGTCACCGCCGCGGCACCACAGGCGGCTGGCCAATGAGCCTCACTCGCCGGGTCTTCCTGGAGCGCCTCGGCGCGGTCGGCGGCTACAGCGCCGTCTATCTCGGCATGCAGGCGATGGGGCTGCTCAAGGCGCCGCCCGCCGCCGCTCAGCCGTTCGGACTTCCGCCCGGCTCGGGCCGTGGGCGGAAGGTCGTCGTGCTCGGCGCCGGCATCGCCGGTCTGGTCGCCGCCTACGAGCTGGACCGCGCCGGCTGGGACGTGACCGTGCTGGAGGCCCGCGATCGGGTCGGCGGCCGGGTGTGGACCGTCCGCGGCGGGGACCGGGTGGTTCAGACCGGCCGGCCCGACCAGCTCTGCGCCTTTTCGGAAGGCCAGTATCTCAACGCCGGCGCCGCGCGGATTCCGCACGTCCATCATACGATCCTCGGTTACGCCAGGGACCTGGGCGTTCCGATCGAGGTCATGGTCAATTCCAACCGGGCGGCGAAGTGGGACTTCGGCGGCAAGATCTACACCGATCGCCACATCCGCAACGGCGTCCGCGGCCGCTTCGCCGAATTGCTCGCGAAGGCGATCGATCGCGGCGCGCTCGACCAGCAATTGAGTCAGGGCGACCGGACCGCATTGCGCGGCTTCCTCGCTTTCTATGGCGACCTCAACCAGAGTGGCGATTTCACCCCCGCCGGCCTGTCCGGCTACGCGGAGCCCCCTGGCGGCTACACCCGCAACGGCCGCCCCGCCGAGCCGCTGGATCTCGCCGAACTGGTGGCCAGGCCGGCGGCCGGCCTCCCATTGGTCTTCGAGGAATTCTTCGACCAGCAGGCGCCCATGTTTCAGCCGATCGGCGGCATGGACCGGATTGCCCATGCGCTTTTCGAGCGCGTGCGCCCGAGCGTGCGACTCGGCAGCCCGGTCACCGCAATCCGCCGCCGTGGCGAAGGCGTCAGGATCGAACATGGTCCCGGCCGCAATGCGACCGACGCCGATTATTGCGTGTGCACGCTTCCGCTCAACCTGCTCGCCCGGATCCCGAGCGACTTCTCGCCGGCCAAGCAGGCCGCGATCCGCGACGTTCCCTATCTGCCTTCGGTAAAGGTGGGCTTCGAATCCCCGCGTTTCTGGGAGGAGGAAGGCATTTACGGCGGCCTCGGCTGGACCGATCAGCCGAACGAGAATCTCATCTATCCGTCCGGCGGCTGGCATTCCGACAAGGGGGTCCTCGTCGCTGCCTATTCTGCCGGCTGGACGTCGCAGAATCATCCCCAGCAGTTCACTGCGATGAGCCACGAGGAAAGGTTCCGGATCTGCCGCGAAGTGGTCGAGAGAATGCATCCCGGCCAGTCCGGCAAGCTCACCCGCCCGATCACCGTCGCCTGGGGGCTCACCCCCTGGTCGGAAGGGGTCGGGCCGGTCCATCCCGACTGGTTCGCCAATCCCCGCGGCGAGCGCTACAACGAGCTTCTTCGGCCGGAAGGGCCGATCTTCTTCGCCGGCGAGCATCTTTCCTATGTCGTCTTCTGGCAGGAGGGCGCCGCGCTGTCGGCGCACGAGGCGATGCGGCTGATGGCGAGCCACGCCGCGGAGCGCCGGGCGGCCGCCTGAGCGTCCGATAGCTTCGCGCCAAACGCCGCTCTGTCTCGGCTCCGTCGAAGCCGCTCGTTGCTCCGTCGAAACGGCTTGGGCCGCGAAGGCAGGACTGGTAATCTCCGCGGCTTCATTGACGGGGGAAAATTCGATGCTGAAGCGCGGCCTTTTCGCTCTCGCTCTTTCGCTTTCCATCAGCGCCGCCGCTTCGGCGGAGCCGGCCGACGTTGCCGCCGGAGTCGCGGCGACCGGGCGGCCGGATGCCGCGCGGCAGCTCGACGAGGTGCGGCGCCCGGTCGAGGTGCTGACCTGGCTCGGGCTCGAACGTGGCGACCGGGTGCTCGATTACTTCACCGGCAACGGATATTATGCCGAGATCATGGCGCGGGCCGTCGGGCCGCAAGGCTCGGTGACCGGCTGGAACTCACCGGGCTTCGGCACCAATGAACGGGTCAGGACCGCGCTCGCCGGGATTCGCGAGCGCAACGCGAACACCGCTTTCTATTACACCCCGACGACGGCGATTTCGCTCGCGCCCGCCGCTTATGATTTCGTGCTTCTGCATCTGGTCTACCACGACGCTTATTGGGAGAGCGCCCAGTTCAACCTGCCGCGGATCGATCCGAACACGGTCACAGCGGCGATCTTCCAGGCGACCAAGCCGGGCGGCACGGTCGCGGTGATCGACCATGTCGCCGCTCCGGGCCGGGAGACCCGAGCCGAGGTCGAGGCCACCCACCGGATCGATCCGGCGGTGATCCGGGCCGATTTCGAGCGCGCCGGCTTCGTGTTCGACGGCGAGTCCGATCTGCTCAGAAATCCGCAGGACGACCGCTCGGTCAACGTGTTCGAACCATCGATCCGTGGCCGAACCGACCGCGTCGTCTATCGCTTTCGAAAGCCGCGCTGACTCGGGAGGAATCGGGCCATGCGACAGGTGATGGTGACGTTGGCGAGCTTCGCCCTGATCGCTTCCGCGCCAGCTGACGTCGCCATCGACGATCTCGCCTGGCTGAGCGGTCGCTGGGAGAGTCGGTCCGGCGATCGCTGGGTCGAGGAGACTTGGTCGGCACCGCGCGGCGGAACGATGTTCGCCTTCAGCCGGACCGGTCGCCGCGGCTCGCTTCGCGAGTTCGAGTTCGTCAGGATCGAGCGGGGGACTGACGGCGTCCTGGCCTATCTGGCTTCGCCGGGCGGCCGGTCCCCGATCGCTTTCACACTCACCGAGGCGGACGAGACCCAGGTGACCTTCGAAAATCCGGCGCACGATTACCCCCAGCGCATCCGCTACGAACGGGAAGGGGAAGGCCTGCGCGCGACGATCTCGAAAGCCGACGGAAGCGAAGCGGCCAGCTGGAGCT
>DASTDX010000087.1:0-44857 GCA_035710145.1 Allosphingosinicella sp.
GTGAAGTCGAGCGGGTCGGTCATGTCAGCCACCTCAGATGCTCCGCGAGATCACTTCCTTCATGATCTCGTTGGTGCCGCCGAAGATGCGGGTGACGCGGGCGTCGCGCCACAAACGGGCGATGAGATATTCGTTCATATAGCCGGCGCCGCCATGGAGCTGGAGCGACGCGTCGCACAGCGCCCATTGCAGCTCGGTGTGCCACAATTTGGCGGCGGAAGCCTCGGCAGCCGTGAGCGCTCCCGCCATGTGCCGGGCGAGCGCCCAGTCGAGATGAGCCCAGCCGACCTGAAGCTTGGCGGCGAGATCCGCCAAAGTGAAGCGCGTGTTCTGGAACTCGAAAACCGTCCGGCCGAAGGCCTTGCGCTCCTTGGTGAATTTCACGGCCTCGTCGAACGCGCGCTGGGCGGAGGCCTGGGCCCCGACGGCGATCCCGAGCCGTTCCTGGGGGAGCTGGTTCATCAGATAGGCGAAGCCCATCCCTTCCGCGCCGAGCAGGTTGGCCTGCGGCACCCGAACGTCTTGGAAGAAGAGTTCGGACGTGTCCTGGCCGTGGAGGCCGATCTTGTCGAGGTTGCGGCCACGGGCAAAGCCGGGCCGGTCAGCCTCGACCAGGATCAACGACGTCCCCCGCGCACCTTCCGCCGGGTCGGTCTTGGCCACGACGATGATGAGTTCCGCGTGCTGACCGTTGGTGATGTAGGTCTTGGACCCGTTGATCACGTAATCCGTGCCGTCCTTGACGGCTGTCGTCTTGATGCCCTGAAGGTCTGAGCCGGCGCCGGGCTCGGTCATCGCGATGGCCGTCGGAGTTTCGCCGGAGATCATCCGCGGCAGCCAGCGGCCCTTGAGCTCCTCCGATCCGTAAACGACGATGTAGGGCGCGACGATATCGGAATGGAGACCGATGCCTGCGCTCGAGCCTGCATAACCCAGCTCCTCGTCGATCACGGCGTTGTACCCGAAATCGAGGCCGAGGCCGCCATAGGCCTCCGGCACGGTCGCACAAAGGAGGCCCGCCTCTCCCGCCTTGCACCAGAAGTCGCGATCGATCTCGCCTTGGACTTCCCATCGCTCGAGGTGCGGGACGAGCTCGCGCTCGAAGAATTTCCGGACCTGGTCCCGAAAGAGGTGGTGATCGTCCGAATAGAAAGTCCGGCGAGCGAGATCGAGCATCAGTCACCTGTATCTGAAAAACGGGGCGCGGGATTGGGTTCGATATAGCCGTTTCTGCGCGAAAAGGTGGCGCGCGTGACATTGTGGGGGTGGTTGGGTGCCTCAGCCAGGCTGAGCACCGGCGCGAAGCACGCGTCGCTGCCTTCGAAGAAGGCGCACCAATATTCGCGCGATTCGGCTTTGAAGCAGGTTTCGAGCTCGGTTCTGAGGCCGGGGTCGAACTGACTCGATCGCAGGCCCAGCTTCGCCTTCAATGCCGCGAAAAAGTTCGGCTCAAGCGCGCCGATCGCGATCCACTTTCCATCGGCGCATTCATAACTGTCGTAAAAGGCGGCGCCGCCGTCGAGAAGGTTGGCGCCCCTCTCGTCCTTCCACATGCCGGCGGCCAGCAGCGAATAGACCTGGGCGCCGATCAAGGCGGCGCCGTCGACCATCGCGCAGTCGACGACCTTGCCGCGGCCGGTGGCTCGGGCCGACAGGATTCCAGCGACCATGCCGAAGGCCAGCATCATCCCGCCGCCACCGAAGTCGCCGACCGCATTGGCCGGTGGGGTCGGGGGACCTTTGGCGCGTCCGTAGCCGTGGAGATTCCCCGCCAGGGCGATGTAATTGATGTCGTGACCCGCTGCCTCGGCCAGAGGCCCGTTCTGGCCCCAGCCCGTCATACGGCCATAGACCAGGCGCGGATTGTCGGCGCACAGGATCTCGGGACCAAGGCCCAGTCGCTCCATCACGCCGGGACGAAAACCCTCGATGACACCGTCAGCCGTTCGTACGAGCTCGCGCACCCGGACCAGATCCCCATCCTTCTTCAGGTCCAGGCTGATGATCTCGGCGCGATTCCGCCGCAATATGTCCTTGTCCGGAGGGATCGTCGCCCTTGCACCGGACCGCTCGATCCGGATGACCTCGGCACCGTGGTCGGCGAGCATCATCGCCGCGAAGGGGGCTGGCGCAAGGCCGGCGAATTCGACGATCCGTACGCCCGCCAGCACCTTGGCCATGACTTCCTCCCTGTTCGTCACGACGGCATCGGGCCGCCGCGCCAATGCGGCAAGGGCCGATCGCCCAGGGCTGCTTCGACGGCTGCCACCGCAAGCAGGCGAGTGGAATCGAGGACGGGCAGCGGCGAGACGTCCGCGGTCACGAGGAGCGGGATTTCCGTGCAGACCAATGCGACGCAATCGCAGCCGGCCTCGGCGAACTTGTCGATGATCCTCAGAAACTTTTGTCTCGAAAGCTCAGTGAACTGGCCGACACAGAGCTCGTCGAAGATGACGTCGTGGACGATCTTGCGATCGGCCTCGTCCGGTATCGCCCATTCCAGACCGCGCCGGCCCAGCGCCCCGGGATAGACGGGACCCGTCATCGTCCATTCGGTGCCCAACAGGCCGACCTTGCGGCGGCCGTCGGCCATCGCCCGCTCGGCGACGACCTCACCGATATGGAGTCCCGGGAGGGCGAAGGCCTCGCCAGGCGCGTCAAGCGCGATATGGGCCGTGTTGTCGGGCAGGATGAAGAAATCGGCACCGGCGGCGGCGAGCCTCTCGACATCCTCGGCAAACAGGCCGCGAAGCCGGCCCAGAGCGCCGCGCTGCCAAAATTCCATCGCATGATGCATCGCGATACCGGTGAGGGTGATCTGCGGATGATTATGGGCCCCCATCCGCCTGATGCCTTCAAGCCAGACGGTCCGGTAGCAGAGGGTGGCCCCCTCTGCGCTGTGCGCGAGGATGCCGATATGCCCGGTCACGTCCTCAGCGGGGCGCCATTCGGATGGCGCCGTCCAACCTCACATATTCGCCGTTGAGATAGGGATTCTCGGCCATGAAGAGGGCCAGCCTGGCATATTCTTCGGGCTGGCCGAGCCGCTTCGGGAACGGAACCTGGGCGGCAAGTGCGTCCTTCACGTTTTGCGGCATCATCGCCACCATCGGGGTTTCGAACACGCCGGGAAGGATAGTGTTGACCCTGATCCCCTCCCCCATCAGGTCGCGGGCGATCGGAAGCGCCATCCCGAGCACCCCCGCCTTGGACGCCGAATAAGCCGCCTGGCCGATCTGACCGTCCTGCGCCGCTACGGAGGCGGTGTTGATGATCACGCCCTTCTCGCCATCCTCCATAGGCTCGAGACCGGCCATGCCGGCGGCCGACGCCGCAAGCACTCGGAAAGTGCCGATGAGGTTGATCTGGATGACCAGCTCGAATTGATGGATCGGATAGCGCTTGATCTCGCCAGTCGTCTTGTCGCGGCCGACGGTCTTCATGGCATTGGCCACGCCGGCGCAGCTGATGCAAATTCGTTCCTGGCCGTGGGCTTCACGCGCCTTGGCGAACCCGGCCTCGACCGCTTCGTCAGAGGTAACGTCGACTTGCGCGAAGATGCCATCGATCTCGCCGGCGACCTTTTCACCACGGTCTGAATCGCGATCGAAGATCGCCACCTTCACACCCCGCGAAGCGAGCGCCCGCGCGGTTGCTTCACCCAGGCCTGAAGCGCCACCGGTGACGACCGCGGCGATATTGGTGTCGAGTTTCATGTGCCAATGCTCCTTCTTTGCGGCGCACCTAATAAGAAGTGCGGCAGTTCGACAAGCGGCATGGGAACCCCGGTTTCGGCGCCTCGTTGGCCCTGCTCACGAAACCCAACAGATGGAGTGATTTAGATGTCGCACATTCCCAGCCATGCGATGCCTCATGCCGGCCCGGCGAACCAGCTCGACGATCAGGGCAGGACCGAAACTTCGACGGAATCGACTGCGCATTCACGAAGCGCCTTCGGCCAGCTCGCCGAAAAGGTTCGCGAATATCCGAAGACGACGATCGCCGCCGGCGCAGCCGTCGCAGCGGGAGTGGTGGCGGCAACCCTGACCAGCCGTTCGCGCGACCGCAGCAAGAGCTCGAGCAAGAGCCGCAAGAGCTGAAGCCCGTTTGCTGACCATGAGCGGATGGACCGGAGCCGCCGGGGGTCTTTTGGCCTCCGCGAGGCTCCGGTTATCCGCCGGAGCCATTTGCGGGTCGAAATGCCAACCGGGAAAACCTAGGCCAGATTCTCCACGATGGTCACGTTCGCGATCCCCCCGCCTTCACACATCGTCTGCAAGCCCCACCTCTTTCCACGCCGCTTGAGGGCGTGGGTCAGGGTCGCCATCAGCTTCGCACCGGAGGCACCGAGGGGGTGACCGAGCGCGATCGCGCCGCCGTTCACGTTGAGGCGATCCGGATCGGCCTCGATTTCGCGCAGCCAGGCCAGTGGGACAGACGCGAACGCCTCATTGACCTCGTAAAGATCGATATCCCCGATCGAGAGGCCGGCCCTTTGGAGCGCCTTCCGGGTGGCCGGGATCGGCTCTTCGAGCATGATGACGGGATCTCCCGCCGTCACCGTCAGATTGTGGATCCGCGCGAGCGGGGTCAGTCCATGCTCCCGAAGCGCGCGTTCGCTCACGACCAGCACCCCGCTGGCTCCGTCGCAGATCTGCGACGCGTTGGCGGCGCTGATCCTGCCGCCTTCCTTGAGCAGCTTGACCGCGCCGATCCCTTCCAGGGTGGCATCGTAGCGTATTCCCTCGTCGGCGCGGTGCTCGCCCCCTTCCACGGCCAGAGGGACGATCTCGGCGTCGAACGCCTTGGCCTGGGTGGCGGCGGCGGCCTTGCGGTGGCTTTCCAACGCAAAGACGTCGAGCTGCTCGCGGATCAATCCAAATTTCTCCGCGATCATCTCGGCGCCGATGAACTGGCTGAACATCGGCACGCCGAAGCGGTCCTGAATGCTCTTCGGAAAAGGCCCGCCCAGGCCGGCTTGCATGGCGAGGGTCACCGGCGAACCCATCGGAACCCGTGTCATCGATTCGACGCCGGCCGCAATGACCACGTCCTGGGTGCCGCTCATCACCGCCTGGGCGGCGAAATGCACCGACTGCTGCGAGGAGCCGCACTGGCGGTCGATGGTGACCGCCGGCACGCTTTGCGGAAGCTTCGAGGCGAGCACGGCATTGCGGCCGATATGGAACGACTGTTCCCCGACCTGGCCGACGCAGCCCATGATGACGTCTTCGACCGCGGCCGGATCGATGCCGGTCCGCTCGACCAGGGCATCGAGGACCTTCGCGGCCATGTCGGCCGGGTGCCAGTCCTTGAGCGCGCCACCCTTGCGGCCTCCCGCAGTGCGAGCGGCATCGACAATGAAAGCTTCGGGCATCGGCTGTCCTTACGTTTACGTAAGCGGCTCTATGCCCGGTTCGGCAGCACTTTGTCGACCCGACGGAAGCGGCTAAGGAGAGGATGAAAGCGAGGCAGGACGTAGATGGCGCGCAACCCCTTCACCCGGCATCCCCAGGAAGTCGGAGAGACCTATTCGGAGCATTTCACGGCTGCGGCCGGATTCGGGATGCAGATGATCGGTGCCGGCCTCGCCGCCTTCGTCCACGCCGTCTTTCCCTTCCTGTTCGTCGAGACCGGAAGCCGCACTTTGCGGCGGCTGCACGGGCGGCTCAGCAAGCGGGCGGACAAGCCGAACTGGGAACGGCACCCGATCATTTGATTCCAGACTGAGCAACAGGCGAAACGGGAAGTTACCGGATGATCAGCCGTCGTCATTTCGCCGCGTCGGCTGTGGTCTCGGCGGCCTTTCTTGGCCTTGCCCGGCGAGGGCTCGGCCAGGACGCAGCAGCGACGAGTTACCGAAACGAGGTTCCCGGCTATGGCGATCTCGTCCCCGACCGGGCCGGCTTGCTCGATCTTCCCGGCGGCTTCTCCTACCGAATCATTTCAAGCGCCGGCGAACGAATGGACGACGGCTATTTCACGCCGAGCCATTTCGACGGCATGGGATGCTTCGCCGTCGGCAACCGCCGGGTGGCTCTCGTTCGCAATCACGAATTGTCGGTTCGGGTCCGCGAGCGCGGGCCTGCTGGCGATGATCCCGCTTTGGCCGCCCGCCTGCTGCGCCAAGGTGTCTTCGGAACCGATAATGACGGGTGTCCGCTTCCCGGCGGTACCACGACCCTGGTCTACGACATGGTTTCGGGCCGCCGCGAACGGCAGCATCTCAGCCTGTCCGGGACCCTCGTCAATTGCGCCGGGGGCACGACCCCATGGGGAAGCTGGCTGTCGTGCGAGGAAAGCACCGCCCGCCCCGATGAAGTCGCGCGCGAGCATGGCTGGGTTTTCGAGGTCCCCTCCTCTCATCGCGGCCTTGTTGCGCCGGAGCCACTCCGGGGGATGGGGCGATTCCGACACGAAGCCGCCGCGATCGATCCTCGCACGGGCATCGTCTATCTCACCGAGGATCGGGAGGATTCCCTCTTCTATCGCTTCATCCCGCGGCATCCCCGTCGACTTCGGAAGGGAGGCCGGCTCCAGGCGCTCGGCTTTGCCGAGGCCGGAGGCGCCGATACCCGCAACTGGACCGGGATCGACTTCGTGCCGCGCAGCAGCCGGGATGTCCGCTGGATCGACCTCGACGAGGTGGAGAGCCCCGGCGATGACCTGCGCCAGCGCGGCCGAGCCCGCGGCGCGGCCATTTTCGCCCGCGGCGAGGGCATTCATCACGGCAACGACGCCCTCTATTTCACCTGCACGTCGGGCGGCCGGGCCAAGCTGGGCCAGATCATGCGTTATGTGCCGAGCCGGCGGGAGGGCCATCCAGGCGAGTCTCGATCACCCGGCCGAATGGAGCTGTTCGTCGAATCCACCGATCCGAAAGTGATGGATTATGCCGACAATCTGACCGTCGCTCCCAACGGCCATCTGATCGTCTGCGAGGATCGCGCGGGCGGTGAGCCCTGCCATCTCAAAGGCGTCGCCCCCGACGGGCGGATCTACACCCTGGCGCGATTAAACGTCCCCACCGAGCTTGCGGGGGCTTGCTTCTCACCGGACGGCAGGATCCTGTTCGTCAATGTCTATCATCCCGGCAAGACACTGGCGATCAGCGGACCGTGGCGGGCAGTTCGCACCTGAACGGCTCGATCAGAAGCGAAGACTCATCCCGATCGCGGCCACCCCGCGTTCGCGTCGGCGAAAGTCGGTCGGTGCGCGCTCCGGTTCCATATGGGTGCGCGGGCGAGCCGGCTCCGCGACCTTGAACCGCCCAAGGCCGATCTGCAGATTCTCGTCGATCGGGAAGGCGGCGATCAGCCCGCTTCGCCGCGGCGCTCCCACCTGGCGAAAATCGCCCGCCGGGGGGCTGAAGCTCGGCAACAAGCGGGCCGGGGCCCGATGGCTCGTGGCGACACCCGTCGACAGATCGATCTGGGCCAGCGCCGGTGAGGCCAAGATAAACGAGGCCGCCACCGCTCCGGTCAGCCGAAGCGCGTTCAACATCCTCCAGTCCCTTGCGAAACCCTGTTTCGCCATCAAAGCGAAGCGCGGCGCGAAGTTCCGTTCGTTGGCACGCCGTAACATCCACCCTTCGGTGCTCAGAGCCGTAGCTTCCGCCGATCGGCGATAATGGCACAGGCTGCATTATGCCCCGGCGCGCCGGTCACACCGCCTCCTGGATGGGCGCCGGAGCCGCACAGGTACAGCCCACCGAGCGGCATCCGGTAATCGGAATGGCCGAGCATCGGCCGAGTGGAGAAGAGCTGGTCGAGCCCCATCTTGCCGTGAAAGATGTCGCCGCCGATCAGGCCGAAGCGGCGCTCCAGATCCAGCGGCGAGAGCGCGATCCGGCCGATCACCGATTCCTTGAACCCCGGTGCGAAGCGGTCGACATGGGCGATGATCGAATCCGCAGCCTCTTCGCGGCGCGCGTCCCAGCCGCCGGGAACATCGTAGGGGAAATGCTGACAGAACAGGCTGGCCACGTGCCGGCCGGGAGGCGCCAGGCTGTCGTCGAGAGTCGATGGGATCAGAATCTCGATGATCGGCGCCTTCGACCAGCCCTGGTTGCGGGCGCTGAGCCAGGCTTCGTCCATGTAACCGAGTGAAGGGCCGATGATGATGCCGGCCGTCATATGGTCGCCCGCTCCGGGAAGGCTTGTGAATCGCGGCAACTCCGCCAGCGCCACGTTCATCCTGAACGTTGCGGATTCGCTCTGCCAACCCGCCATTCGGCGCGAAATCTCGGCCGGCACCGCCCCTTCTGGAATCAGCCGGTCGAACAGGAGCTTCGGATTGACGCCGGCGGCGACCGCCTTGGCCCGGATGGGTTTTCCGCGCGTGACGATACCGGCTGCCTTTCCTCGCTCGACGATGATCTCGTCGACTGGGCTGTCGAGGAGGATTTCCACACCCGCTTCGGCGCAGGCCCTGGCCATCGACTGGGTGATCGCGCCCATGCCGCCGATGGCATGTCCCCAGGCGCCCTCGACACCCGCGGCCTCGCCGAAGACGTGGTGGAGCAGGACATAGGCCGATCCTGGCGCATAGGGGCTGGCGTAATGTCCGACGACCGAGTCGAATCCGAACAGCGCCTGGACGAGTTCGTGGCTGAAATAACGCTCGAGGATGTCCGCCGCCGACTTGGTAAAGAAATCGACGAGATGCCGCTGATCCTCAAGGCCGAGCCGGTTCACGCCTCTGCCGAGCTTGAGAAGCGAAAGCATGTCGCCGAGTCCGCCGCCCGCATTGGGTGGCGCCCGGAGCAGCCACTGACGAAGCACCCCGACGACCGCTTCGAGAGCCGCCGAATAAGCGTCGTAATTTCCGGCATCCGCGGGACTGTGGCGGGCGATTTCCCGACGGGTGAGGCCTCCGCGCCCGGCGAGGAGATAATCCGGACCCTCGGTGGGAAGGAAATTGTCGATTCGGCGAAGCACCACCTTCAGGCCGTGCTCGTAGAGCCGCATGTCGCGGATCACCTTGGGGTTGAGTAGGCTGACCGTGTAGCTGGCCGTCGAATTACGGAAGCCGGGATGGAATTCCTCGGTGACGGCGGCGCCGCCGACGACGTCCCGCGCTTCGACGATGGTGACCTTGTAGCCTTTTCGGGCCAGATAATAAGCGCAGACGAGTCCGTTGTGCCCCGCCCCGATGATCGCGATGTCGGTTGCGTCTGTTTGCCCCACCGGGCGAGCCTATACCGAGCAGCCCAAGGCCCCGCCAGCGCTCGCTCATCCGTGCCGAGATTCGATCGTTCGCCGTGTCCGCGCGGCGACAGGCGGAGAAGGCATGGACGAAAGGCCGGGTTGAACCCGCCGAGACTATCCCGCATGACAGGTCTATCTTGCTGTAATCATTTTTCAAAAGTCTCGGGGGAAGTCGCGAATGCGGAAATCTGATTGGCTGGCCGGTTGCGGCCTCGCGCTGGCGTTCGTGCTTGCAGGTTGCGGCACAATGGAGCCGCCGGCGGCCATTTCTGCCCCGGTGGCAGCGGCGGCGGAATCCGTACCCGCCTGGCCGCATCTTGCCAGCGACGTCCCTGCCGACGTGGCGGTGCGATTCGGCGTCCTTCCCAACGGGATGCGCTACGCGCTTCGTCGCAACATCACGCCGCCGGGCGCGGCCTCGCTTCGATTGCACTTCGACGTCGGATCGCTTCACGAACGCGAGGACCAGAGGGGCCTTGCGCACTTCATCGAGCACATGACCCTGAACCAGACCCGGAATGTGCCGGAAGGCGAATTGATCCGGATCCTCGAGCGTGCCGGTCTGCAGTTCGGACCGGACACCAATGCCTCCACCAGCTTCGATCAGACCATCTACATGCTCGACCTTCCCCGTACCGACACGGAGACGGTCGACACCGGCCTTTTCCTGATGCGCGAAGTGGCCGGCGAAGCGACCCTGAGCACCGAGGCGATCGACCGTGAGCGCGGCATCGTCCTGTCCGAAGAGCGCACCCGGGCCACCCCCGCCTACCGGATGGCGATCGACGAGCTCAGCAACATCTTCCGCGGCGACCTTCTCGCCGAGCGGATCCCGATCGGTCTCACCGAGGTGATAAGAACGGCGCCGCGCGAGCGCTTCGTCGAATTCTACGAAGGTTATTATCGCCCGGAGAACGCGACCTTGATCGCCGTGGGCGATTTCGACCTGGACGAGATGGAGACCAAGGTTCGCGCCCGTTTCTCGGATTGGGAAGCCGATGGCCAGGCGGCGTCGGAGCCACCGGCCCCGCTCGTTCCCGAACGCGGCGTCGAGACCAGGGTGCTGGTCGAGCCGGGCGTCCCGACCCGGATAAGCATGAGCTGGGTCTCGCCGCTCGATAGCTCTCCGGACACGAGGGAAAGCCGGATGCGGCAGATCCGTGAGCAACTCGGACTCCAGATCATCAACCGCCGCCTGGAGCGGCTAGCCGCCAGTGATGCCCCGCCCTTCATCGGCGGCGGAGCGGTTCAGCATCACCAGGGGCAGCGCGCGGAGGTCGCCCAGATCATCGCCGTTTCCCAGCCCGAACGATGGGCCGCCGCGCTCGCTGCTATCGAGCAGGAACAGCGAAAGGTCGTCGAACACGGCTTCACCCAGGCCGAGCTGGATCGGGAGATCAGCGAGTATCGGGCCCGTTTGGCGGCGAACGTCGCCGGCGCCGAAACCCGGCCTTCGCCGCAGCTTGCGATGGGTCTCGTCAACGCCGTCAACGAGGACCGGGTATTCACCGCCCCGGCCACCAATCTTGCCTTGTTCGATCAGGCGGTCGGCGGGCTGACGGCGGATGACGTCACGACCGCGACGCGACGCCTCTTCTCCGGCAGCGGACCATTGCTCCACCTCGCCAGCCCGACGCCGGTCGAGACCGGCGAAGCCGCTCTGCTCGCCGCGTACAGCCAGTCGCGGGAGACCCCTGTGAACGCGCCGCAGGCGCAACAGGCGCTGTCCTGGCCGTACGAGCAGATCGGCACCCCCGGCCAGGTGGTCGAGCGTCGCGAGCTCGAAGGCACCGGCGCGACCGCAATTCGCTTCGCCAATGGCGTTCGCCTCACCGTGAGGCCGACCGACTTCCGCGAGGACGAAATCGTCGTTTCGGCGCGGTTCGGCCGCGGCCAGCTCGGTCTTCCGACGGACGAGACGAGTCCGGCCTGGGGCTTTGCCGCCGGTGGCTTCACGGCCGGTGGCCTTGGCGAGCTCACTTTCGAGCAGATTCAGGAAGTCCTTTCCGGAAAGGTCTATGCGTTGAACGCGGGGATCGAAGAGGAGGCCTTCACCCTGAGCGGCAAGACCCGGTCCGAGGATCTCGACACCCAGCTTCAGGTGATCGCCGCTTATTTCAAGGACGCCGGATGGCGTCCGGCCGGAGTGGAACGGCTGCGGTCGTTCGGAAGCACGATTCATGACCAGCTCGAGACCTCGCCAGGCGGCGTGTTCGGGCGCGATTCGGCATCGCTGCTGCGTTCCGGGGACAGACGCTGGGCGACTCCAAGCCGCGAGGAGATGGCGGCGATGACGGTTGCGGACCTGCGCGAGCTGCTCGATGCACCGATCGATTCCGGCCCCCTCGAGCTGATCATCGTCGGCGACGTCGAGGTGGACGAAGCGATTCGCCAGGCGGCGGTCACCTTCGGTGCGCTCCCGGCCCGCACGCCCGTTTCGCTGACGGTTGCGCCGATCCCCTTCCCGTCGGGGCAGACCGCCAGCCTGACCCATGGCGGGCGTTCGGACCAGGGCCTGGGTTTCGTCGCCTGGCCAACGACCGATTTCTACACCGATCAGCGGCGGGCACGCGCGCTCACCCTGCTCGGCCAGGTCGTCCAGCTTCGGCTCAATGAGGAGATCAGGGAGCAGCAGGGTGCCGGCTACAGCCCGCGTTCAGCCCATAGCGCGTCCGAGAACATCCCCGGATACGGCTATCTTTCGGCGCAGGTGGAAACCCCGCCGCAGGGGATCGAAGGCTTCTTCCGCGATGTCGACGCGATCGCCAGGAGCCTGCGCGAAACTCTGGTTACCGACGATGAGCTTCAACGGGCCCGCCGGCCACTGGTCGAGCGGCTTCAGCGATCGCGCGCAAGCAGCAACGAATGGTGGGTAGAGCAACTGGCCGGCGCGCAGGAAAATCCGCAGCGGGTCGAGTCCATTCGCGTCGGTCTCGATCAATATGCGGCGATCACGCCGGCCGAATTGCAGGCGCTGGCACGCGAATTTCTGGTCGACTCGCGCGCATTCAAATTGGCGATCAGGCCTCGCACCCAGTGAAGGCCACTGGCAGCGGCCGCGGTCGGCCGCCGCTTCAGCGCATCAGTACCAGCTCCTCCGACATGGTCGGATGGAGGGCGATCGTCTCGTCGAACTGAGCCTTGGTAAGCCCCGCCTTCACGGCGATCGCCGCGGCCTGCAGGATTTCGGGCGCATCGGGTCCGATCATGTGGATCCCGAGGACCTTCTCGGTCTCCTGGTCGACGATCATCTTGTAGAGCGCGCGCTCGTTACGGCCCGCGAGAACGTTCTTCATCGGCCGGAAATCGGCGACATAGGCCTTGTAGGCGCCGACCTTGTCGCGGGCCTCCCCTTCCGTCATTCCGACCCCCGCGATCGGCGGATGGCTGAACACCGCCGACGGGATATTCTCGTAATCGACCCGGGTCGGCGTGCCCCCGAAGACGGTCTCCGCAAAGGCATGGCCTTCGCGGATCGCGACGGGCGTAAGCTGAACCCGGTCGGTGACGTCGCCGATTCCGTAGATGCTTGGAACCGAGGACTGATTGTCCTCGTCGACCAGGATCGCTCCATTCTTGCCGAGTTCCACATTGGCTTCGGCGAGGCCCAGCCCGGCGGTGTTGGGCGCCCGTCCGATCGCCCACAAGAGGAGATCGGCCTCGATCGGATCGTGCCCCGTGAGCTGGATGAGAAGGCTTCCATCCTCCTGCTTCGCGATCGACTCGAAGGGCGCGTTGAACTTGAAGTCGATGCCCTTCATCAGCGAAATGGTGAGCAGCCGGTCGCGGATCTGCTCGTCGTAATATCGGAGGATCCGGTCGCCCCGATTGACGATCGTGACGTGGCAGCTGAACTGATGGAAGATGCCGGCGAATTCGTTGGCGATATAGCCGCCGCCGGCGATCACCACTCGGCGCGGCATCCGATCGAGATGGAAGACCTCGTTCGAGGTGATCCCGAGATCGGCGCCGGGAAGGTCGGGGATCACCGGGTGAGCGCCGGTGGCGATCAGGATGGTGCCGGCACTGACCTTGCTGCCATCGGCAAGGGTCACCTCGTTGGCGCCGGTGACCCGGGCACGCTGGGTGAAGATCTCGACCTCGTGCCGCTCGAGGATGTCGGTATAGATACCTTCCAGCCGCTCGACCTCGCCGAGCACGTTGTCGCGAAGGGTCGGCCAGTCGAACCGGCTCTCGCCCACCTCCCAGCCGAAACGGCGGGCGTCCTGCAGGTCCTCGGCGAAATGGGCCCCGTAGACGAGCAATTTCTTGGGGACGCAGCCGCGGATGACGCAGGTCCCGCCGACCCTGAATTCTTCCGCCACCGCGACCCGGGCGCCGTGCGCCGCCGAGACTCGGGCCGCCCGGACGCCGCCGGAGCCGGCACCGATCACGAACAGGTCATAATCGTAGCTTTTCGCCATACCGTTCTTCCTTTTGGCTGGTCCCATGCAAGCGGTTCGGGCGAAAGTGCAAGGACGATAGGCCATTTCCGACCGGCCCGCCCGATTATGGCGGAGGCAAGCGGCCCGGGCCGGTTCGGGGTGCGCCGCTTTTGTGGAAAGATTCTGACACAGAATGAATCCCGATGGGGCTCAGGATCGCCGTTCCCCGATCGATTACTCCCGAATGGCCCCGGCAATGCAGCCGCGGGGCGATCGGGAGAAGGATCATGGTCCGCCGTTTTTTGTTCATCGTCGTCGCTTCGCTGTCCGCATGTGCAGAACCGTCTCCGCCGCCCGTCGACGGCGCGATCATCGAGGCGGCGGTCAAGCATGCCCAGGATCAGACCGACGACGCACGCCGCCGTCGGGAAGCCGGTTTCTCCTCTATCGTGGAGTCGGAAGGATGAGACCAAGCGCAAGGCGCAACCCTCCGGCACTCTCACCGTCGGGGCGCGAGCCCCATCCCGCTTCCGCCAGGGCGGCACGGACCACCAAATGGAGGCGCCTTGAGGGCCCGATTCCCCTCGTCGTTCAGGGATTCGTCTTCGGCTCGATCTTGTCCTTTACGTTTCAGCCCTTTGCCGAGGACCGCGTGCAGATCGAGCCGACGGGATCGATGTCGGTGATCGCAAAGGTTTGAGCCGGAAGGCGAGGGTCGCGCCCAGGCGCGAACGCCGGGGACCGGACGTCAAGCCCTGTTACTTGCGTCCGAACAGTTTCTCGATGTCGGCATGAGCAAGTTTCACCCAGGTAGGGCGGCCGTGGTTGCACTGGCCGCTATGGGGGGTCACCTCCATCTCCCGAAGGAGTGCGTTCATCTCGGTCACCGACAGCAGCCGGCCGGCGCGGACCGAGCCGTGGCAGGCCATCGTCGCCGCCACCAGGTCCAGTTTCTCCTTGAGGCTCAAGGCCTCGTCGAACGCGGCGAGCTCATCGGCGAGGTCGGTGACCAGGCCCTTCACCTCGCCTGATCCGAGCATAGCCGGGGTGGCCCGGACGAGGATCGCGCGCGGGCCGAACCGCTCGAGCTCGAGTCCCATCTCCTTGAGCTCGCCGGCGCGCGCCTCGATCCGGTCGCAGGAAGGCTCGTCCAGTTCCACGACTTCGGGCAGCAGCAGCGCCTGACGGGCGACCCCGCCATTCGCCATCGCCCGGCGCATCCGTTCGAGCACCAGTCTCTCGTGGGCCGCATGCTGGTCGACCAGCACCAGGCCGTCCTCCGCCTCGGCGACGATATAGGTGGCGGCCACCTGGCCGCGCGCGACCCCGAGGGGGTAGGTTTCGGCGGAAGGCGGGGCTTCGGTGGCGGGTTCGGCGCGGGCGTGGGGGACGTAGTCCTGGCCGTGATCCCGCACCAGGTTGCTGTCCGCACCTCCCGCAGGCTGAACGACCCAGCTCCCCGAACCGCGGGAGAAAAATGAGGCGGGACTGACGCCGCGATCACCGAACGAATCCAGGTCATTTTGCCAGTTTCCGAGTGCCGCCGCCGAGGGCCTTTGCGCCGAGCGATGGCCGGCCTCGTCAAGCGCGTGCCTCAGGCCGCCGACGATCAGGCCGCGAATTCCTCCGGGATCGCGGAACCGGACTTCGGTCTTGGCGGGATGAACGTTGACGTCGACCTCGTCGCCGGGAAGGTCGATGAACAAGGCAAGCACCGGGTGGCGGTCTCGTGCAAGCAGGTCCTGATAGGCGCCACGCACGGCGCCGATCAGAAGCCGGTCCTTCACCGGTCGGCCGTTGACGAACAGATATTGATGGTCGGCGACGCCGCGGTTGAACGTCGGCAGGCCGGCCACGCCGCCGAGCCGGGCCGATCCACGAACATAATCGATCGCAAGGCTGTTGCCGGCAAGCTCGCGATCGGTAAGTCCGGCGACCCGGGCCGGCCGATCGTCGCCAGGCTGGACGTTCAAGGTTCGGCGGCCGTCATGTTCGAGCGTGAACCCGATGTCCGGGCGGGCCATGGCCAGGCGTTTCACGACATCCAGGCAGGCGGCATATTCGGAACGTTCCGAGCGCAGGAATTTGCGCCGGGCGGGCACCCGGCCGAACAGTTCCTCGACCGTCACCCTGGTTCCCGGCGGAAGCGCCGCCGGCCCCTCCCCTTCGAGCCGGCCATTGTCGATCCGGCGCGACCAGCCGTCGGCACCGCGCACCCGGCTTTCGATCCGGACTTTGGCCACACTGGCGATCGACGGGAGGGCCTCGCCGCGGAATCCCAGGGTCGCTACCTGCTCGATAATGTCGTCCGGCAGTTTCGAGGTGGCGTGCCGCTCCAGCGCCAGCGCGATCTCGGCCGGCGCCATGCCGCAGCCGTCGTCGGCCACTTCGATCCGGCCGATGCCGCCTGCGGAAAGAGCGACGGCGATCCGGGTCGCACCGGCGTCGATGGCGTTCTCGACCAGCTCTTTCAACGCACTGGCCGGTCTTTCCACCACTTCACCGGCGGCGATGCGGTTGACGACATGTTCGGGCAGGCGACGTATTGACACGCTTCGACCTCTATACGAAGCCTTGGCTGCCCGCGAGGCCTGGCTATGCCAAAGTCGCACTTTTGGTGGACCGAGGCGGCCGGGACACCCTATAGAAAGTCTTTGTTGACACGTCGGGATTATCCCGGTGGTCCGGCCCCAGCGAAGTGAGCTCCAGCCCCTATGTCCTTTTTCAATTTCCTGAAATTCCCGTCGCACGACATGGCGATCGATCTCGGCACCGCCAACACCGTCGTTTATGTCCGCGGCCGCGGCGTCGTCCTCAATGAACCGTCGGTGGTCGCGATCGAAACGATCAACGGCGTGAAGAGGGTCAAGGCGGTCGGGGATGACGCGAAGTTGATGATGGGCAAGACTCCGGACCAGATCGAGGCGATCCGGCCGCTTCGCGACGGCGTGATCGCCGACATCGACGTCGCCGAACAGATGATCAAGCATTTCATCCAGAAGGTTCACGGCCGCCGCCGCTTCCCGCGCTGGCCCGAAATCGTCATCTGCGTGCCTTCAGGCTCCACGTCAGTCGAGCGGCGGGCGATCCGTGACGCCGCCTCGAATGCGGGCGCCCGGCAGGTCTGGCTGATCGAAGAGCCGATGGCCGCTGCAATCGGTGCCGACATGCCGGTCACGGAGCCGATTGGATCGATGGTCGTCGACATTGGTGGCGGCACCACCGAAGTAGCGGTGCTTTCGCTTCGCGGCCTGGCCTACACGACTTCGGTTCGGGTGGGTGGCGACAAGATGGACGAGGCCATTTCCTCTTATGTCCGGCGCAACCATAACCTGCTGATCGGCGAAGCGACGGCCGAGCGGATCAAGAAGCAGGTCGGAATTGCCAAGCCGCCGCCCGGTGGCTCCGATGGCGAGACGGTCCACATCAAGGGCCGCGACCTCGTCAACGGCGTGCCCAAGGAAATCACGATCAACCAGCGCCAGATCGCGGAAGCTTTGTCGGAGCCGGTCGGGACGATCGTCGAGGGAGTCCGGATCGCGCTCGAAAATACGGCTCCGGAGCTGGCGGCCGATATCGTGGATCAGGGCATTGTATTGACCGGCGGCGGCGCGCTCCTCAAGGGCCTCGACGAAGTGCTCCGCGATGAGACGGGCCTTCCGGTCACGGTCGCCGACGACCCCCTCACCTGCGTCGCTTTGGGCACCGGCCGGGCGATGGAGGAAGAGGTCTTCCGCGGCGTCCTTCAGACGGCCTAGGGTCGGGCGGACCAGGGCGGAGGCCCGGTGGCGGAGACGGTCGTGACCTCATTGTACTCACTGGCCGGCAACAAGGGTGGGGCTCGGACCTGATGGCAGCGCCGGGCAATCGCCGCACGGGCTTCTCTCGCAAGGCGCAATACGGTCTCTTCATCGGCTATGTCGTCGCCATCGTCGGGATGGTCCTCGCGGTGCTTCTCCTCGCTATCGCGATCGTCGACCCGAAAGGATTCAACGCGATCAAGGGGAGTGCACTCGACGTCACGGCGCCGGTCAGCTCGGCCGGGCGAAGCGTGGTCCGCTTCTTCGGCGGGCTCGGCGGCACCGTGTCCGATTATTTCCGTGCCGGCTCGCAGAATGCCCAACTCCGCGCCCGGCTGGAAGCTACCCAGCGAGAGCTCCTGAAAGCCAAGTCGGCCGAGGCCGAAAATGTCCGCCTGCTTCGCCTTCTTCGGCTCGCCGGGGAAGTGGATGATGAGATCACCGTCGGGCGGATCGTCTCTTCCTCCTTTCAGTCGCCGCGGCGATTCGCCACCCTGAATGCCGGAAGCGCCTCCGGCGTGGAGATCGGGCTGCCCGTACGGTCGATCGACGGGCTGGTGGGACGCGTCGTCGAAACGGGCCGCTGGGCGTCCCGGATCCTGCTCGTGACCGACGGCCGAAGTCATGTGCCCGTACGAATGCTGCGCGGAGGCACTCCGGCGCTCGCGGTCGGACGTGGCGACGGCACCGTCGAGCTGCGAACCCTCGAGGTGGGCGAAAACCCGTTCCGCCGGGGCGACGTGCTCGTCACGTCCGGAACCGGGGGAATCTTCCCGCCGGACATCCCGGTCGCCACCGTCATCCGGATCGAAGGGGACTCGACCATCGCCACGCCGATCGCCAATCCGGCGCGACTCGATTATGCGATCGTCCAGCGCGCCTATATGCCGGCCGCCAATGCCGACCTCGAGACAGCGGAGCCGCAGCCGATCGTGCCGCCGGTGACGTCGGTTCCGCCCGATGTCGCGGCGACGCCTTCGGTCCTGACGCCGTCGCCGCGCCAGCGCGATCCGAACTACCAGCCCGCCCTCCAGCAACCCCAGGTCGCCCCGCCGACGGCACGACCGCCGGCCCCGGCCGCCCGACGCCCGCAGGCGACACCGCGATGAGCCGCTACATTGCGGGTTCGAGCGCCGACGTCGCAATCCGCGAATTCCGCCGGCAATGGGTACCGATGCTGACGACGATCGCGGCGATCATGCTGTCGGTGCTGCCGATCGTCGCGACCTCGCCATTAATCCCGGACCTCGGCTTCATGATGCTGTTGACCTGGCGGCTGCTTCGGCCGGAGATATGGAAACCGTATCACGCGCTGGGGCTCGGCCTGCTCAGCGATCTCGTTTCCGGCAATCCCCTGGGCCAGGCGATGCTGCTCTGGACCGGTTTCTTCCTCGCTCTCGAGATCATCGACGCCCAATTGGGTTTTCGCGATTATCTGATGGATTGGCTCATCGCCGCGGCGGCGATAATCCTACAGTCACTTGGCGCATGGTACATCGCCTTGCTGATGGGTAGTGAGATCCGATTCGCCGTGCTTGGGCCGCAACTTGCCGTGGGCGTGATCGCCTATCCGGTCGCCGCGCGCCTGGTCCTCGCGCTCGACCGGTGGCGTCTGGCGCGATGAGACGCCGCGGCGGCGCCCCTCCGATCACAGAGAGCAGCCAGGCGACTACCTTCTCCCGGCGGGCCTTCCTGATCAGCGCCGGCCAGGTAAGCCTGGCCGCGATCCTCGCCGGGCGCATGGGCTATATCGCGATCGCCCAGAACCAGCGCTACAGCGACATGGCCGAGAGCAACCGGGTACAGATGCGCCTGATCCCGCCCCGCCGGGGCTGGATCGTCGATCGCCACGGCCAGCCGATGGCGGTCAACCGAAGCGATTACCGGGTCGATCTCATTCCCGATCAGCTCGAGGATGCGGACAAGGTGATCGCAGAGCTGACCCGTCTGCTCGCACTTGATCCGGAAGCCGTCGCCAAGATCCGCGCCGATCTCGAGGCCGCGGCCGGATTCCAGCCCGTCCCGGTGGCGGAGCATCTCTCGTTCGAGAAATTCGCTGCGGTGACCGTGAGGCTTCCGGAATTGCCTGGCGTGTCCCCGCTTCGGGCCTTCGCCCGCTTCTATCCCGAAGGGGCGGCGGTGGGCCACCTCATCGGTTATGTCGGAACCCCGAACCGCGAAGAGTTCGAAGCGGAGGACCGCAATCCCCTGCTGATCACCCCCGGGTTCAAGGTCGGCAAGGAGGGGCTCGAGGAAGTGATGGAGCCGCGGCTTCGCGGCCGGCCCGGCGCCGCCCGGGTCGAGGTGACGGCCCGCGGCCGGCTGGTCCGGGAGCTTCGGACCGTTTCCGACGTCAGCGGTCCCCCGCTTCGAACGACGATCGACGCCGGGCTGCAAAGCTATGCCGCCCGGCGCCTCGGCGAGGAATCCGGCGCCTGCGTCGTCATGGACTGCAACAGCGGCGATCTGCTCACCTTCGCCTCGATGCCCGCTTACGATCCGAACAGCTTCGCCGACGGGATTGGGCAGAGCGAGTGGCAGATGTTCGCTCAGGACGAGCGCAAGCCCCTCCTCAACAAGGTGCTGAACGCGCTCTATCCGCCCGGATCGACGATCAAGCCGATGGTAGCGATGGCGCTCCAGGAACATGGCATCGACCCGGAGGAAAGGGTCAACTGTCCCGGCGGTTATCAGCTGGGCAACCGCTTCTTCCGCTGCCTCGGGCGCCATGGCGGGATGAACATGCACACCGCGATCGCGCGCAGCTGCAACACCTATTTCTACGCGATGGGGCGCCGCATCGGCTACGACCGGATCGCCCCGGTGGCGCGAATGCTCGGCCTTGGCGAAAGGTTCGACCTTCCGGTCGTTTCGCAAAGCTACGGTACCGTTCCGGACAGCGCCTGGAAACGCCGAAAGTTTGCCGAAAACCCCGATCTCTACATGCGCCCCGACTGGACCGAGTCCGACACGCTGAACGCCTCGATCGGCCAGGGCTATCTGATCCTCAACCCGCTGCAGCTCGCGACGATGGCGGCCTGCATCGCCTCGGGCAAGAAGGTGCGGCCGCGTCTGATCGCCGGCGAAGGGCCGGCGCCACAGCCTCTGCCTTACGCGGAAGACCATTTCGCCAAGGTTCGCGCCGGCATGGACGAGGTTGTGAACGGCGCCGGCACCGCCGGGCGGAGCCGTCTGCCCTTCCCGGACATCCGCATGGGCGGCAAGACCGGAACCGCGCAGGTTCGCCGGATCTCCGGCGGGCAGCGCGGCCAGGGCGGCGACTGGAAGTATCGCGACCACGGATTGTTCGTTTTCTTCGCCCCGGTCGAACGGCCGCTTTACGCCGGCGCCGTCGTGATCGAGCACGGCATGGGTGGATCGCGCGCGGCCGCGCCGGTGGCGAAGGACGTGCTCACCTATCTGTTCGACAAGGACAAGGCGATGCAGGCCCTGCTGCCGCTGGAGGAAGCCTGGGGCGGCAACATCGCCCAGCGGATGGAGCGCCGGGCCGAGGCCTGGGCGGCCGCGCAACAGTCCGGCCGTGTGGATCAGGCGACGGGGTCGACCTGATGGCGGGCATCGTCCTTCCCCGCCCGATCGCCGATTTGCCGTGGAGCATGTTGTGGGTGGTCGTCGCGCTTGCGGCATTCGGCGCGCTCGGTCTGTTCTCGGCCGCCGGCGGCTCGGTCATGCCCTGGGCGCTGCCCCACGCGGTGCGCTTCGTCGCGTTCCTGGGGATGGCCATCTTCCTCTCTTATTTCCGGCCGCAGACGTTCCAGGAGTTCGCCTGGGCGGCTTATGGGGGAGGCCTCATTCTCCTGGTCCTGACGCTGGTGCTGGGCGTGATCGGCGGCGGCGCGCGAAGCTGGCTCGAGCTGGGATTTCTTCGGATCCAGCCGTCCGAGCTCATGAAGCCGATCCTGGTCCTCGTCCTTGCCCGTTTCTACGCGATGGTGCCGCCGCGCGAGCTGAACCGCTGGTCGGCGATCTGGCCGGTCGGCGTGTTCCTGGCGCCGCCAATCCTGCTGATCCTGCTTCAGCCGGACTTCGGCACTGCCTGCCTGATCATATTGGCGACGGTCGCGATGATGTTCCTCGCCGGCCTGCCGCTGAAGCTGTTCATTGGCGGCGGTCTCGCCGTCGCCGCCGCGATGCCGCTCGCTTATTCGATGATGCTTCCTCACCAGCAAAGGCGGGTGCTCATCTTCCTCAACCCGGAGCAGGACCCGCTCGGCGCCGGCTATCACATCCAGCAGTCGCAGATCGCGATCGGATCGGGCGGGATCTTCGGCAAGGGCTTCCTCAACGGGTCGCAAAGTCATCTCCAGTATCTGCCCGAGCAGCATACCGATTTCATTTTCTCCGCGCTGGCCGAGGAATGGGGCCTGATGGGCGGCGTGATCCTCATCCTCCTGTTCACCCTTCTCCTGCGGTGGGGGATGAAAGTGGCGACCGACGCCAAGGGGCGGTTCGAACGGTTGGCCGCCGCCGGGCTGACGATGACGATCTTCTTCTACCTCGCCGTGAACCTGATGATGGTGATGGGCCTGGCGCCCGTCGTCGGCATCCCGCTGCCGCTCGTTTCCTATGGTGGATCGGCCATGCTGACGGTGATGATCTGTCTCGGCATTCTGATGTCGATCGACCGCCACAATCGCCAGGACACGCGCCGCCGCTGAGGTCGCGCACGGCCATTGCATTCGCCGGGCGCCGCCCCTAAATGCGGCTTCCGCGCGGGCCCCCGGCCCCCGCCCGCCGAACGGCGACGGACGCATAGCTCAGTTGGTAGAGCAGCTGACTCTTAATCAGCGGGTCCCAGGTTCGAGCCCTGGTGCGTCCACCATCATATCACGGTGAACATGCCGTCGTTACGGCGGCGCACTCCCGTAACTATCTGAGTACGCAAGTAATTTACGGCGGTCTCTCGCCTCAAGTTTGCGTCAACTTGTCCCAGATGAATGGATGTTCAGCGACCTCAGTGGACGGCGGACGTTTCTGCCGCAGTCCCTTCGAAGGTCTCAAACCAGATCTTCTCAAGGGTTAAACGTGTTCGGTCCTCTTGTGATCGTTCCGCACCATGGAGAGAAATGATGCGTAAGATCTTGGCTATTGCCGCTTGTGCGGCTTTATTTTCGGCCCCGGCGGCCGCGCAAATCCAGGCTTCGAATCTGGTCAACGTCAACGTCAGCGATATCAGCGTCGACCTTGAGCGGATCATCAGCGATAACAACATCGCCGTCGAAGTCCCGGTCAACGCGATCGTCGCGGTTCCCGTCGGCATTGCAGCCAATGTCTGCAACGTGAGCGCGGCCGTGCTGGCGCGCCAGGCCGCCGGCGCGGCGCCGTGCGATGCTACCAGCGAAACCGCGACCGACAATGAAATCGCCTCGCTGGCTCGCGTTCTTCAGCGCCAGCAGCGCTAACCATCGCCGAGCGTTAGCTCGACGTGAAAAACTGAAACAGCCTCCGGCCCAAACGGGCGGGAGGCTGTTCTTTTGTGACCCATTATCCCCGCAGCCCGTCCCAGCCACAACCGACCGATACGCGGCCACCAGTCCGGAACAGGCAGGCTGGACACCTGTTAACTATAGATAACCCAACCGGGAGATCAGATATGCAGCAGCCTCCATCCCAATCCAGTGGCGGAACAAGCAGCGAGCTTCGTTCCGACGCCCAGCATCTGGGCAGCACCGCCGCCAATCGCCTCCACAGCGAAGTGGATTCACGCAAAGGCGACGCCGCGCAGCAGGCCAAATCGGTCTCCTCCGCGATCCAGCGGGCCGCGGGCGATCTCGGCGAAGATAGTCCGGACTGGCTCAGATCTGCTTTTCGCAAAGGCGCAGAGCAGGTTCAGCGTTTCGCAGACACGCTCGAGCAGAAGGATTCCCGCCAGCTGGTGGGCGAGATCGAAAGTTTCGGCCGCGAGCGGCCCGGGTCCTTCCTGCTGGGCTGCGCCGCAGCCGGCTTCGCCGCCGCGCGAGTCCTGAAGGCAGGCGGCGAACCCACAGGCACCGACACGATCCGGTCGCGAGAGTCAGAGGGGTCTCGACAGAACTTTTCGCCGGACGATGCTCGGCCGTTCCCGACGGCCCAGCGCGACCCGGGGTTTGTGACCGTTCCGCAGGAGAGCCATTATGACACCCCGTGACGCACCGATCGCCGGTTCCGAGGAGCCTCTCATCCTCAATCCGTCAAGGCAGACCTCGCAAGCTCCTGGTGGTGACAATGTCGTCGACCTGCTCAAGGAACTGGCCGGGCAGGGATCGCATCTTGCCGAGCAGCAGCTGGCTTTGCTCAAGGCGGAAATCCGAGAGTCCACCACCGACATGAAGGTGGCGGTCGGCAGCATGGCCGGCGCCGCCGTCGTCGGCATCGCCGGACTTGGCGTCACCTTGATGGGCATTGCCTATCTGCTCGGCGACGCGATCGACAACCTGGGTCTCGCCACCTTGATCGTCGGCCTCGCCACCTTGGCGCTGGGTTATGTCCTCTACCGAGCGGGCGCCAGCAAGATGAGTGCGACCCATCTCGCGCCCGACCGCACCCAGCGCACCCTGAACCGCGCACCCGAAGTTGCGCGTGGCACCCTCCATACGGAGCAGAGATAATGACCGATAATACCAACACCGAAGATCCCGCCCGAATCGAGGCGGACATCCGTCGCACCCAGGAAGACATGAGCCGCACCGTCGACCGGATCGGCGACCAGTTCACCGTTCGCAACATCTTCAACGCTTTGCTCGACAAGGCCGATGAAAGTGACGTCGATGCGCGCATGCTCATCGACGGCGCACGGCGCAATCCGATCGCTCTGGGTCTGATCGCCGCGGGCGCGATCTGGCTCGTCAGCGACAAGGATTCGAAGTTCCCAACGATCAAATCGAGCGGCAAGCGCGAACGATGGGAATCGGACGACACGGACGTTGACGTGTACCATCGCGATTATGTCTCGCACATGTCGTCGGTCGAGATGAACGAGAGCGAAGACCCGATCGCCTATCAGCGCCGCCGCGACCTTGCCCGGGCCAATTTCCTGATGATCGAGCGCGGCCATGAGGAGGATGATCAAAGCTTCCGCCGGCGCCTGGACGACATGACCGAGAAGTTTCGGGAGAAACGTCGCGCCTGGAGCGATTCCGCCAGCCAGTCCGGCAGAGCGACGAAGGAAAAGGGTCGCAAGGCCCTCGCCCGTGCCCAGGACCTGTACGATCGCAACCCGCTGGTCGGCGGAATCATTGCGGCGGCCGCAGGCGCGGCTTTCGGGTCCTCACTCCCGGTCAGTCGGCAGGAGCAGGAGAAGCTCGGCGGCGTCGGCGCCAAGGCGCGCGATCTCGCCAGCGAGCAAACCGACCGGCTGACGTCGCAGGCTCGCGAAAAGAAGGACGAGCTTGTCCGCAAGGCGGACGAAAAGTTGCAGCCGACCGACTCGTCCGGGACCGCCACCAGCAACGAGCCGTCGCAGCAGCGGGAAGCCCCCTTCATGATTGGAGATGGGCCGCGCTGAACTGAAAGCCCGGCGCCACGCCTTCCCCGGCGTGGCGTCAGCGGCAAACCGATTGCGAACGGGCTCAGACGAGGAACGGTCCAGCTTCTGGGCGGTTCGGAAGAGCATGGGCACACGCCCGCACCATCGTATTCTTTCAAAAGGAGATTTTTATGAGCGAGCGAACTGTATCAGCCGTATTCGACAGCCGTGAAGAGGCCGAACGCGCCTTGTCCGAGCTCCGCTCTGCCGGGATCCGCGACGAGGCCATCTCGATCGTGGGCCGCTCCGAAAGCGGCGACGGATCGGGCATGACCGACGGCCACGACGATGACGGCGTGAACAAGAGCGGTGCAGTCAAGGGCGCCCTTGGCGGCGCCGCCGTTGGAGGTCTCCTCGGTCTTGCCGCTTTGGCCATTCCAGGCGTCGGGCCACTCGCGGCCGCAGGTGCGATCGCCGCGTCGGCGGCTCCGGAAGCGGCCGCCATCGGTGCTGGTCTAGGTGCCGCGGCCGGCGGACTTTCGGGCCTGCTGACCAAGCATGGCGTGAGCGAAGAAGACGCCCGTTATTACGAGGACCGGATCAACCAGGGCGGCTATTTCATCGCCGTCCATGCCGATCAGGCCGGGACGTCGTTCGAACAGGCGCGCGAGATCCTGTTCCGGAACGGCGGGCATAGCGCCAGCCAGCCGCGAATGGCCTCGACTCACTAAGTCGAAGAAGGGGGCGTCCGATGGCGCCCCCTTTGACTTCACCGAGGACATTTTCCGATCCCCGTTTTCGGGGTGACAAGTTCATGCCTTTGAAGTTCCGGGCCAAGGCAACAAGCTCCCCCTCTAGGAAAATGCACGCGTCGGCCTTATGTGGCGCGCTCCCATGGAAATCGTACTCCCCTCCCCGCCCAAGGTCGGCATGGTATCGCTCGGCTGTCCGAAGAATCTCGTCGATTCCGAGCGTATCCTGACGAAATTGAGGTCCGACGGCTATCAGATGTCGGCCGATTATGCGGGTGCGGACGTGGTTCTGGTCAACACCTGCGGCTTCCTCGATTCCGCCAAGGCAGAGAGCCTCGAGGCGATCGGCGAAGCGATCGCCGAAAATGGGCGCGTGATCGTGACCGGCTGCATGGGCAAGGAAGCCGATCTCATCCGGGAGAAGTTTCCGAACGTCCTCGCCGTCACCGGCGCCCACCAATATGAGGAAGTCGTCGGCGCCGTCCATGTCGCCGCTCCGGTGCCGCCCTCCGCCTATCTCAACCTGGTACCGGACGCGGGGCTGAAGCTCACGCCGCGCCATTATTCCTATCTGAAGATTTCCGAAGGCTGCAACCACCGCTGCGCCTTCTGCATCATCCCGTCGCTTCGCGGTGACCTGGTGAGTCGCCGGCCCGACGCCATCCTCCGAGAGGCGGAGAAACTGATCGCGGCTGGAACGAAGGAATTGCTGGTCATCAGCCAGGACACCTCGGCTTACGGGGTCGACCTTCGCCATGCTTCCTGGCCGTGGAAAGGGGGCGAGGTCCGAGCGCACATGACCGATCTGGCGCGCGAGCTCGGCAAGCTCGGTGCCTGGGTCCGTCTTCATTACGTCTACCCCTATCCGCACGTCGACAAGGTCATCCCGCTGATGGCGGAGGGCCTGATCCTCCCTTATCTCGACATTCCCTTTCAGCATGCCAGCCCACGGGTTCTGAAGGCGATGAAACGGCCGGCCAACGAGGCCAAGGTGCTCGAAAGGATCCGCAGCTGGCGCGAGATCTGCCCGGACATCACCATCCGCTCCACCTTCATCGTCGGCTTCCCCGGTGAGACGGACGAGGATTTCGACTACCTGCTCGACTGGCTGGACGAGGCGCAGCTCGACCGCGTCGGCGCGTTCCGGTTCGAGCCCGTCAAGGGCGCCACCGCCAATGCCCTTCCAGGCCTGGTCCCGGAGGAAGTGAAGGAGGAGCGCTACGCTCGCTTCATGGCGAAGAGCGCTGCCATCTCCGCGGCGAAGCTGAGCGCGAAGATCGGCCGAACCATCGATGTCATCATCGACGCGGTCGATGGAGAGGGTGGCGCGACCGGCCGATCACAGGCGGACGCGCCCGAAATCGACGGTGAAGTCCATCTGCGCGACGCGCAGGGGCTCGCAACCGGGGACATCGTGAGGGTGCTGGTCGAAGACGCGGACGAACATGATCTGTTCGGCGTTCCTGCCGCCTGAGGGCAAACCCCAGGGATTCAGGTCATTCGAAAGTTGAGCGATGGCCTACTGACCGGCCGGACGGCTGGAATCCTCTGCCTGCGGTTCGGCGGCCTTCCGCTGGGCCGCGTCCGAAGGCCGCTCCGCCCGGATCCGGGTGCATTGGCGGCGCCCTTTGACCAGGGAACCGGTGTCGATCGCCTTGTGGCAGACGACGCGCTGCCGGCTGCTCTTGCGCTCGACCTTGGCCGCCTCGGGCTGGGCCGACTGGGCGAAACCCTGCGCGGTCGGAACCGCTGCCAGACAGGCAAGCGCGATGAGGGCCATTCTTGAAGAAGTTCGCATATTAGGAAAACCTTTTGCCGATCCCCGGCGTTCGATAGCGACCGCCAGATCGCCGGTAAAGCCCGCGCCCCTCCCGCGAAGCGCCGTGCGATTTGAACGCTTGCGATGCATTGAGTAGGGAAACCTCATGATCGAGATCTCGAAGCTGCTCCAGCCCGACCGCGGCCAGCCGGCAACGTCCCTTCATCTCGTCGACAAGAAGGGGTTCGACTCCTGGCTGTCGGCCCAGCCGACGAAAATTCGCGAATCCGTCGCCGCTCAGGGCTTCAAGGGCGAAGGCTATCAGCTGGCCGTGCTCCCGGAAGACAATTGGTCCGCGGTGCTCGGCGTGGCCAATGTCCAGGAGCTCAGCCCCTGGTGCCTCGCCAAGGCTGCCGAATCCTTGCCGGAGGGCACGTACCGAGTCGCTGGACAGGGCCCCGGTCCAGCGATCCTGGGATGGCTGCTCGCGCACTATCGCTTCGACCGCTACAAGGAGAAGAAGGACGCGAAGGGACCGCGAATCCTCCTCACGGACGAACCGGCGCGGATCGACGAGACGGTCCTGGTGGCCGAATCCACCTTCCTCGTCCGGGATCTCGTCAACACGCCCGCCGGCGACCTCGGGCCCGAGGAGCTGGAAATCGCCGCTCTGGCCGTCGCCGACAGCTGCGGCGCAAAGGCGAACGTCGTCCGCGACCACGAGCTTCGAGAGAATTATCCAATGATCGCCGCCGTCGGCGCCGCCGCGAGCCCGGAGCGGGCCCCGCGCTTGATCGAGCTTCGCTGGGGCGACCAGCGCCATCCGAAGCTGGCGCTGGTCGGCAAGGGCGTCTGCTTCGACAGCGGCGGCCTCGACATCAAGCCGTCGTCCGGCATGCGGCTGATGAAGAAGGACATGGGCGGCGCTGCGCACGCGCTGGGCCTCGCCCGCTTGATCATGAAGTCCAATCTGCCGGTTCGTCTTCATGTCCTGATCCCGGCGGTGGAAAACGCCGTTTCGGGCGCTGCCTTTCGCCCCGGCGATATCCTGAAGAGCCGAAAGGGGCTGACCGTCGAAGTCGGCAATACCGACGCCGAAGGCCGGCTGATCCTTGGCGACGCCCTCGCCCGCGCGTCGGAGGACGAGCCGGAACTGATCCTGGACTTCGCCACGCTGACCGGTGCCGCCCGCGTCGCACTCGGCCCCGATCTGCCGGCCTTGTTCGCCAATGACGACCCGCTGGCCGCTGCCCTGGTGGAGGCCGGAACGAAAGTCGCCGACCCGGTCTGGCGGATGCCACTGTGGAAACATTACGAGGAGATGCTGGCTTCCGACATCGCCGACGTCGGCAACGTCTCCGAAGCGCCGATGGCGGGATCGGTCACCGCGGCCTTGTTTCTCCAGAAATTCGTTCCCGAAGGAATGCATTGGGCGCATTTCGATACCTTCGCCTGGAGGTCCACAAACCGGCCGGGACGGCCCAAGGGCGGCGACGCTTTGGGCATGCGGGCGGCCTGGGAAATGCTCCGCGGACGGTACGAACGCTGACGAAACATATGATTTTTGCGTCGAAACCCTTGATTCTACGGAAACGAAAGCGGTCCTGACTGGTTGTAGCCCCGAAACGTCGACCTCGAGCGATGCGGAGCAAAATTGTGGCGGACCAAGCGCTCAAGGGCTGGATGCAAACCCTGATCAACTATGTCAGGTCCGGCCAGCCCGATCTTACCAACCGGCAGATGGCGCTTATGCTGCTCGTCTACCTGACCCCGGGACCGCATACGGTGCGGGGTCTCGCGCAAATTCTCGGCGTCTCCAAACCGGTCATCACCCGCGCCTTGAACACTCTGGGCGCCCTCGGCTATCTGCGCCGGGTTCGCGACGAAACCGATCGCCGCAACGTCTTCGTCGCCCGAACCAGCACTGGACAGGACTTCCTTGAAGGTTTCGAACGCAACCTCGAGAATGACGCCGGCGGCCGCAAGGTCAGCCGCGAGCGGGGAATCCTCCTCCAGCACGGGTGAACATTTCCGCCTGACCGGGCCGTCCTTGCCGCTCGACCCCCGGATCCACGCTTATCGCCGCGATCTGGCCGACATCGAACTGGCCGGGCAGATCATCGCACCCCATTACGCGCGCCATCTCCTTCGCGGCTGCGGGTCACGGGCCGCCTTCGTCTGGCCGAATTCTCACACCGAAGGGGACCCCGTTTCGGAGCTGCTGCCCGGCGAGATGTTCGCGGTGCTGGAATATGCCGGTGGCTGGGCCTGGGGCTATTGCGGCGGCGATCGGGTCGTCGGGTATGTCGAGGCGATCGCTTTGACGGACCCGGTTCCTGCCACCCACATCGTCTGCGAGAAATCGGCGCCCGTCGCCGCCGACGATCGGATCACCTCGGCGGTGTTGGCCCATTTGCCCATGGGTTCGCTTCTATTCGGCGAAGAACATGGCTCATGTCTCAGCACCGAGCTCGGCTGCGTCTCCAGCAGCCATCTGCGCCGGATCGACGATCATGACGAGGATCCGGTCGTGGTCGCCGAACGGCTGATGGGCGTCCCCTATCTGCCGGGCGGTCGAAGCCTGAACGGCCTCGACGGCGCCGCCTTGGTCCAGCTGTCACTGAGCCTGTGCGGAATCAAGGCACCCCGACTGGCGGACCAGCAGCGCCAGATCGGCGTCGAAATCGATGAGGCGGCGCCCTTGCGCCGCGGCGACCTCGTCGTCGGCGACGGCGACGCCGGGCTGATGGTGGACGATCTGCTCGCGATTCACGTCTGCCCGAAGGCCGGCAAGGTGACGGTCGATCCAGTGAGCTTGCTGGAAACGCCGGGCTGGAGTCGCCGAAGGCTCGCGCTCTGACTCGGGCTGAGGCTTCGTCCGCGCAACACCCGAATCCGGATACGTCACGCCTCCTGGGCCTCGCCCTTCGCTACATTTCCCCGCGGGCGCGGCGCAGCGCGTACCAGCGCTGGACGTTGGCGTTGTGCTGTTCGAGCGTATCCGCGAACACGTGACCGCCGGTGCCGTCGGCGACGAAATAGAGAGCGTTGGTCGGCGCCGGGTTGAGGACGGCCGAGATCGATTCCCGGCCGGGATTGGCGATCGGCCCGATCGGCAGTCCCGCGCTGGCATAGGTGTTGTAGCCGTTCCGGGCGTTGAGCTCGGAGCGCAGGATTCGCCGGCCGAGCGGACGGCCTCGGGTGATCGGATAGATGACGGTTGGATCGGCCTGGAGCGGCATTCCACGCCTCAGCCGGTTGCTGTAGACCCCTGCAACCATCCGCCGCTCGGAAGGTTTGCCGGTCTCTTTCTCGACGATCGAGGCCAGGATCACCGCGGCGTCCGGGCTCACGACCACGCTGGTCGGGCTGCGCGCAGGCCATAGCTCCGCGAGCGCGTCGCGCATCGCCTTCTGCATCCGTCCGAGCACGGCGGCGCGGGTCTCGCCGCGCTGATAATTGTAGCTGTTGGGAAGGACCGATCCTTCCACCGGCACTTCGATCTCACCGGTCAGGTAGGGCACCTGCATCAGCCGTTCATGCACCAGCACCGATGGCATGCCTTCCGGGATCGTCACGAGCCGCTGGACCGGACGCCCATATTGGAGGTGGGTCAGGATCGCGGCAGGGCTCATTCCCGGGCGTAGCTGGAATTCGCCGGCCTGGATCGGCGCGTGGGCCCCGAGCAAGCGTGCAAAGGCCCGAAAGGTCGTCGCGTTGCCGCGGATGACCTTGTTTTCCTCCAGCTGGCGCGCGACGCGCGCGACGCTTGAGCCTTGCTCGACGATCAGACTGGTGGGCTGCGAGGTGGGGCCCGGACCGGCCCACAGCAGCCATGTCGTTACACCCGCCGCCACGATCAGGAGCGCCGGCACGATCAGCAGCAGAAGGAGGCCCCGCTTCATGATTCCCATGGCTCCGTCGGAGTCCGCAAGGGGCGCCTAGAGGGCCTTCATCACGAGGCTGGCATTCGTGCCGCCGAAGCCGAAGCTGTTGTTGAGCACCGCCTTCACCTTTCGCTCCTTGGCCTTGTGCGGGACCAGGTCCACGCCGGCCGTCCCCTCGCTCGGATTGTCGAGGTTGAGGGTCGGAGGAACGATCTGGTCGCGAATGGCCAGGATGCAGAAGATCGATTCGACCGCCCCGGCACCGCCCAGAAGATGCCCGATGGCCGACTTGGTCGAGCTCATCGACAGAGTGCCGATATGGTTGCCGAACAAGCGCCGGACCGCACCCAGCTCGAGCTCGTCGCCGAGCGGAGTCGAAGTGCCGTGGGCGTTGATATAATCGATGTCGCCCAGCTCCAGGCCAGAGCGATTCATGGCCGCCTGCATGGCCCGGTAGCCGCCGGCCCCTTCGGGATGCGGGGCGGTAACGTGATAGGCGTCGCCGGACATGCCGTAGCCCACCAGCTCGGCATAGATATGGGCGCCACGGGCCTTTGCCCTTTCATATTCCTCCAGCACAACGACGCCAGCGCCCTCGCCCATGACGAAGCCGTCGCGATCCTTGTCGTAGGGACGGCTGGCGCGTTCGGGCTGGTCGTTGAAACTGGTGGAAAGCGCTCTTGCCTGAGAGAAGCCGGCTATGCCGAGCGGGCAGAGCGCGTCCTCGGAGCCGCCCGCGAGCATGACGTCGGCATCGTCCATCGCGATCATCCGCGCCGCGTCGCCGATCGAATGGGCACCGGTAGAGCACGCCGTCACGACCGCATGATTGGGGCCCATCAGACCGTAGCGGATGGAGACCTGGCCGGAGATCAGATTGATCAGGCGACCATGGACGAAGTGCGGGCTAACCCGCCGCGGTCCCTTTTCGTGAAGGACGATCGATTCCTTCTCGATCCCAGGGAGGCCGCCAATGCCCGAGCCGATCGACACGCCCGCGCGCAGACGCTCTTCCTCGCTCATGTCGGTCAGCCCGGCGTCCTCGAGCGCCTGACCAGCCGCGTCGAGTCCGTAGATGATGAACGGATCGACCTGACGCTGAACCTTGTGGTCGATCCTTTTGGCGGGATCGAAGCCATATTCATGCTCCGGGGGCTTCACCTCGCAGGCGATCTGGCAGGCGAAATCGGTCGGGTCGAAGCGGGTGATCCGGGTAGCTCCGCTCTTCGCGGCAAGGATGTTCTTCCAGCTCGTCTCGACATCGCCGCCGAGCGGAGTGACGAGCCCAAGACCGGTGACGACGACACGACGCATAACGATCAAACTCCAAAGATGGACAAACGGCTCCCCAACCGTTGGCGGGGAGCCGTTTTCAAGTCAAAGCGGCTCGACACCGCCGGCCGGCGGACGGGCCCGAAGCTTCAGGCCTTGTTCTGCTCGATATAATCGATGGCATCCTTCACCGTCGTGATCTTCTCGGCGGCGTCGTCCGGGATCTCGACCCCGAATTCCTCCTCGAAGGCCATGACCAGTTCGACAATGTCGAGGCTGTCCGCGCCGAGATCGTCGATGAAGCTCGCTTCCTCGGTGACCTTGTCGCCTTCGACGCCCAGATGCTCGACAACGATCTTCTTAACGCGGTCAGCAGTCTCGCTCATAGTCCACCTTTCCCTAGAGGCTCTTGTTGGCCCCTGCCCTAGCCTCACCGGCGCCCCTAGCGCAAGTAGCCCCGCAAGCCGGACTCGCTCTCCATGCCCAGTCGACGATGGCAAATGCGGTTGCCGACGCCGAGCCTGGCTCAGAGCATGGCCATCCCGCCGTTCACGTGGAGCGTGTGCCCGGTGACATAGCCCGCTTCGCGGCTGGCAAGATAGACGGCGGCGGCGGCGATATCTTCCCCGGTGCCGAGATCGCCCGTCGGGATCCGGCCGAGCAGGGCCTGCTTCTGGGCGTCGGGCAGGACGTCGGTCATCGCCGAGCGGATAAATCCCGGGGCGATGCAGTTGACGGTTATGCCGCGGCTGCCGACCTCCTGCGCGAGCGCCTTTGACATGCCGACCAGGCCGGCCTTGGACGCCGCATAATTGGCCTGGCCGGGATTGCCGGTCGCTCCGACCACTGATGTGATCGAGATGATCCGGCCGAAGCGCGCGCGCATCATCGGCTTCAAGGCCGCACGGGAAAGGCGGAACGCGGCCTCGAGGTTGATCCGGATCACGTCGGACCATTCCTCGTCCTTCATCCGCATCGCGAGGTTGTCGCGAGTGACGCCGGCATTGTTGATCAGGATGTCGAGCTTGCCCAGGGCCTCGACAGCCTGCGGCACCAGAGCGTCGACGGCGGCGCCATCGGCGAGATTGCACACCAAAGCGACGTGATTGCCCCCAAGCTCCGCCAGGAAGGCTTCGAGCTTTTCCTTGTTGGAGCCCGAAACGGCAAGCCGCGCGCCCTGCTTGGCCAGCCCACGAGCGATCGCCGAGCCGATCCCGCCCGAAGCTCCGGTCACGAGCGCCGTCATTCCTCCAAGGTCGAACATGATTCCTACTCCGTAATGGGGTTCGCTTTGCGCGATCCCTAAATTTCCTTCAGCAACGCGTCGATGTCGTCCGGGGCGATGACGCTGGTCACCTTGGCGTCGGGGACAGTTCGCTTGACCATTGGGGCAAGCACCTTGCCGCCGAACTCGATGAAATGGGTGACTCCGGCTTCGTACATTGCCAAGACGCTTTCGCGCCAGCGGACCAGGCCGGTGACCTGCTCCACCAGCAGCTCGCGGATTCGCTCGGGACTGTCGACCGGTGCGGCGGTGACATTGGCGTAAAGCGACACGACCGGCGCTGCCATTTCCACCCCCGCCAGGGCTTCGGCCATGACGTCCGCCGCGGGCTTCATCAGCGGGCAGTGGAAAGGCGCCGACACGGGCAGCAGTATGGCTCGCTTGGCACCCATCTCCTTGGCGATTTCGAGCGCGCGCTCGACCGCGGCGCGGTCTCCCGAAATGACGACCTGCGACGGATCATTGTCGTTGGCGACAGTGCAGACCTCCCCTTGCGCGGCGGCTTGCGCCACCCGTTCGGCGAGATCGAGATCGGCCCCGAGCAAGGCGGCCATCGCCCCGTCACCGACCGGGACGGCCGCCTGCATCGCCTGGCCGCGGCGCCTCAGCAAGTTGGCGGTGCTGGCAAGATCGAAGGTCCCTGCCCCGCACAGTGCCGAATATTCGCCAAGGCTGTGACCAGCGACGAAATCGGCCTTGGCGGCAAGGTCGATACCGGACGCACGAAGGACGGCGATCGCATGGGCCATGATCGCCGGCTGGGCATTCTCGGTGAGCGTGAGGGTTTCGACCGGACCGTCCGCCATCAGGCGCGAAAGCTTCTGAGCCAGCGCCTCGTCCACTTCCTCGAAAACGGCCCGGGCCTCCCGGCTGGTCTCGGCGAGCGCCTTGCCCATCCCGACCGACTGGCTTCCCTGGCCGGGAAAGATGAATGCCCGCATGATCGTCTCCTTTCGGCGGCGGCTGGTAGGCACGGCCCGGACGAAGCGCAAGCCGCCCCGAAAATCGGCCTTTCAGTGGGCCGCCAGGTCAGGCGAGCGAGGCGCAATCGATGACGAAGCGGTATTTGACGTCGCTGCGCACCATTCGATCATAAGCGTCGTCGATCCCGCGGGCGGCGATCATCTCGATATCGGAAACGATCCCCTTCTCGGCGCAGAAATCGAGCATCTCCTGGGTCTCCGGGATGCCGCCGATCAGTGAGCCGGCGATCGACCGGCGACCGAAGATGAGGACTCCGACATTGGGCGACGGATGGGCATGTTCGGGAACCCCGACCAGACACAGGGTTCCATCGCGCTTGAGCAAGCTGGTGAAGGCATCGAGATTGTGGCTTGCGGCCACCGTATTGAGAATGAAGTCGAAGCTTCGCGCATGCTTGGCCATTTCCTCATTGTTTCGGGAGATGACGACCTCGTCCGCGCCAAGATCATGCGCGTCCTGGCGCTTGCTCTCCGACGTCGTGAAGGCGACGACGTGAGCGCCCATGGCGTGGGCCAGCTTGATGCCCATGTGGCCAAGCCCGCCGATGCCGACCACCCCCACTTTCTGCCCCGGCCCCACCTTCCAGTGGCGAAGTGGCGAGTAAGTGGTGATCCCCGCGCACAACAACGGCGCGACAGCGGCGAGCTGCTCCTCCGGATGGCGAATGGCGAGCACGAAATCCTGGTCGACGACGATCCGCTGCGAATAACCGCCGAGCGTGTGTCCAGGCGGATCGTCGGTCGGCGAGTTATAGGTCCCGATCAGGCCCTTCTCGCAATATTGCTCGAGGCCTTCCTCGCAGGCCGCGCAGGTCCGGCAACTTCCCACCAGGCAACCGACTCCGACCGTGTCGCCGACCTTGAAGCGGGTGACCTCCCCGCCGACCGCGCTGACATGGCCAACGATTTCGTGCCCGGGTACGCACGGATAGAGGGTGCCTGCCCACTCCGAGCGAACGGTGTGGAGATCGGAGTGGCAGACCCCGCAAAACGCGATCTCGATCTGGACGTCCCGCGGCCCGGCTTGACGACGTTCGATGTCGATCGGCTCGAGCGGCTTGTCGGCCGCGTAGGCACCATAAGCGCGGGTCGCCATCGAGATTTCTCCTTTGGGGGCTGGATTCGGATCGAGGACCGGATACGCCGCGAACGAAGCGGCGGCCATTGGAAAATATGGTGGTCGGCTCACGCCGATACGGGACCGCTGGTCAGCGCGGGGTTGCTTTTTGCCCCCTGTTCCGCCATGTGCCACGCAGCCCGGGGCGGAGGCTGTGCCTTCAGCCCCGGTCTTTGCTTTAGACGACAGCCGGAGGGGCGTCCGCATTGGGCGGCGTCAGCGATCGGCCAAAAGAAGGAAATGCGCAACATGCCGCTCTATGAGCATGTGTTTCTCGCGCGTCAGGACCTGGCCCAGGCCCAGGTAGACTCGCTGGCGGAAGCCGCCACCAAGATTATCGAGGACAATGGCGGCAAGGTCGTCAAGACCGAGACCTGGGGTCTCCGCAATCTCGCTTATCGGATCCAGAAGAACCGCAAGGCGCATTATGTCGCGCTCGATTTCGAGGCGCCGGCCCCCGTCGTCGCCGAACTGGAGCGCCAGACCCAGATCAACGAGGACGTCATCCGCTATATGACCATCAAGGTCGATGCGCATGAGCCCGGTCCGTCGGCGATGATGCGCCGCGGCGACCGCGACAAGCGCCGTGGCGATGACGATCGCGGCGACCGCTTCGATCGCGGTGACCGCGATCGCGGTGACCGTGGCGATCGCGGCGAGCGCGCCGGCCGTGGCCGCCGCGACGAAGTCGAAGCTTAAGGAAGGGAGACAGCAACATGGCACGCCCATTTTTCCGCCGCCGCAAGAGCTGCCCCTTCTCGGGCAAGGATGCACCCCAGATCGATTACAAGGACGTCCGCCTGCTCCAGGGGTTCGTCTCTGAGCGGGGCAAGATCGTCCCGAGCCGTATCACCGCGGTGTCCACCAAGAAGCAGCGTGAGCTGGCGAAGGCGATCAAGCGCTCGCGTCATCTCGGTCTTCTTCCCTACGTCGTGAAATAAGGAGCGAGAGCAATGGACGTCATTTTGCTCGAGCGCATCGAGAAGCTCGGTTCGATCGGCGACGTGGTGAAGGTGAAGAACGGGTACGCCCGCAACTTCCTCCTTCCACGCGGCAAGGCGCTTCGCGCCAACGAATCCAACCGCAAGGTGTTCGAAGCCAATCGTGAGCGGATCGAGGCACAGAATGCCGAACGCCGCGGCGAAGCCGAGAACGAGGCCAAGAAGGTCGACGGCGCCAAGATCCAGCTGATCCGGCAGGCGTCGAACACCGGCCAGCTCTATGGATCGGTTTCCGCCCGCGACCTCGCCGAGGCGCTGGAAGCGGCCGGCTACAAGGTCGCGAAAAACCAGATCGTTCTCGACAAGCCGATCAAGGCGATCGGCGTGCAGGACGTGAAGATCGCGCTTCACCCGGAAGTTTCGGTGACCATTTCGGTCAACGTGGCCCGTTCGCCGGAAGAGGCCGAACTTCAGGCCGCCGGCAAGGACGTGATGGCCGAGATGTTCGAAAAGGACGTCGCCGGCTTCACCGAGGAGCGGATCGAAGGTGCCGAGCCCGGCGAGATCCTGCCCGAGGCCGCCGAGGATTCGGAAGCTCCCGCCGAAACCGACGAGGACGAGACGGCCGAACAGGCCTGATCAACCGCCTCGAAGATCATGGAAGGCCGCCTGCTCCCGGGAGCCGGCGGCCTTTCTCTTATCTGATCTCCGCCAGCTCGATGCCCTTAGTCTCTTTCGCCAGCAAGGCGGAGATGCCGCTGATCGCACAGGCCACGCCGACATAGACGGCCACGGGCACGGCGGAATCATATTCGCGGTACAGCCACAAGGCGATGATCGGGGCCAGCGATCCGGCCACGATCGACGTCAGCTGATAGGCCAGGGACACGCCCGAATAGCGGATTCGGGTCGGGAACAGCTCGGTGATGAAGGCGGCCTGAGGCCCGTACATCGCGCCGTGCAAGACCAGGCCGACGACGAGCGCGAGAAAGATCGAGCTGTTTTCCCCGCTCCCCAGCAAAGGGAACATGAGGAAGCTCCAGACCGCGAGCCCAAAACCCCCGAAGGCGTAAACCGGACGGCGCCCGATCCGGTCGGAAAGCGCGGCGAACAGCGGAATGGCAAAGAACTGGATGGCCGCGCCGACCAGTAGGGCGTTCAGGGCCAGACTGCGTGTCTCCTCGGCGACATCCACGAGGTAGGTGAGAGAGAAGACGGTCAGGATGTAATAAGAGATATTCTCGCCGACCCGCAGCCCGGCCCCGAGGACCAAAGCCATCGGCCGCTCGCGGAAGACCTCGATCGCCGGCAGCTTCGGCGCTTCCCCTTGTTCTTTCTGAGCTTCCTCGAACAGGGGGCTCTCGCTGACCCGGTTGCGGATGTAGAAGCCGACGACCACCAGCAGGGCGGAAAGCAGGAACGGGACTCGCCAGCCCCAGGCGAGGAAATCGGCCTCGCTCTGGACCCCTGCCATCAGTGCAAGCACGCCGGTGGCGAGCAGGCTTCCGGCCGCAACGCCGGCTTGCGGCCAGCTGGCCCACAATCCTCGACGGGAAGAATCGCCATGCTCGGCGACCATCAGAACCGCTCCGCCCCATTCGCCGCCAACTGCGAAGCCTTGGACGAGCCGCAAGGCGATCAGGGCGATGGGCGCCCAGATGCCGATCTGGTCGTAGGTTGGAAGGAGGCCGATGAGGATGGTCGCGACCCCCATCAGGATCAGGCTCAGCATCAGCAGCCGCTTGCGGCCGATGCGATCGCCGAAGTGGCCGAAGACGATCCCGCCGACCGGCCGGGCGACGAAGCCGAGCGCATAGGTCGCGAACGCCAGCAGGGTGCCGGTAATCGGATCGTAGGAGGGGAAGAAGAGGCGGTTGAAAACGAGTGCGGCGGCGGAGCCGTAGAGGAAGAAATCGTACCATTCGATGGTCGTTCCGACCATGCTCGACATGATCACCCGCTTGAGCGGCGTCCGTTCCCCGGTTTCAGCCATGAATCAACTTTCCCCTTTTCAGGATCGGCAGGACCAGACGCCGGGAAGCTCGATCTGGGCCCGGGTCCGGCGGTTGGTGACGGTCGCCCGCGCGGGCGAGGCCAGCCGCGCGTCGAGCCCAGCCGAAGCGTCGGTTCGTCCAATGCTGATGCTCAGCCCGCGATCCTCGAAGAACCCGCCGCTGGGTCCGACTGGGCTGGTCTGGACCAGATGGACCAATCGGCCACCGATCCGGGCAATGGAATCACTGCCACCGGTGACCACCAGAAGCGAGGCACCGCTTCGAAAAACGCAACCGTCGGCGCTCAAACCCGCTTCCGCAACATCCTCGGGCGTCAACGGCTGAAGCCGGGCCGAAGCCAGCGGGTCCTCTTCCACCACCTCCGGTGTCGCCAGCCGTTCGATCTGGTTGGTGTCGGGGGCAGGACCCACGGCTTCCTCGCGGTCGCCGCCGCACGCCGCCAGCAAGAGGGTGAAGCAAGGCAGGGCCAGCCTCATCAATAGCCCATCAGGGCCAGGACCTCGCGACGGCTGCGTTCGTCTTCGCGGAACACGCCCATCATCCGGCTGGTCGTCATCATCACGCCGGGGGTCGAGACGCCGCGTGCCGTCATGCAGGCGTGGCTGGCTTCGATCACCACGGCCACGCCCTGTGGCTGGAGATGCTCGCAGATGCAGTCGGCGACCTGGGCGGTCAGCCGCTCCTGGACCTGGAGCCGGCGGGCAAAACCGTGAAGCACTCGTGCGAGCTTCGAAATCCCGACCACCCGGTTCGCCGGCAGATAGGCGATCGAAGCCTTGCCGATGATCGGCGCGAGATGGTGCTCGCAATGCGACTGGAAGGGGATGTCCTTGAGGAGGACGATCTCGTCATAGCCCCCGACCTCATCGAAGGTTCGGCTGAGATGATGCGCCGGGTCCTCGGCATAACCCCGCGCATATTCGCGCCAGGCGCGTGCCACCCGGTTGGGCGTGTCGAGCAGGCCTTCGCGGTCGGGGTCGTCGCCGGCCCAGCGGATAAGGGTCCGAACCGCTTCCTGGACATGGTCGGGTACGGGCACTTTCGGCGAAGCGGATACCAGATCGCCATCATCGGGTGTGTCGGTCATTACGGCTCGATACACGCAGCGTCCGCGGAGTGAAACTCCGCCTTGGCACAACGCATTCTGGTGACCCCGACAGGATTCGAACCTGTGGCCTACTGATTAGGAATCAGTCGCTCTATCCTGCTGAGCTACGGGGCCAACCTAGGCGGAGTTAGGAGGATGGCGGTTGCCGGTCAATTCTCGGCGCCCGGCTCGATGACCGGAAACGGCAATGGCGCCACGGAAATGCCTTCCTCCGCCAGTGCCTCGGCCTCGGTCCGGCTGGCGCGGCCGTGGATCGAGCGCGCTTCGGCCTCGCCGAGATGGATCGCCCGCGCTTCTTCCGGGAAACGATCGCCGACGAAGTCGCTTTTGCTGAGGAGCTCGCGCTGCGCCGTTGCCAGCGCGGCCAGCATCGACTTCATCGCCTCCGGACCAGCAGAAGTGTCCGTCTCCGAACCGGCCCGCCGATTACCCTTCGCACCGACTCGGGGCGCCATAGGCGCCTTTCCGACCTCGGCCGAGCCGCAGATGGGGCAGCTCACGAGCCCTCTCGCCTGCTGCGAGTCATAATCGACGGTCGAACCGAACCACGCTTCGAAAACATGACTTTGCGGGACGCATTTAAGATTGAAAATGATCATGACGAGGGATCGCCTGACCGCTTCGGCGGCGGGATCGGCCGGCGATGTCGCAGGGCCGGCAACCGGGACCGGACTTCCTCGACGCTACCCAGGTTGAGCTCTGCGAAACCCAGACCGGGTTCGTCGCCGCCCATGTCGAGCAGTACCCGGCCCCAGGGATCGACGACCAGCGAATGTCCGTAGGTCTCGCGGCCATCTTCGTGCCGGCCGACCTGGGCGGCGGCGATGACGAAGGCGCCGGCCTCGATCGCACGGGCCCGAAGCAAGACGTGCCAGTGCGCCTGCCCGGTCGGAACGGTGAAGGCGGCCGGTATGCTGAAAAGGGTTGCGCCGTGATCGCTCAGGCTGGCGTAGAGGCCGGCAAAGCGCAGATCGTAGCAGATCGACAGGCCCAGAGTTCCGAACGGAGTCTCGACCAGAACCGGTCGTTCGCCTCCCTTATAGGAGGCCGATTCCCGCCAGCTCTCGCCGGTCGGCAGGTCGACGTCGAACAGATGCATCTTGTCGTAACGGGCGCGGATCTCCCCCCGATCGTCGATGACGAAGCCGCGATTGACCAATTTGTCGCCGTCGCTGCGAAGCGCAAGCGAACCGAGATGAACCCAGATCCGGTTTTTCGCGGCCGCCTCGCGCACCCTGCGTAGGACCTCGTCCTCTGGCTCGGTGCGAAGGTGCGGGCCGGCGCGATCGCGGTCGCGATCGAGCAGACCGCTCATCTCGGGCGTGAAGAGCATTGCCGCGCCGCCCACCGCGGCCTCGGCAATCCGCGCCACGATTCCCTCGGCGTTGAGGATCGGATCGATGCCGGTTCGCGCCTGGTAAAGTGCGATCCTCATCCGGACTTCAGCAGCGGCTCCAGCCGGCCCTCCCGGTCGAGCGCATGAAGATCATCGGAGCCACCGATGTGGCGGTCGTCGATGAAAATCTGGGGGACCGTCGTTCGGCCCTTTGCCCGCTGGATCATCTCGGCACGGCGGGGACCGCCCATGGTGAGGTCATATTCCTCGAACTCGACGCCCTTTGACGCGAGCAGCTGCTTGGCCCGCGTACAATAAGGGCAGAAGGCCTTCGAATAGATCTCGATACGCGGCATCACATTCCTTCCGGTCCCGGATAAAGCTGAGGAGGCCCGCCGGCCTTGTCAATCTTCGCCCGGACGAACCACCCTGGCCCAGCACAATATCTCGACCCGGGCTGCGCCGGCCCGCTTGAGGATTTGGGCGCAGGCGTTGGCGGTGGCACCGCTCGTATAGACGTCGTCGACGAGCACCAGCGAGCGGCCCCGAACCTGATCCTTGTAGCGCTCCGCGACCCGAAACGCTCCGGCCACGATGTCTCTTCTTTCGCGCGGGTTCTTGCCCTTGAGCGGTGGAGTCGCCTTGACCCGCTCGATCAGATCGAGCTTCGCCTCCAGCCCCGACCGGCGGGAAAGCGCGCCGGCGATCAGAGCCGCCTGATTGTAGCCGCGCTTCCATATCCGCCAGCGATGCAACGGCACCGGCACCAGAATATCGTCTCGAGTCGGCTCCAGGTGGCGCTGCATCAGGCGGGCCAGGGTCTCGGCATGGCCGGGCCTGCCGCCATATTTGAGCCGAAGCGCGACCCGGCGGGAAATCTCGCCATAGGCGACGGCGGCACGCAGGCGATCAAAATGCGGCGGGTCGGCGATGCAGCCACCGCACAGAGCCTCCTCGCCCGCTTCGAATTCGAACGGGAGGGCGCAAAGCTGGCAGCAGGGCAAGCCGAGGAAACTCAACTCGGACCAGCATTGCAGGCAGAAGAGATGGGGTTCGTTCGTGATCGCACCGCAGCCCGGGCAGCGGGGCGGCAGCGCGAAATCGAGCAACGGCCCGACCGCCCGGCGCGCCATGGCGAGGGCGTCAGCCATAGGTCCGGCTCAGGACGAACGCCGTGATCAGGACGGCCAGCACCGAAAGCGGCAGTCCGACCTTGGGATAATCGGAAAAGCGATAATTGCCCGGCCGCATGACGAGCAGATTGTTTTGGTGCCCGATCGGGGTCAGGAAATCGCAGGAGGCGCCCACCAATACGGCGAGAAGCGCCGCGTCGGGATTGATCCCGAGAGTCGTCGCCGCCTCCACGCCGACCTGCGCCATGACCAGAGCCGTAGCGACATTGTTGAGAAAGACGGTGAGAAGCATGGTCACGGCGACGATCACGGCCAGCATGACGAACAGGGGCGCACCCGAAAGCAGCCAGCCCAGCGCTTCGGCGATCGCTTCGCTTCCCCCGGCCTCGTCGAAGGCCCGTCCCACCGGGATCATTCCCGCCAGCAGGATCAGCACCGGAATATCGATGGCGCGATAGGCCTCATCGGCGGGAATCAGCCGAAGCAGACAGATGGCGAGGGCCGCGGCGATGAAGGCGGCCGTGGTCGCGATCCCGAAGACGACCGACATCAGGACCGCCAGCGCATAAATGCCGACGACCATCAATGCCGGCCGGCCCGCTTTCACGGGCGGCGCATCCCGCTCGACCTCCAGCAGACGGGCATGGCGGACCAGCTGCGCCATCGCCTCGGGATCGCCGCGAAGATATAATTGGTCGCCGGCCTCTATGATGTTGGATTGGAGCGGCCGCTTCAGACGGGCCGGTCGCGGTCCAGCGGCGATGAACTCGACAGCACCGTCGGTACGGGCGGCAATCGCCCCGTAATCGTGGCCGATCAGCGAGGAACCGTGAATGACGGTGACATGAGCGGTGACCGCGCCGGTCCGTTCGCTGACGGGCTCCGCGAACAGGCCGGCCGCCTTTGCCACCTGCCACGGATAGTCGCGGCTCAATACGAGCAGGGAATCGTCATGGAACAGAAGGGCGTCGCCTTCGATCCGGACGCGCTGGCCATTGCGGAACACGGCAAGCAGGACGCCACCCGCCTTGCGCAGCGATCGGCGCACCGTATCCAGCCGCAACTGGCCGCGGATGGCCCCCATCGGCAGGCCGAGCTCGAAGGTCAAAGCTCTGCTGTTGCCCTCGTCGGCGTCGTTGTTGCTTCGGCGTGGCGCAAGCCGCCAGCCGATCGTCATCAGATAGATCAATCCGGCGGCCGCCAGTGTTCCCGCCACGGTGGTCATGTCGAACATGCCGAACGGTTCGCCCACCCGGTCTTCCCGCACCGAAGAGATGATGAGATTGGCCGGGGTCCCGATCAGGGTCGTCATCCCGCCGAGAATCGTTGCGAAGGCGAGCGGCATCAGGACTGCCCCGGCGGGAAGTTTGTGCTCGCGCGCGACGGTGAGCGCGATCGGCATTGTGATCGCCAAAGCCGCGATATTGTTCATGAAGGCCGACAGCACGGCGCCCATCAGCAGGACGCCGCCGATCCGGATCGTCGCGAACGGAACCCGCGGTACGAACAGCCCGGTCATCGCCTGGGCCGCGCCGGTATATTCCACCGCCCGGCCGACGACGAGCACCGCGGCGACGATCACCACCGCCGGCGATCCGAACCCGGCCAGCGCTTCTTCGAGAGAGACGAGGCCTGTGACCCAGGCGAGCAACAGGATGATCAGTGCAACCGCGTCCGGCCGGATCCGGTCGCTGATGAACAACGCGAGCGCGAGAAGCATGATCGCCGAACTGAGAAAGGCGTCGCTCATGAAATCAGCTTAGACAAGTTCGACCCCTGCGCCACTCCCAACGTCCTGGTCGAACCCTGCTGAAGCCCGTTGGTTCACTGTCTGAGGATCGATTAGGCAAGCGAAGCCCTCTTTAAGGGGGACGAGGCACTGCCGAGGCCATTGACAGCCGGGCGCCAGCCGCCCATTTCGGCGCCCTCGGCCCGATGGCGGAGTGGTTACGCAGAGGACTGCAAATCCTTGCACGCCGGTTCGATTCCGGCTCGGGCCTCCACCTCATTCTCGCCTGATTGATCCCGCCGCCTGGCGCCCTCGGCAGAACATCGGCAAATCATCGGCGCGCCATCATTCACTCTCCTTGGAACCTGGGAGACCCTCCGCCCTGCTCTCGCGGTAGACGGAGGATGTCCAATGTCGTCCAGGTTCGAAACTTCTCCCGAATTCGGAAACCTTCGTCGACTTCGCGGGAATTGGCCCGCAGTGTCGTGTCTCGCCATCGCCCTCGTCCTGGCGGGATGCGGCGGCGGGGCCAGTGGGGGCAGCGGAACCGGCGGCGATGTTGTCGCCGCACCACCGGCGCCACCGCCTCCCCCGCCACCTCCGCCGCCTCCCCCTCCGCCGCCACCTCCGCCCCCGGCCTTCACACCGGTCGCGGCGAGCCTCTTTGCCAATCCGCCGGTC
>DASTDX010000088.1:0-20425 GCA_035710145.1 Allosphingosinicella sp.
CATTCCTGGCGAAGGTCGGCGACCATCTCGCCCCCTTTGATGACGACGTCGACGTCCTCGAGCTGGCGGACGTCTTGGGTGGGGTCGCCGTCGACGGCGATGAGGTCGCCGAAGCGCCCGACGGCGATCGCGCCGATATCCGTTTCCCGACCAAGGGCCTGCGCTGCGTTCCGGGTCGCTGACTGGATCGCCTCCATCGGCGTCATTCCATATTCGACCATGTAGCGGAACTGGCCCGCCGCCGTGCCGTGCGGCATCACCCCTGCATCGGTTCCGAACGCCATCCGGGCACCGGCGCGGTGTGCAGCACGGAAATTGTCTCGCTGCAGCTGTGCGATTTCCCGGTCCTTTCGGAGATTGTCCTCGAGCACGCCGTTTCGGGCCCCCTCAGCCTGAGTATATTCCGTGTTGAAGATGTCCATCACCAGCCAGGTGCCCCGCTCCCGCGCCAGGCGGATGCCTTCTGCATCGATGAGGCTGGCATGCTCGATCGTGTCGATCCCGGCCCGGATTGCGGCGCGGATGCCGGCAGCCCCGTGAGCGTGGGCCGCGACCCGCAGCCCCCATTGGTGGGCCTCCTCGGCAACGGCGCGAAGTTCTTCTTCGGACAGCTGCTGCTGCCCAGGCTCGGTGTTCCGCGAAAATACCCCGCCGGTGGCGCAGACCTTGATAACCTCGGCACCATATTTACGCTGCTCGCGGACCATCGTGCGGAGTGCCTGGGGCCCGTCAGCCACGGCCCGGCCGCGCTCCTGCATCGACGGCGGGAAATAAGTGGAATCACAATGGCCGCCGGTGGCGGACAAGGCATGGGCGGCGGGAACGATACGGGGACCTTCGATCAGGCCCTCTTCGATCGCCTGCCTCAAGCCGACGTCGGAATAATTCTCGGAACCGACGTTGCGAACGGTGGTGAACCCGGTTCGAAGCATATCGCGGGCATTGGCGACCCCTTGTGCGACCCAGAAGGTGTCGGTGAACTGCAGTCCGGAATAGCCACCGTATCGGGGGTTGGAATCGAGGTGCACATGCATGTCGATCAGACCCGGCAGCAAGGTGTGACCGGGAAGGTCGATCCTTCGAGCACTATCGGGGATGACCGGCCTTGCCCCGCCGCGTCCGACCACAGAGGCGATTCGCCCGTCGGTAATGACGATGACGGGCTCCTGGACGATCCGGCCGGTCAGGACATCGACCATCCGGTCGGCGGTAACGACGACCGTTTCGGCGGAAGCGGGCACTGCGAACAAGGCGGCCGCAAGGGCCAGAGCAGAAGCAATCGGACGCATGAATTCCCCCCGTTGTCGGCGGCCTCTGTATCGCGCTCAGCGACGCTGTCGAGCGATTCGGCCCTGACCCCGCCTTGGACCGGGAGGCTCCTGCCTGGAGGCCCGCGAAAACTGCCTTCTTTCCCGATGTCGGAAAGGCGTCGGCATGTTACGGTCGATCGACGCAATTGGTCGGAAGGGAATAGAGATGGCTCACAAGTTCGAGATCTGGAAGGACAAGGCCGGGGAATTCAGAGTCCGCTTCAAATATAATGCGGAAACGATGTTCTCGACCGAAGGCTATTCCAGCAAGGCCTCGGCCCAGAACGCCATCGACTCGATCAAGAAGAATGCGCCCGGGGCTCCAGTCGAGGACAACAGCTAGTTCGAGCGTTCGCATATCCCGCCCGAATCTGAAAAATATCGGTGGTCGGCCAGGGAGCCGAAGCCTGTGAAATCTGACTTCATTCGTCCTTGCTGCTCAGGTCCATGAAGTTTCGGGCCGCTTCTCGATCGGCTTCGTCCTCGAACAAGACGTCGAGGTCGGGCGTCGCGCCGAGCATGTACAAGAGCGCCCACAAGGCGAAGCGCCGGCCCCGGTCACGTTCCAGCCCAAGATCGACCTGCATGCGTTCGATTCCGGCCGACAGCGCCTCTCTCGGGACGGCAGCGAGGTCGTCAGTCCCGAAATAGCGGCGGATCTGATCGTCGAAATCCACACTCGTTGCGGTCAGTAGTGAAGTGCTCGGCCGTAGGCGTCCAGAACGCTTTCGTGCATCATCTCGCTCAAGGTGGGGTGCGGGAAGACGGTGTGCATCAGGTCCTCCTCGGTCGTCTCGAGCTGGCGGGCGATGGCATAACCCTGGATAAGCTCGGTCACCTCCGCTCCCACCATATGGGCGCCGAGCAGCTCGCCCGTCGATTCGTCGAACACGGTCTTGACGAAGCCTTCCGCCTCGCCGAGCGCGATCGCCTTGCCGTTGCCGATGAAAGGAAACTTGCCGGTTTTCACCTTGCGGCCCTCGGCCCTGGCCTTGGCCTCGGTGAGCCCGACGGACGCGACCTGCGGACGAGAATAAGTGCAGCCCGGGATGTTCCAGGTCTCGAACGGATGTGGCTTCTTGCCGGCGATCGCCTCGACGCAGACCACGCCCTCGTGGCTTGCCTTGTGCGCGAGCCAGGGCGGGCCCGTGACGTCTCCGAAGGCGTAAATCCCCTCGACATTCGTCCGGCCATAACCGTCGACGACGATATGGCCACGGTCGGTCTTCACGCCCAGGCCTTCCAGGCCGATATTCTCGGTATTGGGGACGATTCCGATAGCGACGATCGCGTGGCTGAATTCCTCTGTCGCCCCGCCCTTCAAGGTCGCCCGCACGTTCTTGGCGGAGCTTTCCAGTTTCTCGACCCCGGACGAGACGTGCAGCTTCATGCCCTGCTTGGTGAGCGCCTTGTGCATGAAGGCGGAAATCTCCTCGTCCTCGACCGGCAGGATCCGGTCGAGCATTTCGACGACGGTCACTTCGGCGCCCATGTCGGAATAGAAACTGGCGAACTCGATCCCGATCGCGCCCGAACCGATCACCAGCAATTTGGTCGGCATCTCCTTGGGCACCATGGCGTGGCGATAGGTCCAGATGCGCTCGCCGTCGGCCTTGGCGAACGGCAGGTCGCGGGCCCGGGCGCCGGTCGCGACCAAGATATGTTTGCCCTGGAGTTCGGTCTTCTGGCCGTCCTTGGTGACCACCAGCTTGCCCTTGCCGGCGATCGCGCCCTCGCCCTCGACGACCGTGACCTTGTTCTTCTTCATCAGGCCCTTGACGCCGGCGTTGAGCTGGCCGGCCACCTTGCGGCTGCGGTCGACGATCTTCGCGAGGTCGAACGACACCTTCTCGGCGCCGAGGCCGTAGCTGGCGGCGTGGGTTATGTAATGGTGAATTTCGGACGTCCGGAGCAGCGCCTTGGTCGGAATGCAGCCCCAGTTGAGGCAGATTCCACCCAGTTTCTCGCGCTCGACGATCGCCGTCTTCAGCCCCAGCTGCGACGCACGGATCGCCGCCACGTAGCCGCCCGGTCCCGAGCCGAGGATGATGAGATCGTAAGTTTCAGCCATTCCAGTCCCTTCCGTGATCGATCGCGCAGCTTTGGGCTGTCAGGACGCGGTCGTGCCCGAGCCCACGCTCATCGATTCGCCCAGGCCAGGAAGGCCCAGGCGAACAAGGTGACGATGCAGAAGATCGGCCAGGACCACGACAGGTGAAAGCTGGCGATGGTGAAATCAACAACGCCGCGATGGATCCAGCCGCCGAACGCGTCGGCATCGTCGCGCATGACATAAGGAAGGGCGAGAGCGGCCACCCCGCCGATCAGGACAGCCGGGACGAGGGCCATCAGGCCAGCATTCCCAGCGGGCTTTCGATCAGTCGCTTGAAGGCCTGCATGAGACGGGCGCCATCGGCGCCGTCGATCGCGCGGTGGTCGAAGCTCCCAGTGGCGCTCATCACCGTCGCCATCTGCAGACTGTCATTGACGACGTAAGGCCTCTTCTCGCCGGCGCCGATCGCCATGATCATCCCCTGAGGCGGGTTGATGACGGCATCGAACTGCTTGATCCCGTACATGCCCATGTTGGAGATGGAAGCCGTGCCTCCCTGATATTGGTGCGGCTGAAGCTTTCCTTCCCGGGCCAGACCTGCGAGCTCACCCATCTCTCGGGATATGGCGGAAAGCGACTTGGAGTCCGCGCTGGCGATGATCGGCGTGATCAGACCGTTCGGAATCGACACCGCCACCGAAATGTCGGCGCGCTTGTATTTGAGCAACTGATCGCCCGAGAGCGAAACGTTGCACTCCGGAACCTCGATCAAGGCAGCGGCCAGCGCCTTGATCAGCAGGTCGTTGACGCTAAGCTTCACGCCCCGGCTTTCGAGGCCTCTGTTCAACTCGCCGCGGAGCTTGAGGAGGGCGTCGAGCTGAATGTCGACGGTCAGATAGATGTGCGGGATCGTCTGCTTCGCCTCGGTGAGTCGGCGAGCGATCGTCTTACGCATGTTCGAAAGCTTCACCGACTCGTGCGGAATATCCGTTTCGACCACGGCCGCGGAAACAGGCACAGGAACGGCCGCACTGGGCGCTTCGGGACGAGCGGCCGGGGCTTTGCCCGACGCCGCTTCGATGTCCGCCTTGACGATCCGACCGCCTGGCCCGGAGCCGCTGAGGCCGGAAAGATCGATATTCTGGGCCTCTGCGAGCCGTCGGGCCAGCGGGCTTGCTTTCACGCGCTCGCCGCCGTCGTGACGAGGCTGCGACAGCTCTGTTTTGGCTGGCGTGGGATCGGGCTTCGGTTGCGGCGCTGGGGCGGCTTCCTCGGTTGCGGGCTGCCCGGCGCCGGTCTCGCCACCTGTCTTGGCGACCGGCTCTTTCGCGCTCGGCGAAGTGCTGGCGGCAGCGACGTCTTCATCCTCGCCGGCGATCAAGGCGATGACGGTCCCTACCTTCACCTCATCAGTACCTTCCGCGACGAGAATTTTCGCGATCGTGCCCTCGTCGACCGCCTCGAACTCCATCGTCGCCTTGTCGGTCTCGATCTCGGCGAGGATGTCACCCGACGCGACCGTATCCCCTTCCTTCACCAGCCATTTGGCGAGCGTTCCCTCCTCCATGGTCGGGGAGAGCGCCGGCATCTTCAGTTCGATCGGCATGGAAGAGGCTATCCTTTCGCGTGCGGAGCGCTTCGCGTCCAAACAGCAAAGCAAGGGCCCCGGTCAAGCCTCCTGAGCGGCGATCGACCGCCCGATCGAAGGCCGAATGCTTGCGCGAACGCATGATCTGTCGCACCGTTCAGCCTCGGGGCGGGGAACCGGTGCATAAGCGCTTAACTCTTGCTCCACAGGAGATCGAATGCGCTCATATCTGGTCGTGATGGATGAGACCGAGGAAGCGCTGGCCGCGTTGCGCTTTGCGGCACGAAGGGCGGCCCGGACCGGCGGCGGAATCGAAATTCTAGCCGTGATTCCTCAACAGGAGTTCGTCCAGTGGGGTGGAGTCCAGGCGGCGATGGAGGAGGAAGCGCGGCTTCGGGCGGAGGCCATGGTCGTCCAGGCCTCAGGGGCGATTTCCGAGGAAGCCGGAATCAAGCCTTCGATCACGGTTCGCCAGGGCGACCCGGTCAAGGCCGTGACGGAACTGCTGAAGGAGCGGCAAGACATTGCGGCTCTGGTGCTCGCCGCGGCGCGCGAAGGCGGTCCCGGCCCGCTGATCACCCATTTCGCCGGTAATGTGGCGGGCACCCTGCCCTGCCCTTTGATCATCGTCCCGGGGGGCCTTGATGACGAGGCGCTGGTCCGGCTCAGCTAGCCGATGCCGTCTGACTGCGCACCGCTGCATCCGTGCCTTCCGCCAGGCGGCCGCCAAGCCTGATAATCAGTTCCTGACAATATTTCAGGTCCGTCGAGTCGAATCGGCCTGGCACAGGACTGTCGAGATCGAGCACCCCGATCAACTTACCCTGGGCGACGATCGGCACCACCAGTTCAGATCGGGATGCGGCGTCGCAGGCAATGTGGCCGGGAAAGGCGTGAACATCGGCGACGCATTGCGGCTCGAGGCTGGCCGCGACGACGCCGCAGACACCCTTCCCGAACGGGATTCTGATGCAGGCTGGCCGACCCTGAAACGGGCCGAGCACCAGTTCACCGCCGACATTGCGATAGAAGCCGGCCCAGTTGAGGTCCGGCAGGCTTTCCCACAACAATGCCGCGATATTGGCCATGTTCGCGATGCCGTCGGGCTCGCCGGCGGTCAGCGCATCGGCCGCCTCGATCAGTTCGGCATAGAGCTGATCCTTGTCCGCCGCCTCGATCCGGAAATCGTACATCAGTCCATATCCACCTTTCCCCGGCGTTGCTTGACCGACCCGCGCTGCTTCTTGGCATCGACCCGTTTGGCCTTGGCCGCCCGGCTCGGCCGCGTCCTTACCCGTTTCGCCTGGCGAATATGGGCACGCACGATGAGGTCCGCCAGCCTGGCGCGCGCTTCTTCGCGATTGGCCTCCTGGGTGCGGTGGCTCCTGGCTGTGATGATGATCTCGCCGCCGTCGGTCATTCGACTGCCGGCAAGTTCCCTGAGCCGGTGATAGGCATAAGGCTCTAGGCCCAGCTTGAACACGTCGCAGCGCAATTGACAGGCCGTCGCCACCTTGTTGACGTTCTGGCCACCGGGACCGCTCGCTGCCAGGAAGGTCTCGGACAAGGCGCTTTCCGGGATGTCAAAGTCCGACATCGACGAACCCCGCATGAGCGAAGGACAAGGGCGGTGGCGCTCGCGCCTCGATGGCAGGCTTTGTCCCGCGCTCGATCCGGAGCGAGAGCGCATGAAGAAGCATCGGCCCGCGACCGTCGCCATAAACGGGGTCGCCGCTGATAGGAATCCCGATTCCTGCCGCGGCATGGACCCGCAACTGGTGGGTACGGCCGGTTTCCGGCCTGAACAGCACCAGGGCCTTGCCCTCTTGCTGGCCCAGCACCTGCCATCCCGTCACCGCGACCTTCCCTTCGGGATCGGGGCTCATTCGCCATCCTTCCTCCCGGCTCGAGATCTTGGTGAGCGGCAGCACGACCCTGCCCTCGGTCGCCGCGGGAATTCCGGCGAGCACGGCCAGATAGGTTTTCTCCACCTTGTCCTCCTCGAAGGCTCGAGCGAAGCGTTTGTGTGCCTTGGGATGGCGAGACAGAAGGAGGCAGCCCGAAGTGTCACGATCGAGCCGGTGAACGGGAGACGGCGAACGGTGAAAGCCGAAGCGGAGATCGGCGAGATGGTCCTCGAGACTGTGGCGCGTCTTCGGTCCTGGATGGACGGCGAGCCCAGCCGGCTTGTCGATGACGATCGCTTCGCCATCGATGAAGAGAATGCGGTTGGCCCAGACGTTCATGTCCTTAACGCCTGCCATGCCCGGGGCGTGCCCGCAACAGCTGGAACTTGCCTACGAAATCCATGCGTTTAACATGAAATTAACCTTTTGCGTTCACACAGGTAAACCGGATACGAATTGGTCAGGGCACTCGGCTTGTCGCCATTGCCCGTGTCCAGGAGGGGCGAAATCATGCGTGTGCTTCTGATCGAAGACGAGCCGACGACGGCCAAGGCCATCGAGCTCATGCTCAACACCGAAGGCTTCAACGTCTACACCACCGACCTCGGTGAGGAGGGCCTGGATCTCGGCAAGTTGTACGATTACGACATCATCTGCCTCGACCTCAATCTTCCCGACATGCACGGCTACGACGTGCTGAAGAAACTTCGCACCGCCAAGGTCGGCACCCCGGTCCTGATCCTTTCCGGAGTCGCGGAAATGGACAGCAAGGTTCGGGCACTCGGCTTCGGCGCCGACGATTATGTCACCAAGCCCTTCCACCGCGACGAGCTGGTGGCTCGTATCCATGCCATCGTCCGCCGCTCGAAGGGCCACAGCCAGTCGGTGATCAAGACCGGCAAGCTGGCGGTCAATCTCGACGCGAAGACGGTCGAAGTGGACGGCTCACGAGTCCATCTCACCGGCAAGGAATATGCGATGCTGGAGCTCCTCTCGCTCCGCAAGGGGACGACTTTGACCAAGGAGATGTTCCTGAACCACCTCTACGGTGGAATGGACGAGCCTGAGCTCAAGATCATCGACGTCTTCATCTGCAAGCTGCGCAAGAAACTGTCGCTGGCTTGCGGCGGGGAAAATTATATCGAGACGGTCTGGGGCCGCGGCTATGTTCTTCGCGAGCCCGACGAGGTCGAGGCCTCCAAGGTCGCCTGAGACTTCGAGGGGGAACGGCCGGCGTCCGCTTCACCGCGGGCGCCGGTTGCCTTTCGGGGCGATGAGGCGGTCGCCAAAATCCCGCCCCGCCCTCCTTCACTCGCCCTGCGACCCGAACGCATCCCGCCGCGCTTTCGCGCATTGAGCACGGGTGAAGATCGCGACCTTTAACGTCAACGGGGTGAATGGCCGGCTCGAGCTGCTGCTGGAGTGGCTCGCCGAAGCAAGGCCAGACGTCGCCTGCCTCCAGGAGTTGAAGAGCCCTGACGAGAAATTCCCGGCCAGAGCGATCGAGAAAGCCGGCTACGGAGCGATCTGGCATGGCCAGAGCCGCTGGAACGGAGTCGCCATCCTCGCCCGGGGCTGCGAGCCGGTCGAAACCCGCCGCGGCCTTCCGGGCGATCCCGACGACACCCATTCGCGTTATATCGAGGCGGCCGTCAACGGCGTCCTGATCGGCTGTCTCTATCTACCCAACGGTAATCCGGTTGCCAGCCCCAAGTTCGACTACAAATTAGCGTGGATGGAGCGGCTGATCGCCCATTCGGCCGATCTGAAGGACCTGACCTGCCCGGTAGTGATGGCCGGCGACTACAACGTGATCCCGACCGAGGCAGACGTCTACAAGCCCGAACGCTGGATGGACGATGCCCTGTTCCAGCCGGAACCGCGGGCCCAATATCGCCGGTTGCTCTCGGAGGGCTGGACCGATGCTGTGCGGCATCTCCATCCCGACCAGACGATCTACACATTCTGGGATTATTGGCGGAACGCCTGGGCCCGCAATGCCGGCATTCGGATCGATCACCTGCTGCTCAACGCGCACGCCCGGCGGAGACTGAGATCGGCCGGCGTCGACCGCGACGTGCGCGGCCGGCCACACGCCAGCGATCACGCCCCGACGTGGATCGTACTCGAAGAAGAAAGCTGAATGCGGCGCAGCGCCAGGATCCATCAGCGCCGGTCGCAACGGGCGCGAAGATGGCGGCTGGGCACAAAGTAATGGGGGCTGGCATTGCTGCCAGCCCCCACTTTCCTTGGGTCGATACCAAAGCCGGTGAGGGCCAGGCTCTCTTCCCTTGGCGGATCGGAATTCGGCCAAAACCTTGCGGTTCTAGTCGTTTCCCTCTCGGGTCGCCGCCCCGTGACATTGCTGACGCGGTTCGGTCCCCAGTTCAGGTGCTCCTCGAAACATTGCTGCTTCGCCAGCTTCCCCAGGTCTCCTCGGAATATCGCTATTCCTCGGACTCCTGCCGGGCTCGCATCGGAATATCGCTATCCCGCCGATGACCCTTTTGCTCCGCCTCCGCCCGAAAGCTTCGGCTTCGCAGGACTTCCTTTGGAAAGTGGGGTCGGCTCCGGCTTGCGCCTTTGCCTCACGCTTCTTCCTCGGATCGCCCTTCCAACGCTTCGACGCCGATCACCCTTGCGAATGTTCGCCGCTGTCCGCGGTGGCCTCGGTCCTCCACTTTCCTTCGTTTCCGAAGGTCCGCTTCCGACCGCGGACTATCTTCATGACTCGCTTTCCCGAGTCGCACCAAGCGGAATCTTTCGAGCCTGGCCTGTGGATAACGGGGATAACGTGGATAACTACGAACCAGGGCCGGAATCTCACCACGGCGATCGCCGGCCTGGCCATCCGACGCACCGGAAAAGCCGGCCTGTCGAGCGAAGCCTCGAAGGCGAATGGAGTCGACCGATCCGGAAAGCCGTGGTCTGGCGCCCTTGCCCGCCGTAGGGACGTCGCTAGATAGCGCTCCAAGCGAGGATCCACCCGATGACGACCGAAAAAGACAGCAACCAGCAGGCGGCAGAGGCACATGCGGTGCCCATCCCCACTCTGGAGGAACTGCAGCACTGGACCTTCGTGATGGGGCGGGCCCAGCAGATGATGATGGAGCATCTCGCCGGGCAAATGGGCGAGGCTGCGAACCACATGCCCTCCGATCCGGCGAAGGTGGCGGCGTCATGGCCGGGAATGAACCTGTTCGCAGATCCCGCAGCGATCGCCCGCCAGCAGGCCGAACTCTGGTCGGAAGGTTTGTCGATCTGGCAGCAGGCACTGGGTTTCGCCGGGCCGAGCCCTGAACTTCGGGAAAAGGCCGACAAGGACAAGCGCTTCGCTGCCCCTGAATGGCGGGAAAACCCCCTGTTCGACACGATCCGTCAGACCTACTTGCTGGTGTCGGAACGTCTGCTCGGTTCGGTCGATGCGATCGAGGGAGTCGACGAGGCCACGCGCGAGAAGATCCGGTTCACCACGCGCGCCTTCGTCGACGCCATGGCCCCCAGCAACTTCGCCTTGACCAACCCGCAGGTGATGGAGCGGGCGATCGAGACCAAGGGGGAAAGCCTGCTCAACGGGCTCGACCACATGCTGAAGGATCTCGGCAAGTGTCAGCTCACCCATACCGATCCCGATGCCTTCGAAGTGGGCCGGAACATTGCCGTGACCCCGGGCAAGGTGGTGAAGCAGACGCGGCTCTATCAGCTGATCCAGTACAGCCCGACAACCGACAAGGTGCTCGAGACACCACTCGTTATCTTCCCACCCTGGATCAATCGCTTCTACATCCTCGATCTTAACCCCAAGAAGAGCTTCATCCGCTGGGCCGTCGATCAGGGGCTGACCGTTTTCGTCGTCTCCTGGAAGTCGGCCGACGAAAGCCTCGCCGACGTGACGACGGATGATTATGCACTGGCCCAGGTCGAAGCGATCGACGCGGTCCGCGATGCGCTCGATGTCGGGAGCGTCCACGCAATCGGTTATTGCGTCGCCGGCACCTATCTCGCCGCGACTCTGGCCCTGCTCGCGGCGCGCGGCCAGTCCGACAAGGTCGCCAGCGCTACATTCTTCACGGCCCAGGTTGATTTCTCCGAAGCCGGCGATCTCAAGCTGTTCCTCGGAGACGAGCAGATGGAGCTGATCCGGCAGCTTGGAGCCGAACATGGATATCTCGATGGCCGCTACATGGCCGCCACCTTCAATCTGCTTCGCGGCCGCGATCTGATCTGGAATTATGTCACGAACAATTACCTGCTCGGCCAGGATTATCCGCAGTTCGACCTGCTTCACTGGAATTCGGACACGACCAACCTTCCTGCCGGTTGGCACCAGGCCTATCTCCAGCAGTTCTACCGGGAGAACAAGCTGGTCCAGCCCGGCGGGATCACCATCGATGGAACGCCCATCGACCTGCGCAAGGTCAAGACCCCGAGCTATGTTCAGGCGGGCCGCGAGGATCACATCGCGCCGCCGCAGAGCGTGTGGAAGATCACCAACCATTTTGCGGGCCCGATCCGGTTCGTCCTTGCCGGCTCCGGCCACATCGCCGGCGTGGTGAATCCGCCGGACGCCGCGAAATACCAATATTGGACCAACGACAAGAAGGCCGACACGCTCGAACGCTTCATCGCCGGCGCGACGGAAACCAAAGGAAGCTGGTGGCCCGACTGGACGAAGTGGATCCGCGGGATCTCCGACAAGGAAGTGGTCGCCAACGGAGCTCGTGTGCCCGGGGAAGGAAAGCTCGCCGCAATCGAGGCTGCGCCAGGAAGCTACGTGAAAGCCCGCTAGGCTGCGACGCTGACCGGATCGCAGATTTGTTGCACTGCACAAAAATAACTTGAAATGTGCGTGATTCCCACCTATTTGCTGCACTGCAACAAGCTAGGGAATCCGTGCAAATGGCCGATCAGACCGCTACCGAAGTGACCGCTACCGCCAAGAACGTGGCCAATGAGGCCGCCGTCAAGGCGCCTGCTGTCGAAAAGGCCGCCGAGCCGAAGTCTTCCCCTGCGCCGGCCAGGTCGGCCGCCCCGAAGGTCGCGAAAACCGCTGTTCCGTCAAAGCGCACCGCCCGCAAGACAACGGCAAAGCGCATCAAGTCAGCCAAGCCGGCGAAGAAGCTGGCCGTCCGTGCCAACGCGAAGCCGACAGTCAAGTCGGCCATCCAATCCAGGAAGCCGGCTCGCGCCGGCGCCAACCGCAAGAATGAAGGAGTTGTCATCATGACCAAGCAGACCAAGCAGTCGGTCGAAGCCGGCCTGTTCGCCGCCGACCAGTTCAAGGGCGTCTTCGGCAACGTCAACGAGCGTGCCAAGGCGGCCGCCGAGCGTTCCGCCAAGGTTGCCGAAGAGTTCGCCGAACTGACCCGCGGTAACGTCGAAGCGGTCGTCGCCTCTTCGAAGATCGCTGCGAAGGGCGTCGAGACCCTGAGCCAGGAAGCTGCCCAATATGGCCGCAAGGCCTTCGAGGATGCTTCGGCCACCCTCAAGAGCTTCGCCGAAGTGAAGTCGGCAACCGACTTCTTCAAGCTGCAGGGTGACTATGCCCGCGCCGCTTTCGATAACGCGGTCGCCGAGAGCGCCCGCCTCAGCGAGACCGTCCTGAAGCTCGCCGGCGATGTCGCCGAGCCGATTGCCAGCCGCTATACCGTCGCGGCCGAGCGCGTGAAGACCCTCGCGGCGTAAGCCTTTCGAGAGTCGGTCGCGCCGACCGTGGAAAAGGGCGGCCCTCCCTCGCGGGAGCGGTCGCCCTTTTTGCATTCTCGACGATCGCTGGGTCCAGAAACGGAGGCTTCCGGGCGCGAAAACTGCGATCCGTCTCCGCCTCTGCACTGGTCTTCGACGGTCTTGTTCGCTGCTCTTGCGGCAGGTGGGCACCATGCCCTATTTTCGGCGTTGATATGAACATGATCGAGTTTGTGATTAGAGCGTCCGACGATGACCGCGTGGACGACGATAGCGGCCTCGGGGTCGCCACCAAGACGCGCACGCGCACCAAGACGCCTTCACCCTACAAGGTGCTGATGCTGAACGACGATTACACCCCCATGGAATTCGTCGTCCACGTCCTCCAGAGCTACTTTCGAATGAGCATCGAGGATGCGACTCGGGTCATGCTCCATGTCCATCAGCGCGGCGTCGGTGTCTGCGGAATTTTTCCCTATGAGGTCGCCGAAACGAAGGTAGCCCAGGTGATCGAGTTCGCCCGCCAGAATCAGCACCCTCTTCAGTGCACGCTGGAAAAGGCCTGAACGCGGATTTTTTTGTGTTCAGGACAGGCGCAAGAATCCTAGCGGGGCGGCGGAAGCCAGCCAGTTTCGAGTAAGCTGCGGTCGGAATAATTGGCGTCGGCGCAGAGCCGCTTTTCATCCAGAACCCGAACGTGACCGCCGCCATTGCGTTCGATGATCCCATCCTCGACGAGGCTTCGCACCATCCGGTTGACGTGAACGGCGGTGAGACCGGTCGCGTCGCCGATCTCTTCCTGGGTTAAGGGCAACTGGAACACGGCCTGATCGGCCAGGCCCAGGATCTTCAGACGCATGTACAACTCGCAAAGCAACGAAGACACGCGTGCCCGGGCCGAAGTGCGCCCGATCGATGCCAGTCGGTCGGCGAGCGACACCCGGTCGGCGATCGTCAACGCAAGGATCATCGAGGCCAAACGGGGATGATCGCTGATTAAAGCGGCGAGTCGTTCGCGGCTGAACGGGCACAAGACGGCATCCGTCACCGCGGTCACTGTCTCCGGAGCGCGCGCGAAGGCCAGCAAGGGCAATCCCAGAATGTCGCCCTGAAATTGAAAGCGCATGATCTGGCGGCTGCCATTGCCGAGGACCACGCTGCTATGGAGCCACCCGCTGCGGACGATGAACAGTTCGCGCGGTTTCTCATTTTCAGCAATGACGACGGTACCGCGCCGATACGCGCGATCCTGCTCTTCGAGCGCGTCCAGGGCCTCCTTTTCCGCGAAGGACAGCCGGACATGGCGGCCAAGCCGCTCAGCTAGACAACTACCCCCCAAACGCAGACCCCCGGCACGCCTTCGTACGTGGCAATGATATTAAGCGATATAGTTCCTTGCTGCGCTAATCGAAATCAAGAGCCTGGGGACGACCACCATTTTTTGCCCCCTGTGGACGAAGTCGCCCCAGAGGCGATCGAGACGTCCGCCCGCGACCCGTTGCGGGCAACGGGTGCACCCCCTAAGGGCGGCAGCATGGACAGGATCATCATTCGGGGCGGTCGCCCGCTGAAGGGCAAGATACCTATTTCGGGCGCGAAGAATGCCGCGTTGACTCTCCTGCCCTGTGCACTCCTCACCGACGAGCCGCTGACGCTCAGGAATCTACCCCGCCTGGCGGATGTCGACAGCTTCGGCCATCTGCTCAATCAGCTCGGTGTCTCGACCACAATTGAGGGGTCCAAGCCCGACGACTTCGGCCGGGTGATGACCCTTCGCGCCTCGACCATCACGTCCACGGTGGCACCCTACGATATCGTCAGGAAGATGCGGGCATCGATCCTGGTGCTTGGACCATTGCTGGCAAGGACCGGCGAAGCCACCGTTTCGCTGCCCGGGGGCTGCGCCATCGGCACGCGGCCGATCGATCTCCATTTGCGCGCCTTGCAGGCGCTGGGCGCGGAGATCGAGCTGACCGCCGGCTACGTGAAGGCGATTGCGCCCAAAGGCGGATTGACCGGCGGCAACATCAGCTTTCCCACGGTTTCGGTCGGAGCCACCGAAAATGCGCTGATGGCGGCGGTGCTCGCGAAGGGCACGACCGTGATTGAAAATGCCGCACGCGAGCCGGAAATCACCGATCTCGCCCAATGTCTTATCGCAATGGGCGCAGAAATAGAGGGGCTGAAGACCGATACCTTGACCATCCACGGCAAGGACGAGCTCCATGGCGCGACCTATCAGGTCATGCCCGATCGGATCGAGGCTGGAAGCTACGCCTGTGCGGCAATGATCACCGGCGGCGCCCTCGAACTCGTCGGTGCCCGCGACGACACGATGCACGCCATTCTTTCGGGCCTGGCCGATGCCGGCGCCATCGTCGAGTTCAAGCCAAAGAGCGTCAAGATCATGTCGGACGGCAAGATCCGGCCGCTGTCGCTCTCCACCGCCCCGTTCCCCGCTTTCCCCACCGACATGCAGGCCCAGTTCATGGCGATGTTGAGCCTGGCCAACGGCACCAGCCTGCTAACCGAGACGATCTTCGAGAACCGCTACATGCACGTGCCGGAGCTTCACCGAATGGGGGCCGATATCGAAGTTCGCGGCCGATCGGCGGTGGTGCGGGGCGTCGAGAGGTTGGTGGGCGCGCCGGTGATGGCAACGGACCTGCGCGCCTCGATGAGCCTGGTCATTGCGGGTCTGGCAGCGGAAGGCGAGACGCAAGTCCATCGGGTCTACCATCTCGACCGCGGCTACGAGCGTCTAGAGGAGAAGCTCCAGGCCGTCGGTGCCGATATCGAGCGCGCCAGCGACGGCTGAGCGCCGTCTTAATCGACGTCGCTCAGCTGCCTTTCGCCGCCGAGCTTGTGAACCCGGCCGTGGCGCATGACGAAACTGACATTCTCCAGCAGCCGAACATTCTCGGTCGGGTCGCCTTCGACGGCGATGATGTCGGCCTCCTTGCCCGGTTCGATGGTTCCGATCCTGTCCTCACGTCCGAGCAGGGTGGCGGCATCGACCGTCGCCGACCTGATGGCCGCCGCCGGCGACATGCCGTTTCGCACCATCAGCGCAAACTCCTGCGCATTATCGCCGTGGCGGCTAACCCCGGTGTCGGTGCCGAAAGCGATGTTGACCCGCTCGCGAATCGCGCGGGCGAAGCTGCGCTCGGCATTGCCGGCCGCCTCCCGCGCTTTTTCGAGCTGGGCCGGGGTCAAGGCGCCGCGCTCGCCGTCGGCCAGAGCCGCAGCGGGGGCAAGCAGGGTCGGCACGTAATAGGCGCCGGTTCGGCGATAGAGTTCGAAGGTTCGGTCGTTGGTAAAGGTGCCATGCTCGATCGAGTTGACCCCTGCTTCCAGGGCCGCGTTGATGCCGTCGACGCCATGAGCATGCGCAGCGACGCGCCGGCCGAACGTGCGTGCAGTCTCGACCACGGCGCGCATCTCGTCCGACATCATCTGCTGGCTCAGTCCCCCCGGGACGTTGCTCAGGACGCCGCCGGTGGCGGCGAACTTGATCACCTCAGCTCCGCGTGAAATCTGTTCGCGCACTGCTCGGCGGCAATCATCCGGACCGTTGCAGGTATTGATCGTCTGTGGCTCGTAGATTCCGGTGAGGTCGCGGTTGAGGCCGTTGACGTCACCATGCCCGCCGGACACGGAAACCATCGACCCGGCTGCCACGATCGTGGGGCCGGCGAACTGGTCGGCGTTGATCGCATCCCGTAGCGACATGATCGTGCGCGGATCGGCGCCAAGGTCACGGACGGTGGTGAAGCCTGCAAGCAAGGTTCGGCGAGCGTTGAGCAAGGCGGTATATGCCTCGTCCTCATAATCCCGAAACGGGGCCTGGAGACGCGCCTGCAGCCGATCGTCGAGGCCCTCGAGGTGAACGTGCATGTCGATCAGGCCGGGCAGTACGTAGCTGTTGCGAAGATCGACGATACGCGCGCCCGGGAGCTCGACATAGCCGTCCCGAATCTCGGCAATTCGCCCGCCCCGGACGACGATGGTGGCTTCGCGGCGCGACGGCTGGCCGGGGATGGCGAGAAGTGTGCCGGCATGGACGACCGTGACCGTTTCCGGCTGGGCGGCGGCAGTCGCCGGAGGCTGAGCGATGGCCGACCCTGGCAAAAAGGCGAACACGCATGCGGCGGCGAACCTGACGGCGAGCTTCATGATTATCCTTCCCTGTTTCGGGAAGCACAAGAACGCAGCCCGGCGCTCAGTTCAACCCTCTTGTCGCAGCTATTGTCAGAAGGCGACTTCGAGTGAGTGGATGGCCAGCCCGACGAGCCCGCCGACGATGGTACCGTTGATCCTGATATATTGAAGGTCGCGGCCGACGGCGCCCTCGAGGCGGTCGGAAACCGTTCGGGCATCCCAGGCGCGCACCGTTTCCGACACCAGCTTCACGATGTTCCCGCCATAGGAAGCGACGATGCCGGCAGCAGCGCGGCGAGCGAACTGGTTGATTGCCTTTTTCAGTCGAGGTTCCTGCTGGAGCGTCTCGCCGAGCTGGCGCAGCGCCTCGCCGAACTTGCCCGCGAGCGCCGCGTCGGGATCTCGAGCACCGCGCAGTAGTCCGGCGCGGCTATTCTCCCAGATGCCCCCGATCCATTTCCCGACCGCCTCGTTGTCGATCATCTCTTCCTTCCAGGCCTCCACCTTGGCCTGGGTCTCCGGATCGTTCTGCAAATTGTAAGCGAGCCGGGCGAGACCTTCCTCAGCCTTGGCCCTGAGCGGATGCGCGGGATCGACCGCCATATCGATGGTCAGCCGGCGCAGTCCGTCGATGATCGCCTCGGCGAGTCGCTCGTCGAGACCGGCGAGCCGAAGGACCCAGCCGGCCCGCTGATGCACCATGTTGCGGATAAGATCCTCGTTCGAGTCGAGGGTTCGCCCGGCCCAGGTGACAATCGAGTCGACCACCGGCACGTGCCGCTCCTCGGTGATCGCCGCGGCCATGGTCTGGCCCAGCAATGGCGCGATCTCGATCGCGCGCATCCGGGCGGCGACGGCACTCTTCACCATGCCGCCGAGCTTTTCCTCGTCCAGCGCCTCGAGAATATCGGCAAGCAGCCGGGAACCACCTTCGCGAAGCCGTCCTTCGCTGGGTGGACTGGCGAGGAAACGCCCGACCGCGCCGGCGACGTCCACTTGCCTCATCCGTCGGGCGACCACCGAGGGGGTGAGGAAATTGTCGCGCAGGAAGCTGGCGAGCGCGTCGCCGATCCGGTCCTTGTTGCGCGGAATGATCGCCGTATGCGGGATCGGCACGCCGAGAGGATGCCGGAACAAGGCTGTGACGGCGAACCAGTCTGCGATCCCGCCAACCATTGCCGCCTCCGCGAAGGCGCGGACAAAGCCCCAGGCCGGATGTAGGTCGGTCAGCTGGGACACCGAGAGGAACACCGCCGCCATGCCGGCGAGCATGGCGGTGGCCAGCACCCGCATACCGCGCGCGCCCCGCTGGCTGGGGTTGAATCGGCTCAGGCCTGTCCGGTCGAGGAGGCTCATGCCGGAATGAATAACCGGCGGCGGGGTTGGTTCAACCCGCGCCGCCAATCAGTTCCTACTCCGCCGGCTGGGGCGCGGCTGGGCCATGGTCCTGCTGCCCGCGATAGGTCAGGACTCGCCGGAACTTCGGCGTGAGCCACTTCTCGAAGCTGTCGGCGAGGCTGAACGACGACGGCACCAGCACGAGGGTGAGAAGCGTCGAAAGCAGAAGGCCGCCAATCACGACCACGGCCATCGGCGCCCGCCAGCTCGAATCGCCTTCCAGCGACAGGGCCGTCGGGATCATGCCGGCGACCATGGCCATCGTCGTCATCACGATCGGCTGCGCACGCTTGTGACCGGCATCCATGATCGCTTCGTCCTTGGGCACACCCTTTGACATCTCCTCGATGCTGAAATCCAGCAGCAGGATCGAGTTCTTGGCGACGATCCCGAACAGCATCAGGATTCCGATCAGGACCGGCATCGATACGGCGTGGCCGGTGATCAAAAGGGCGAGGAAGCCGCCCAGTGGCGCGAGCAGAAGCGAGCCCATGTTCACGAACGGCGCCATCAGCCGCTTGTAGAGCAGCACCAGCACGGCGAAGACGAGGAACGTTCCTGAGACCAAGGCGCCCAGGAATTCGGACATCAGCTGCGCCTCTTCACGCTGCTGGCCCGACCTTGCCCTTTCCACCCCTTCCGGAAGGTTCTGAAGGATCGGCAACTGGGCCAGGATCGCGTCATAGTCGACCACGCCAGGCGCCAAATCGGCGCCCACCATGATCCGGCGCTCCTGATTGATCCGCTGGATGCTCGAGGGCCCTGCACCAAAGGTGATCTCGGCGACCACCTTGAGCGGGACCGAGCCGCCATTGCTTGTCGGCACCGGCAGATTCTCGATCGTCGACAGATTCTGGCGCGAGGCCTCGGTCAAAGCGACCCGGATCGGCACCTGGCGGTCGGACAGCGAGAATCGGGCACTCGCCTGATCAATCTCGCCCTGGGTTGCGACTCTGATGGCCTGACTCATCGCCGCTGTGGTGACGCCCATGTCGGCCATTAGGTCCGCCCTGGGCCTGATCGTTATCTCGGGCCGCCGCAGATCGCCCGCGATGCGGGGCGCACGAAGCTCAGGCCTTTGGCGCATCTCCTCGACCAGCTGCAAGGCAGCCGATTGGAGCTTGGCAGGATCGGAGCTGGCCAAGAGGACGGAGACGTCGCGTCCGCCGACCCGCTGCGAGTTGCGGAACGAGACGCGCGCGTCGGGAATGTCCTGCAGCAGCGGTTGCACCTCGCGGGTGAACTCCGTGCTCGTACGCTCGCGCCCTTCTTCCTTGTCCTTCAGTGAGACGTAGATAGTGGCATTGCCGGCGCGAACGGCTTCGAAGGCCGATTTGACATCAGGCTGGGCGCGGACGACTTCCGCGGCGCGGTTTGCGACCAGTCTGGTCTGCTCGAGCGTCACGCCCGGCGGCATCTCCACCGAGACCTGGACGGTGTCGTCGTCGGTGTCCGGCTGGAATGTCGCCGGCAGCATCATGAAGGTAGCGATCTGCAGGGCGAAGCAGGCCATCCCGATGAAAACCGACTTCCAGCGGTTCACGAGCGTCCAGCGTAAAACCGCGAGATAGCGGTCCATGAGCCACCCCTCACCGTGCTTGGCGTGGCCCTTCGCCTTCAGGAAATAAGCGGCGATCATCGGTGTGATCATCCGCGCGACGGCCAGGCTGATGAGAACGGCGATGACGATGGTGAGTCCGAAACTGATGAAGAACTGGCCGATGAGCCCGCTCATCATCGCCACGGGCAGGAACACCGCGACGATCGAAAAGGTGGTGGCGACGACCGGCAGGCCGATCTCGTCGGCCGCGTCGATCGAAGCCTGGTAGGCTGATTTACCCATCCGCATGTGGCGTACGATATTCTCGATCTCGACGATCGCATCGTCGACGAGGACGCCCGCGACCAGGCTCAGCGACAGCAAGGTGACCATGTTGAGGGTGAAGCCCAACATGTCCATGAACCAGAAAGCCGGAATGGCGGAGAGCGGGATGGCGATCGCGGAGATCAGCGTCGCGCGCCAGTCGCGGAGGAAGATAAATACCACGACCACCGCCAGCAGCGCGCCTTCGACGAGCGCACGCATCGAGGAATGGTATTGCATCTCGATATATTTCACGGGCGTGAAGAGCAGGGTGTAGTTGACCCGCGGATCCTCGGCGTGAAGCTCGTCGAGCGCCTCCTGGACGGCGTGATAGACGGTCACGTCCGAATAGCCCTTGGCCTTCTGGATCATGAAGCTCACGACCTGGCGGCCATTCTGGATGCCGTAAGAGGTCTGCTCCGCCCATTGATCGCGGACATTGGCGATCGAGTTCAGCCG
>DASTDX010000089.1:0-11959 GCA_035710145.1 Allosphingosinicella sp.
GTGCTGGCGATGAATGCGACCCTGGAGGGGCAGACGACGGCCCATTATCTTGCCGAAAGACTGGAACGGTTCCCTGTTCGAATCACACAGCTTGCGCATGGTCTGCCGGTGGGCGGCGAGCTCGATTATCTCGACGAAGGCACTCTTGCTCAGGCGCTTCGAGCCCGGCGTCCCATCCAATAAGCCGGCCAGGCCCGCTTTCGGCCCGGCAGCATTTCGTCACAGCGCCATATTCTTGAAGGGAAGGGCATTTCACCCTATTTTCACGCCATGGCTATTCTTCCCATCGTCGAAGTCCCGGATCCGCGCCTGCGGCAGATCTCCACCCCGGTCGAGAAGGTGGACGACGAGGTGCGCGCGTTGGTGTCCGACATGTTCGAGACGATGTATGCCGCCCCTGGCATCGGTCTCGCCGCGATTCAGGTCGGCGTGCCGAAGCGCATCTTGGTCATCGATCTCCAGGAAGAGGAAGACGAAGAGGGCCGGCCGATCCCGGATCCACGCATCTTCATCAATCCCGAAATCCTGGAAGCGTCACCGCAGCAGGTTCCGTACAACGAGGGCTGCCTGTCGGTTCCGGAAATGTATGCCGAGGTGGATCGCCCGGATCGAATCCGGGCGCGCTGGCTGGACGAACATGGATCGGCCCACGAACGCGAGATAGAGGGGCTTCTCGCCACCTGCCTCCAGCACGAGATGGATCATCTGAACGGAATCCTGTTCATCGATCATCTCTCTCGGCTCAAGCGCGAGATGCTTCTTCGCAAGCTCGCGAAGCTCCGCCGCGAGCAGGGCCAGAAGGCCGCCTGAATAATCCCCGATTGAGTCCCGCGACTGCTTGAGCCTTGGCCCAAGCTGCTTTAGGTTCGCTCTTCGTTCCGGTATGGGGGAAGGCGAATGGACCCGCTCGTTGCGGTCGTGCTGGCGATCATCACTCTCGGCCTCGGCCTCGTCATCGGCTGGCTGGTCGGTCGCGGCCGCGCGGCCGCGTTGGCGGAGGAGCGCGGCAAGGCTGCCGAGCAACTCCGGGAGAGTCTCGCCGCGGTCACTCGGGACCGGGACGAAAATGTTCGCGAGCTCGCTACTCTGCAGGCCGATGCCCGCAATTTCGAAGCCCGGATGAAGGAATTGATCGAGGCCAAGGAAGCCCTGACCGCGCAGTTCCATGAGGTCGGCGCGAAGCTTTTGAGCGACGCCCAGAAGCAGTTCCTGGAGCGCGCGGATTCCCGGTTCAACCAGGCCAGCGAAAAGAGCGAGGCTCAGCTCAAGGCCTTGCTTCAGCCGGTCGAGGCGACCCTGAAGCGCTACGAGGAGGGTCTCACCAAGGTCGAGAAGGAGAGGGTCGGCAGCTATGAAGCGCTGCGCGAGGCGGTCACGCTTCTCCATGCCGGCCACACCCAGGTCCGCGACGAGACCGCCCGATTGGTCAACGCGTTGCGCTCGAGCCCCAAGGCGCGGGGACGGTGGGGCGAGCAGAGCCTGAAGAATGTTCTCGAGCAGGCCGGTCTGTCGCCTTATGCCGACTTCCAGATGGAGGTTTCGGTGGACACCGCCGATGGCCGCCTTCGTCCCGACGTCGTCGTTCGGCTTCCGGGAGGCCGCAAGCTCATCATCGACGCCAAATGCTCGCTCAATGCCTTCCTGGATGCGAGCGAGGAGGCGGACGAGACCACCCGTACGGCTCACCTTCAGAAACATGCGGCGGCGATCCGAAGCCATGCCCAGCAACTCGGCTCGAAGAATTACTGGGAGCAGTTCGGCGATGCCGCCGATTATGTGATTCTGTACATACCGGGTGAGCATTTCCTCACCGCGGCGCTGGAGCAGGACGATCGGCTCTGGGAATGGTCATTCGAGCGCCGGGTTCTGCTCGCGACGCCTACCAATCTCGTGGCAATCGCGCGCACCGTCGCCAGCGTCTGGCGTCAGGAGCGGCTGGCGGAAGAAGCGGCGGAAATCGCCAGGCTGGGCAAGGATCTGCACTCGCGGCTGGCGACGATGGGCGGTCACGTCGCCCGGATGGGCCGCAATCTCGAACTGGCAAACACAGCCTATAACGCCTTTGTCGGCAGCCTCGAAAGCCAGGTCATGACCCAGGCCAAGCGCTTCGAGGCGCTCGAAGTGTCGAGCGGCGCCAAGGAGATTGAACCGCTCCCGCTGATCGAGACCGCACCGAGGCCGCTTGCCAAACTGGCGTCCAGCGAGACCTCCGAAGCCGCTGAGTAAGCTCTCTAGACGTCCCAGTCGGTGCGTCGGGCGCCGCCGCAGCCGCGGACGGTGGCGCCTTCGGCGATCACCATCACCTGGTGCTCGTAGCCATGGCCGCTCATCGAATCGTTGCAGCGCGAATAAGTGACATCGACGGTCAGGCGCGGGGTTTCGTAGCGGCGCCCGTTGAACGTGGGGCGCGGATCGGGCCGAGGCGCGACGATTCGGGTCTGGCCATAATCTCCGACGTAGATCATCTCGCCGGCGCCGATCACCAGGTTCCATCCCGGCTCCTGACCGAGCGCGCGATAGGTTTCGCCGCCAGTATGTGGGACCGTCACCGCCGGCAGGGCGCAGGCGGCCGCCCCCGCAGCCAGGAGGTAAGCGGGCCATCGGGGCATGCTGACGTGGGAAAGCCTCATTCGGACAGAAAACTTCAGCGAGTCGCGAGTTCCGTCATCGGCGCCACTGGTTGACCAGTTCATAGGCCATGACCGCGGTCGCCACCGCTGCGTTGAGACTGTCCGCCTTGCCGAGCATCGGGATCTTCACCAGCAGGTCGCACTCGGCCTCATAGTCGTCAGGGAGACCGGCCTGTTCGTTGCCTACCAGAATGAAGGCGGGCTTGCGGTAGGTGACTGACTGATAATCCTGATCGGTGTCGAGACTGGTGCCGATCAACTGGCCTTCCCCGGCACGGAGCCAAAGAACGAACTCGTCCCAGCGCGCAATGGCGATCCGCTGGGTGAAAAGTGCGCCCATCGACGCCCGCACCGACTCGACCGAGAAGGGATCGGCGCAGTCGTCGATCAGGATGAGGCCGCCGGCGCCGACGGCGTCGCCGGTCCGAAGGATGGTACCGATATTGCCCGGATCGCGAAGGGCCTGGGCGACGATCCAGAGGGGAGCATCGGTTCGGTCGATCCGGTCGAGGGACGTGTCGGGCGCCCGGTAGACGCCGAGCACCGTCTGCGGATTTTCCTTGCCGGATATCTTGTGGAGGATGTCGACCGTGGTTTCCACCACCGCACCGCCCGCCTGTTCCGTCTCATCGACCAGCCGGCGAAGCAAAGCATGGGACGAATCGCTGTAGAACAAAATTTCGGGCAAGGTCCCGGCGTCGCGCGCTTCGGTCAGGATCCGCAGCCCTTCGGCCAGGAAAAGGCCTTCGCGCCGGCGGTTCTTCTTGTCGCGAAGCCCGCGCGCCTGTTTGACGAGCGGATTGGAGAAGGCCGTGATCTGGCGGGGCATAGGCCTCTAACCCCTCACTGCCCACATGCGAGGGCTAAAGTCATTGTCGGCACTAAGCCTGCAAAAACAACTGGATATAGTCTGCCGCTAGTAGCATATCTCAGATGCACGATCACGCGTCCTCGTGGAAGCGCGCCTCGACCAGCTCCACAAGCTTCTCGACCGCAAGCTCGGCACCAACCCCCGACGCGCTGATCGTGATCGTGTCGCCCATGGCCGCGCCCAACATCATCAGGCCCATGATCGAGGTTCCGCAGACCCGGGTGCCGTCCTTTTCCACTTCGACATCGGCGTCGATCTGCGAAGCCAGGGTCACGAACTTGGCGCTTGCGCGGGCGTGGAGTCCCCTCTTGTTGCAGACTTGGACGGTCCGGATCAGCTTCAAGAGGCCGTCTCGCCGAGAATCTCGGACGCGACCGAGATATATTTGCGGCCAGCCTCGCGCGCCGCAGCGACCGCCGCCCGAACGTCCATCGCCTTTCGGGCGCCTTCCAGCCGAATAAGCATCGGCAGGTTGACCCCGGCGATCACTTCGATCTTGTCCGACTTCATCAGTGAGATGGCGAGATTCGAGGGAGTGCCGCCGAACAGGTCGGTCAGGATGATGACGCCATCCCCTTCATCGACCTTGGCGATGGCCGCGGCGATGTCCTCGCGGCGGCCTTCCATGTCGTCGTCCGGGCCAATGCAGATCGCTTCGATCCGCTCCTGCGGGCCGACGACATGCTCCATGGCGACGATGAATTCCGACGCGAGTCCGCCATGGGTAACCAGTACCAAGCCAATCATCTATTCACCTTGAAGCCTTGTTCGGCGAGGTCCCTGCTCCAGATCGTCCCCCTGCCGATCGCTCGAGGCCGTCTCTCGGCGGCGTGGCGAGATCGCGATGTTCCACCGTGGGCGAAAACCCCGCCTCGCGCAACCGTGCAGCGACCCGTTCGGCAACATGGACGGACCGGTGGCGGCCGCCGGTACAGCCGAATCCGATCGAGACATAGGCCTTGCCCTCCGCCCGGTAGCGCGGGAGCAAGGTGAGGATCAGATCCTCGATCTTCGCCAGCGAATCCTCATAGGCCTCGTCCTGGGCAATATGCGCGGACACGGGGTCGTCTTTGCCGGTCAGATCGCGAAGATGCTCGATCCAGTGGGGATTGCGCAGATAGCGCATATCGAAGATCAGATCGGCGTTGCGCGGCACGCCGCGGGCAAAGCCGAACGACATCACGCTCAACGTCGGAACGCCGCCTTCATTCTCGCCGAACCGAGTTCTTATCTGCTGGCGAAGGGCGTTGGCGTCCGTCTCGGTCGTATCGATGACATGGTCCGCCCAGCGCTTGAGCGGCGCCATCATTTCGCGCTCTTCGAGTATCCCGTCCATGGCGGGGCGATCCGGCGCGAGCGGATGGCGTCGCCGGGTCTCCGAGAAGCGCCGAAGCAGCTCGGGACCGGCGCATTCGAGATAGAGGGTTTCGATCGGATAGCCCCCCGAGGTCGACAGCCGGCTAATCTGCTCCACCAGCGGGTCCGCGTCGAACCCGCGGGTCCGGCTGTCGAGTCCGATGGCGAGCGGCCTGTCTCCCTCAGCGCCTGCGGACGGCGGCGCTTCCAGCAGATGGACCAAAAGCGACAAGGGAAGATTGTCGACCACCTCCCAGCCCAGATCTTCCAGCGTCTGAAGCGTCGTCGACTTTCCGGCCCCCGACATACCGGTGACGAGCAATATCCGTTTCGGCGCTGGTGAGGGGTCCACTTAGAAGGTGAGTCCGATCAATTTGAGCGCGGCTTCTACCTTGATCGGCGCCGAAGCCTCAAGGGCGCCGAGGCCAATGACCGGCAATTCCACGCCGGCGAAGGTGCGGCGGTCCTCCGCGAGCGGCAGACGTTCCGGTGCCCGGTCGAGATCGACGAACAAGGCGACAGGGAGGTCCTGCGCGGTCGGAAGCTCGAGAAGCCCGAGACCACGGACCTCGATCTTGCCCAGTATCGTTGCCGGAGCCGACGCCAACAAGCGGCCATCCACCCGGCGCACGAAGGTATAATCGTCGCTGATCAGTAGAGCGCCGCGATCGATCAGGCGAAGCGCCAGATCGGATTTTCCCTGGCCGGAGCGACCGCCGATAAGGACGGCCCGATCACCGATCGCAATGGCGCTGGCATGGACGGTTTCGGATGAAAGCGAGGTCAGGTTCACGATCAGGCTCCCGGTAAATGGACCACGAACCGGGCACCATTGCGGCCGCCCGGCCGGTCCTCCACTTCGATTCGGCCGCCATGCCCCTCGGCGATCGCCCGGCCGATGGCGAGTCCGAGTCCGGAATGGCGACCGAAATCTTCATCGGGCCGAATGCTGTGAAACCGGTTAAAGATTGCGTCTCGGTCTTCGCCCCTGATCCCGGGGCCTTCGTCCTCGACGCTGATCGTGACCTCGTCGCCGATGCCGGCGGCGCGAATCTCGACCACTCCGCCCGGTGGCGAAAAGGAAAGGGCATTGTCGACGAGATTATCGATCAGCCGGGCGAGCCGCGATTCGACTCCCATGACCACCGCGGTACCGGCGCGGGGTCGGGCGAACGCCACCTGGGCCTCGCTGCGGGCTTCCCAGGACGCGATCATCGTTTCGATGAGCTGGCCGACATCCACCGGTTCGAACTTGGCCCGTGAAAGCTCGGCGTCCAGCCGGGACGCCTCGGCGATATCGACGATCAGCCGGTCAAGGCGGGCAACGTCGTGGCGGACCACATCGAGCATCTGCCGCCTGAGCGCGGGTTCCTCCACCTTTTCCAGAGTGTCGACGGCAGAGCGCAAGGACGCCAACGGGTTCTTCAGCTCGTGGGTCACATCGGCGGCAAAGGCTTCGGTCGCATCGATGCGCTGGCGCAGGCTCTGGGTCATGTCGTGAAGCGCGCGAGCGAGCAGGCCGATTTCGTCGCGCCTGGCCGGGAGCAGTGGAACCGCCACTTCGCGGGCCCGGCCGAGCCGGACCCTATGGGCGGCAATGGCCAGCCGGCGAAGTGGATTGGCGATGGTTCGGGCGAGGAAGCGGGACAGCAGAATGGAGAGCAGAATCGTCCCGGCAAGGACGAGGATCAGGGTAAAACGCTCGGCCCTGACCACCCGCCTGATCTCGCGGGCGTTCACCGTCAGCAGGAGCACGCCGTCGTGGGTCCCCGCGACGGGCACGGCCGCCGAAATGAAGGGCGTGCCTTCCGGCGCGCGCCGCATCTCCGCCACCGGGACGCTGCGCTCGAGCGCCGCTTTGGCCTCCGGCCAGGCCGCAAGCACGTCCGGCGAGGGCGGCTGGAAGATGGGAGGGCGCCTTGCACCGACGATGGCATCGAAGCCGTTGTCGAGCGCCCGCGCCACGCCGCGATACCAGGGTTCGTCGGCGGGGTTGCGGAGCTCATAAGTCGGCGCGCTTCCGACCCAGCTGTCAGTCAGCTTGTCGCCGGCGGGGCTGTAGACCCGCAACCGGGTTCCCGAATCCTGCCCCAGGCGGACGAGGGCATTGGGCCAGGCCCTGACGGGCAGGGCCGAAAGCATGTGGGAGATCATCACCGCTTCGGTTCGCGCCTGATCGGCCTTCGCCTGGGTCAGTCGGCCACGAAAGCTGTCCAGATAGAACAGGCTCCCGGCCAGAATGAGGATGGCGAAGATGTTGACGGCAAGGATTCGCTGACGAAGCGAGAGCCGCCTCGACCAGCTCAGCCGAAGGTCACGATCGTCACTCCTCGCCAAAGCGGTATCCGACCCCGTAAAGGGTCTCGATCGCCCCGAAATCGGCGTCGACCTGGCGGAACTTGCGGCGCATCCGCTTGATGTGGCTGTCGATGGTGCGGTCGTCGACATAGATGTCGTCCTGATAGGCAATGTCCATCAGCTGGTTACGCGACTTGACCACTCCCGGTCGCTGCGCGAGTGCTTCCAGGATCATGAATTCGGTGACCGTGAGGGTGACGTCGCGACCGTCCCAGCGGACCCGATGCCGAGCCGGATCCATGACAAGGCGACCGCGCTCGATCTCCTCCACCGAAGCCTCGTCGGTCTCCTCGACGGGACGCGCGCGCATTTCCGTGCGCCGCAACACGGCCCGAATTCGGGCAATCAACAGGCGCTGAGAAAATGGCTTGGCGATGTAATCGTCGGCGCCCATCGCCAGCCCGAGCGCCTCGTCGAGCTCCTCGTCCTTGGAGGTGAGAAAGATGATCGGGAATTCGGAGCGTTCGCGTAGCCGCCTGAGCAGCTCCATGCCGTCCATCCTCGGCATCTTGATGTCGAGCACCGCCAGATCCGGTGGATTGTCGAGCAGGGCCTTGAGCGCCGCTTCCCCGTCCGAATAGAGCCGGGTCACGAAGCCCTCCGACTGAAGCGCGACCGACAACGAGGTAAGGATATTGCGATCGTCGTCCACCAGCGCGATCGTCGTCGACATCTTGCCCCGTCTCCTTCCCCGGATCGTGTAGCTTCGGTGTCCGTGAGGCGCCACCCTTTGACGAGAACCGGCCTCTCGGATATGGGCGCTTGGCATCGCAAAGCCCTGCGATCGGGCGTAACATTTAGGATCATCGAGGGGAATTCGAGGTGTCAGACCGCGTGCCTGCGTTCAATCTGTCTTACCAGGGCATCGACACGCCCGCCGAGCTGCACTGGAATCTCGGAACGCCCGCATTGATCGAGCACGCCGTCTCGAACGACGAAGGCGTCCTGGCGAAGGACGGACCTCTCGTGGTGAAGACCGGCAAGCACACCGGTCGCTCCGCGAACGACAAGTTCACGGTTCGCGACTCCGAGACCGAAGCGACGATCTGGTGGGACAATGCGAAGGCCATGTCGCCGGATCAGTTCGCCACGCTCAAGGAAGATTTCCTGGCGGCCCTGGCCGAGAAGGACCGGCTCTACGTCGCCGACCTTTTCGGCGGCTCGCAGCCGGAATATCGGGTTCGCGTCCGCGTGATCAACGAGCTCGCCTGGCACAATCTGTTCATTCGGACCCTGCTCGTCCGGCCCGAAACCGACGAGCTGCACGGTTTCGAGCCCGAATTTACGATCATCGATCTGCCCAGCTTCCGGGCCGACCCGGCGCGCCACGGTACCCGCTCGGAAACGGTGATCGCGGTCAACCTTACCGAGCGAATGATCCTGATCGGCGGCACGGCTTATGCCGGCGAGATGAAGAAGTCGGTGTTCGGAATTCTCAATTATCTGCTCCCGACGCAGGGCGTGATGCCGATGCACTGCTCGGCCAATATCGGCCCCAAGGGGGATACCGCGATCTTCTTCGGCCTTTCGGGCACCGGCAAGACGACCCTTTCGGCCGACGCCAGCCGGACCCTGATCGGCGATGACGAGCATGGCTGGTCGGACACTGCGGTGTTCAATTTCGAAGGCGGTTGCTACGCCAAGATGATCCGTCTCTCGCCGGAAGCGGAACCGGAGATCTACGCGACCACGAAGCGCTTCGGTACGGTGCTTGAGAATGTCGTCATCGACCCGGTGACACGCGAACTCGATCTCGACGACAACAGTCTCGCCGAGAATACGCGCGGCGCTTATCCGATCGACTTCATCCCCAATTCGTCGGCCGAGAATATGGGCCCGGTGCCCAGGAACGTTATCTTCCTCACGGCCGATGCCTTCGGCGTGCTTCCACCGATCGCCCGCCTCACGCCCGACCAGGCGATGTACCATTTCCTCTCGGGCTATACCGCCAAGGTAGCCGGAACGGAGATTGGCGTGACCGAGCCTGAAGCGACTTTCTCAACCTGTTTCGGTGCGCCGTTCATGCCGCGTCACCCCAGCGTCTACGGCAATCTGCTCAAGGAGCGGATCGCGAAGGGCGGGGTCGATTGCTGGCTCGTCAACACCGGCTGGACCGGCGGCAAATATGGCGTCGGCAGCCGGATGCCGATCAAGGTCACCCGGGCCCTGCTCAACGCCGCGCTCGACGGCAGCCTGAAGAACGTCGAGTTCCGGCGCGATCCGTGGTTCGGCTTCGACGTGCCGGTGAGCGTGCCGGGCGTCGAGCACCGGATTCTCAACCCGCGCGACACCTGGACCCACAAGGACGAATATGACGCCGCCGCGGCCAGGCTAGTGAAATTGTTCAACGACAATTTCGCCAAGTTCGCCGCGCATGTCGACCAGGCGGTGCTCGATTCCGCCCCGCGCAGCTCCGGCGAAACCGCCCAGCAACGCCAGGAGGCGATCGTACCCGCCGCCTGACGCGCCTTTGAGACAAGCTCTTCGGGAGCGCGTCGGCGAGGGCCGGCGCGCTCCTTTTCTTTTGGAGAAGCAAAATGACCCACGAACCGCGGCTCTTCGCCGACGATGCCGCCATCCGCCGGGTCGGCGAACGATTCCTGGATCGTCGCCTGGCCAAATCGGACTGGACGCATGAGGCGCATCTGGCGACGTGCGCCTGGATCATCCTCGAACGGCCCGACATCGACCCGGAGCGCGATCTGCCGGACCTTATCCGCGCCTACAATGTGAGCGTCGGTGGAGTGAACAGCGATAGCGAAGGCTATCATGAGACGATCACCCAGGTTTCGATCCGTGCCGTTCGCCTGGCTTTGTCCCGCAGCGAGGGGAGAGGGCTTTGCGAGCGAGTGAATGCGTTGCTCCAGGCGCCGGAAGGGCGCCGGGACTGGCCCTTGCGCGTTTACAGTCCGGAGCGGCTATTCTCCACTGAGGCGAGGGCACGCTGGGTTGAGCCGGACCTGACCCTCTAGTTGTTCATGCCGACGCGCATTGTCCTGTGCTGGAGGATGAAAAATGATCATCGACGACCACCTGTTCGACATCGAGGAGGGCTTCTGGCTCTCGGGCGAAGAGCATTTTCTCGAGCATCTCGACGACCAGTGTCTTCTGGCGTTTCCCCAGATGGGCGAAATGCATGGCGTCCATTCTCGCGCGCAGATCGCGGCAACGGCGTCGATGCCGGGCCGATGGCGTGACCTGAAAATCGACGCCCGCCACCTGTTGCGTCTCTCGGAGGATGTGGCAGTGATCAGCTACAGGGCGGATGTGCTGCGTGCCGACGGGGCGCCTTATTGCGCGCTCGTAAGTTCGGCCTATGTCCTTAGAGGCCAGGAGTGGAAACTCGCGTTCCACCAGCATTCACCGATCGTCGACCAGGCAGGCTAGGTTCCACGGTCGCCGAGTCGGGGCGTTGAGCGGGCACGTCCCGCCCGATGTTCGGTCGCGAATACCGCTTTTACGAAGTTGTCGCCGGGGAACCCGGCGGCCGGGTGTCTAGACCGAGTTCCCCTTGTCGGCCGGACGAAGTGACGGAGCGGGCGCAACGAGCAGGCATCCGCCTTCGGCGCCGGTAATTCTTACTCGGCTGCCGACCGGGGTGTCGGGTCCGCGGGCGGTCCAGACACTGTCCCCTACCTTTACCCGGCCTTCGCCATGTTCGATCGCACTGATGACGGTCACCTGCTGCCCGATCAGCCGAGCCGTGCGATCGTTCAACCTGGGATCGCTGCTGGCGACCGGGTTTCGTTCATAATGCCGCCGGCCCCCGAAGACCGCGGCCATGGCCAGAAGCCCGAAAATGGCGAGCTGGAAGGGAAGGGCGATGGGCAGCAAAGCGGCGATGATTCCGGTCAACGCTGCGGCCGCCGCCATCCAGACCAGGAAGATGCCTGGAATGAAGATCTCCAATATTCCGAGCAAGGCGGCGGCGATCAGCCACCACCAGTGATCGTCGATTCCGAACGGGCTCACTCCGGGGCTCCTTCGAACGGTCCGCGTCGCTGAAGCTGCTGCGAATCGGCCTCACGCCCGGCGAGGGCCTCCCGCGCAAGTTCTCCTATTCCGCCCAGGGTTCCGATCAGCTGAGTCGCCTCGACGGGGAACAGGATCGTCTTGGCATTGGGCGAGTGGGCAAAGGCGGAAACGGCCTCGACATATTTCTGGGCGATGAAATAATTGATCGCCTGAGCGTTGCCGCCCGCGATCGCGTCCGACACCATCTGGGTAGCCTTCGCTTCGGCCTCGGCTTCCCGCTCACGCGCCTCGGCGTCGCGGAAAGCGGCCTCGCGCCGGCCTTCAGCCTCCAGAATCTGTGCCTGCTTCTCACCCTCGGCACGAAGGATGGCGGACGCCCGGCTGCCCTCGGATTCGAGGATGACGGCGCGCTTTTCGCGTTCCGCCTTCATCTGCCGCCCCATGGCGTTGACGATGTCGGCGGGCGGGCGGATATCCTTGATCTCGACCCGGGTAATCTTGACGCCCCAGCTTTCCGTCGCCTGATCGACGACTGAAAGCAGCCGCGCATTGATCTCGTCGCGTTTGGAGAGGGTCTCGTCGAGGTCCATCGAACCCATCACGGTACGCAGGTTCGTCGTGGTGAGCTGCATGATCGACAGATAGAGGTCGGAAACCTCATAGGCGGCCTTGGCCGCGTCCAGCACCTGGAAGAAGACGACACCATCGGTGGAGACCATGGCATTGTCCTTGGTGATGATTTCCTGGCCGGGAATGTCGAGCACTTGCT
>DASTDX010000090.1:0-7606 GCA_035710145.1 Allosphingosinicella sp.
GCATGGGTGGCGCGCAACCGCTCGCGGCGGTGATGGCCGGCGCCCATTGCATCGCCATCGAATGTCAGGAAAGCCGTATCGAGAAACGGCTCGAAACCCGCTATCTCGATCGCCGCGCGACCAGCATCGACGAAGCGCTCGACATCATCCATTCGGCCGACGCGCCCATCTCGGTCGGGCTGCTCGGCAATGCCGCCGAGATCCTGCCGGAAATGCTGAAGCGCGGGATTCGGCCCGACGCGCTGACCGACCAGACCTCCGCACACGATCCGGTCAACGGCTATTTGCCGATCGGCTGGACCGTCGATCAGTGGATTGACCAGCGTGAACGCGATCCAGCCGCGGTGGAAGCGGCGGCCCGGGCCTCGATGGCGATCCATGTGGAGGCGATGCTGGGATTCCGGGCGATGGGCGTACCGACCTTCGACTATGGCAACAACATCCGCCAGGTCGCGCTGGATCAGGGAGTCACCCACGCCTTCGACTTCCCCGGCTTCGTCCCCGCTTATGTGAGACCGCTCTTCTGCCGCGGCATCGGGCCGTTCCGCTGGTGCGCCTTGTCCGGCGATCCGGAAGACATCTACCGGACGGACGCCAAGGTGAAGGAGTTGATCCCGGACGATCCTCATTTGCATCGCTGGCTGGACATGGCCCGGGATCGAATCGCCTTTCAGGGGCTGCCGGCCCGCATCTGCTGGGTCGGCCTTGGCCAGCGCCATCGCCTGGGCCTTGCCTTCAACGAAATGGTCGCCTCAGGCGAATTGAAGGCGCCGATCGTGATCGGACGCGACCATCTCGACAGCGGCTCGGTCGCCAGCCCGAACCGGGAAACGGAAGCGATGAAGGATGGCTCCGACGCCGTCTCGGACTGGCCCTTGCTCAATGCCCTGCTCAATACAGCGAGCGGCGCGACATGGGTGTCGCTCCATCATGGCGGTGGCGTGGGCATGGGCTATTCGCAGCATGCGGGGATGGTCATCGTCGCCGATGGGACGGCCGAAGCGGCCCGCCGCCTGGAACGGGTCCTCTGGAACGATCCTGGTACCGGCGTCATGCGCCATGCCGACGCCGGCTACGAGATCGCCATCGATTGCGCTCGCGAGCAGGGACTCGATCTGCCGATGGTGGGCAAATGAACAAGAACGTCCGCACCGACGCGATCATGTTGCGCCCGGGAACGGTGACCCTGGCCGAACTGCGGCAGATCTGGTCCGGCGCCCCTGTCGAACTTCATGCGGACGCGTGGCATGCAATCGATGCGTCGGCCGCGGCCGTCGGCCGCATTCTGGACAGCGGCCGAACCGTCTATGGCATCAATACGGGCTTCGGGCTGCTCGCCCAGACCCGGATCCCCGCCACCCGGCTCGAAGAGCTTCAGCGCAACTTGATTCTATCACACAGCGCGGGGCTCGGCGAACCGCTCGACCCGCGGATCGTGCGCCTGATGATGGTGCTCAAGGCGATCGGCCTCGGGCGCGGCCACAGCGGCGTCCGCCGCAAGCTGGTCGATCACCTGCTCGCCTTGGTTGCCGCGGAGGCTTTACCCGTCATCCCCAGCCAGGGCTCGGTCGGCGCGTCCGGCGACCTCGCGCCGCTCGCCCACATGAGTGCGGCCCTGATCGGCGAAGGCGAGATCGAGGTGGACGGGGAACGACTGCCCGCGGGAGACGCCCTGCGCTGGCTTGGGCTCGAACCTTTTGTGCTCGGTCCGAAGGAAGGTCTGGCCCTGATCAACGGCACCCAGGCCTCGACGGCGATCGCACTCGACGTCCTGTTCACCGCCGAGCGCGTCTTCGCGTCCGCTTTGGTCGGCGGTGCGCTGTCGGTCGACGCGTTCAAGGGAACCGACGCCGCGTTCGACGCGAAGATCCACCAGGCGCGGGGACAGCCCGGCCAGATCGCCGTTGCGGCAAGCCTTCGACAGCTGCTGGAGGGGAGCGAAATCCGCCATTCCCACTCGGAATGTGATCGGGTCCAAGACCCCTACAGCTTCCGCTGTCAGCCGCAGGTCATGGGGGCCGCGCTCGATCTGCTCCGCAACGCGGCACGGACCCTGGAGATCGAGGCCAATGCCGTCAGCGACAATCCCCTGCTGTTCGACGACGATGCCTTGTCGGGTGGCAACTTCCATGCCCAGCCGGTCGCGTTCGCGGCCGATATCATGGCGATCGCGCTCTGCGAGATCGGCTCGATCTCCGAACGTCGGCTGGCGGTGCTGATCGATCCCAAGATGAGCGGCCTGCCGCCTTTCCTCGTCGAGGATAGCGGCGTCAACTCCGGCTTCATGATCGCGCAGGTGACGGCGGCCGCTTTGGTTTCCGAGAACAAGAGTCTCGCCTTCCCGGCGAGCGTCGACACGATCCCGACGTCGGCCGGACAGGAAGATCACGTCTCCATGGCCACCCACGGGGCGCTGAAGGCGCGACGCATAGCGCGCAACGCCGCCGGCGCCGTTGGCATCGAGCTACTCGCGGCGGCTCAGGGCATCGACTTCCACCGCCCGCTGAAGACCTCTCTCGCGCTCGAGTCTGCGATGGCCGCCATTCGGGCCAACGTGCCTTTCTACGCCTCGGACCGCTACCTCAGCGGCGATCTCGAATGGGCAAAGGCCGCCGTCCTGGACGGCGGCCTTTCCGAAGCGGTCGAGACCGGTCTGTTCGGCGCGGAGACTTAGAACATTCCGCCGTACACGATCCGGTTCGCGATCTGACCGATGACGATGAAGACGATGATCGCGAGAACCAGGGTCGCCACGAAATAGGGGACCTTCTTGTCCTCCGGCGTCTTCATCAGCACCGGAAGCCCCTGATACAGCAGATAGAGGCTGTAGATGCTTCCGACGAGCGCGAGGATCGCAAGCTGGGGCAGGACCAGGACGATGCCGGCGAGCCAGGCGGCGGTTGGATAATAAGCCGCGACCTTGAACGCCTGGATCTGGTTCTTCTGCGAGTTGAACGTCGGCGCCAGTCCGTCGATGATCAGGGCCATGATGTAGACCGAAGCCAGCGCCAACAGATACTGGACGACGGCGCCGGCGATGATCGAGCCGGTCGAGATCCCGAAGGAGAGGCCGGGAATGGAAATCCGCGGTACGAACAGAAGCATGCCGATCAGGAAGGCCACCGCCGGAATCGCGGCCAGGATCATCACATAGCCTGTATAGAGCCCGCCGATCGTTGCCGGCTCCCGATCGATCACCGCCCATTCCTGCTTGGGCTTCATGAGAATGTCCCTGGCGCGATCGACGAGACCCTTCGACCCCGTGACGGTAGGCGCGGTCGCATGCGCCGGATCGACCTTCGGCGCGCTCGTGTTAGGCGTTTCTTCCATGGCACATCCCCCTGTTTGGATACGGGAGTGAAGCATGTTCGGAAATAAATCTCAAGCAAGTCGGCGGTGTATTCCAACCGCTGATTGCGCCGCCGAATACGGCTGTTAGATGGGCCGATGTCGTTGAGGTCATTCGGCAAGAGGTTGAACGAAGTCGCCACCGAACGGCTTGGCGCAAGGCTCGTCCGGACACAGACCCTCTACCCGTGGCAAATGCAGCCGGCGGGCGCTGGTGCCTGCCAGACCGATCGGCTGCCGGCTGGAGCGCGGGACTATCTTTGCGAAAGCAATCGCCGTCTGCAGGAATTGGCCCGCCGTTATGCGGCGTTCGATCCGCGGGTGATGACGCCCGCTTCCTGGGTGGAGGAAAAGCTCGACTCGAACGACCTGCTCTACTTTCGCGGCGACAATGCCTTCGTCTGGCAGTCGAGAGACCGCAACCACAATGAATTGTCTTATGCCTTGGTCTATTATGCCCTCAAGGCAGACGGGGCAGGCGCCCTGCTCGAGCGACTAAGCGAGGATTTCTGGTTCGGAATCCACCTCTTCGAGATCGATGGTCGGTCAGTGTCGCGCGACTTGCTCGATTCCGTACGCGAGATCGAGTTCCTGCAGGACCATGTCGGCCTCGGCCGTCGGCCGATCAACCTGCTCGACATTGGCGCCGGCTATGGCAGACTTCCCTACCGCTTGAGTCAGCTCGGACTCGACGATCTGCGCATTTTCGCCGCCGATGCTTATGCCAAATCGACCTTCATCGCAGAATATTATCTCGGGTTTCGAAGCGCTCAGGCTTCGACCGTGGTACCATTGGACGAGGTGGACGAACTCCTTCAATGCACCGGGATCGACGTCGCGGTCAACGTCCACAGCTTCTCGGAATGTACGCCAGACGCCGTCTCGTGGTGGGTCGAGAGGCTTGCGGCGAACGACGTGAAATACCTCATGGTCGTACCCAATGCCGGGCGCAGCGCGGGTGAAAGATGCGAGACGAACTCAGGCTTCGACCTGGAATCGATCTTTGCCAGGTTCGGCTATCGCCCCGCCATTCGCGAGCCGCGTTATCGGGATCCCTTGGTCCAGAAATATGGCATCGATCCGGTGTACCTGCACCTGTTCGAGCGCAAATGAGCAGGCGCGAGGAGCCCCGCTTGCGGGCCTGGCCATTCCTTGCGCTGCGCGACTATCTGGTCGGCGAAATGACCTATCGATGGCTGGCCACACGCCGTCACGAGCAACGTTCGCCTTATCCCCAGCCCGCCGCTCCGGCATTCGATCAGAACTCCGTCACACTGGCCGTCTATGGGCGGATCCGAGTGCCGACGCGATGCGTTGAGGCCTGGTTGTTCGGGCCGCCACGCCGACGCGCTGTCTGCCGCATCGTCAAGTGGCTGGAGATGCGGGACTATCCAATGCTGATGGCCTCGCGCGGCGCGATCCCCACAGTCGATTGATGTCGCCGATCCAGCAATTGAGACTGCGGCTCGGCCACGCAGCCAATCTGGCCCTCGCGACCCCGCCGAGGTTCGTCATCATGGCGTCCCCCCGATCCGGCACCGCTTACGCTGCGCAGTATCTGACCCGGATCGGCGTCAGATGCTCCCACGAAGGCTATTTTACGCCGGAAGGACCGAAGCTTTGGAACAAGGATCGTCGCTTCGGGGCCGTCGGCGACGTTTCATGGATGTCCGTTCCCTTCGTCGCCGGGAAGCCCATCAAGCGGCTCCATCAGACCCGGCACCCCTGGACGGTGATCTCATCGCTCTACCGGATTGGTCTGTTCGATCCCGCCCTGCGGCAACGTTATCGCCGATACAGAGACTTCATCGACGCCCATTTCGACGTTGGCGACTGCCCGATCGACAATTGTGTCAGATGGTATGTGGACTGGAACACGAGGTGCGAGGCCGAGGCCGAAATGCGGTACCAGGTCGAGGCCTTCGAAACTGCTCTCCCGCGCATACTGGCCACTGTGGCGCCATCGACGGAACTCAGCTGGGCCGACCTGCCGGCGAACACGAATAGTCGGGAAACGCAAATCGGCGGCGACTGGGTTTCCCGCTTGAGCGAAGGCATATGCAACCACCCGCGTCTCGTGGAGCTGAAGGCCATGTCACTCCGCTATGGCTATGACGAGGCCGTGGCGGGCCCTTCCTGACCTCGAAGCCGGCACGGCCGTGCCGTTTACGGTTCCGCGCCTTGCCTGAAGCCCCAACAACCGCTCTTATGGCCTCGAAATGGTGCGATCATGAATCTCCGGCACATTGAAATCTTCCACGCCGTCTATGTGAACGGGTCGGTCAGCGCGGCCGCCCGGGCGCTCAACGTCTCGCAGCCCTCGGTGTCGAAGATGCTCCGGCACGCCGAGAGCCTTCTCGGCTTCCCGCTTTTTCATCGCGCCAATGGCGGCCTGGTTCCGACGGAAGATGCGCACAGCCTGTTCACCGACGTCCGCGAAATCCAGGAACGGGTGCTGGCCCTTCGTGAGGCCGGGCGCAACATTCGCCGCGGGTCCGGCACGCTGCGAATCCTGGCCTTGCCGTCCTTGGCCCTGGAAGCGATCCCTACCGCGGTGTCGCAGTTCCTGGGAAGCCGGCCGGACGTCAGGTTCGATCTCCAGACCGTCCATCATGACGACCTGCTCAGAAAGCTTCACGAGCGCGAGACCGACATCGCGATCGCCTGCCAGCTGCCCGCTTCCGCGCCGATCACCCAGCAATGGCTCGGCGAGGGCGAGCTGGTGGTGCTGTACCGCGAACAGGACTTGCCCGACGCGCCGCCTAGCCTGGAGCTCAGCCGGCTTTGCGGCCAGCGTTTCATCAGCCTGGCGGCGAGCGGGCCGCTCGGTCAGCTTTTCACGCAGGAGCTGGAGCGAAGGGGCGTCGAGCTGGACGAAGTCATCTCCGTGCGCACCTTCTACATGGCGGGCGCGCTCGTCCGGCAGGGCGTCGGAATGACGGTGGTCGACAGCTTCACGGCCCAATCCTGTCTGGCGCCCGGATTGTCGATGCGGCCGCTGCGGCCACGGATCACCTTCGACATTTATGCCATGTATCTGATCAACCGGCCGCCCGGAGCGCTCGCCGACGATTTCCTCAAGACCCTGAAAGGCGTCCTCGACGCTCCATAGCGGCTGGCTATGCCGGGCCGCTCTCTCACTATGCCCCAGCCTAACGCGGCGCGTTTAGGTTCGACGGCAAATGATCCCCGCACCCTATCTCCTTTATCTCGGACACAGCAAAGATCCGCTTGCGGTCAAGACGTCGCGCGGAGTCGCCGCGTTCCGAGGCGAAGATTGCCTTGGCGAATTTCGCCATGACGATTGCCCGCTGACGCTGGGACTGCCGCGCCTGAACATGGCCGAGGCCGTGGCGGCCGGCGCGCAAACCCTCATCCTGGGCATCGCCGGCGCCGGCGGGAAGGTGGGCGCCGACCTGATCGAGGATTCCGCGGCGGCTCTGGAAGCGGGACTGAACGTCGCCTCCGGGCTTCACGAGCGGCTTCGCGACCAGCCACGCCTTGCGGAGCTTGCAAGCGCTCGCGGGCTGAAGCTGTTCGACGTCCGCGACCCCCCGCCGGGACTGACGGTCGGCACGGGTTATGCCCGGCCCGGCCGCCGACTGCTCACGGTCGGCACCGACTGCTCGGTCGGCAAGATGTACGCTGCTCTCGCTTTGACCCGAGCGCTTCGGGAACGCGGAGTCACAGCCGATTTCAGAGCGACCGGCCAGACGGGCATCCTCATCGCCGGCGAAGGTGTCGCGGTCGACGCGGTCGTCGCAGACTTCATCTCCGGCGCCATCGAGCAACTCGCGCCGGCCCGCGACGATGGCGGCTGGGACCTTATCGAAGGTCAGGGTTCCCTCTTCCACCCGTCGTTTGCGGGCGTGTCGCTTGGACTGCTCCATGGCGCTCAGGCCGAGGCCCTGGTTTTATGCCACGAGCCCGGAAGGGCGCATATGCGCGGTATTCCCGGCCGTCCGCTTCCCGAGCTCGCCGACTGTCTGGAGCGCAATCTTGATGCTGCCCGGCTCACCAGCCCGGCCGTGCGCGCAGTGGGAATCTGCCTCAACACATCCGCCATGGACCCGGAGACCTCGCAGCGCCTCTGCAGTGTTATTGAGGCGCAAATGGGCATTCCCTGCACCGACCCCGTCCGCTTTGGGGTAGAATCCGTCATCGACCAGATCTTATGCTTCGCACCGTCCGATCTGAGCACGATCGCTTCCCGCTGAACGCTCCGTTCCGGATCTCCCGGGGCGTGAAGACGACGGCG
>DASTDX010000091.1:0-9903 GCA_035710145.1 Allosphingosinicella sp.
GGCGAGAACGACCGCCTGGCCGCGGAAGCGATGGATCGAACCGTCCTCGAGGCACAAGGCGACGACCCCGCGGCAGGCGCCGTCGGAGTCCATGATCAGGTCGAGCGCGAAATATTCGATGAAGAAGTCCGCGTCGTAACGGAGACTCTGCTGGTAGAGAGCGTGCAGCATGGCGTGGCCGGTACGATCGGCAGCCGCGCAGGTGCGCTGTGCGGGCGGGCCCTCGCCCATGTTCTGCATCATCCCGCCAAAGGCGCGCTGGTAGATCCGTCCTTCACTGGTGCGGCTGAAGGGGACGCCGGCATGTTCGAGCTCGTAGACCGCCGCCGGCGCCTCGCGGACCATATATTCGATCGCGTCCTGGTCGCCGAGCCAGTCCGATCCCTTGACGGTATCGTACATGTGCCAGGTCCAGTGGTCCGGTCCCATATTGCCGAGCGAAGCCGAGATACCCCCCTGGGCCGCCACGGTATGGCTTCGGGTCGGGAAGACCTTGGTGATGTTCGCGGTCTTGAGGCCGGCCTGGGCCGCGCCCATCGTCGCACGCAGCCCGGATCCGCCCGCGCCGACGACGACCACGTCATATTGATGATCGACGACCTTGTAGGCCGAGGCTCCGGCCGAGGTCATCAGACCATCCCCCCCGGAGCCGCGAAAGCGATCTTGAGCACCGCGAACAAGGCGGTCACGGCGCCGATGAGCGCAAGGAAGTTGAGGATCGTGATCCAGAACAGCTTGCTGCCTTCTTCATGGACATAATCCTCGACGATGACCTGAAGGCCCATCTTGAGGTGCCAGAACGTGGCGGCGATGAGGAGGATCATCGGCACCGCCGCGAGCGGCGATGACAGCCAGAGCGCCACCGTCCGGTGATCGAGGTCAGGCAGCCGCAAGAGCGAGGCGATGAACCAGACGAACAGGAGAAAGGCGGCGATCGACGTCAAACGCTCGTGCCACCAATGCTCCGCTCCGGCCTCGGCCGAGCCCAGGCCGCGGACCCGGCCCAGCGGCGTTTCCATCCTGGTTTCGCTCATGCGCCCCTCCCGAGCAGGATCCATGCCCAGAGGGCCATGGTGAGTATGAGCGCCCCGACCATCGTCATCGTCGCCCAGAACTTGTTGGTGGGAAGCTCGAAGCCGGCACCCATGTCCATGACCAGGTGCCGCAAGCCCGAAAGCGCGTGCTGGAAAAAGGCCCAGGTCAGGCCGATTCCGAGCACATAACCGGCGATATTGAGCTTCCCGCTCTCCACGGTGAGCAGATCGAAGAAGCCGTCATAGGCTTCCGGCCCGTCTGCGACGGCGAGAAGCCACCAGACAAAGGCGATTCCGCCGACGATGGCGAGGCCCGTACCGGTGACCCGGTGGAGGATGGAGACCAGCATGTGCGGTCCCCATTTCCAGATGGTGAGATGGGGCGACATTGGACGATTGGGATTGCGGTGCATGAAGCCCCCTGTTGCAGCAGCGCCCGCTTTAAGGCGTCGACCCGATGGCCGCAATGGTCGTGACGGGGGTGGAGGAACCGGGCGGCTCAGTCCTTTCGGAGCGGCCGGTGGGAAAGCCGTCGATGGTGCCCGACTTCTTCCGGGCTCCGGCGATCGACATATTGTCCGCAGCGGCCGCACAGGAAGAAGTGGACGGCCTCGGCGGCATATCCGGATCTGTCGGATGGGATGGGTCCGTTGCTCGGGTCCATGACGGGATGTCCAGTTGGGGCGTCCGTCTGCGGAAGGTCACGGACGCCCCGTGGCTACTGGGAGACCGGGGAGAAACGGTTTCCGGGCGTCTGAACGCACTTGATCCAGGTTGGGTCCGCCAACGTGTCGCATAGCCGTCATTTCGCGGTCGATAGCTAACACGATCTTAACCAGTCGCCCCTTACCAAAGCCCGGGAACGGGGTTCCGCGAGAGGAAAGTCAGGGTAATGCAGGGCAGCAACGGACGCGACGACGAGATCAGGCTCGAGGAACGGATCCAGGTGTTCGATCGCGAGGGCACGCTCGAGGCGGACTGCCGCGAGATCTGGGCGTTGATCGAACCCGAAAAAGAGAAGGTCGCCCGCCAGTTCTGGGTCGAATATGCCCGTTCGCCGGGCCTTCCGGTGCCGCTCGACGAGGCCAAGATCGATTCACTGACGCAGCGGATCATCCCCTATGTCGAGGCCAAATACGCGCGGGTTCGGGATCCGAAATGGGTCGAGATGGTCGGCCAGTATGTCGCTTCGGCGAACGCGGCGAACGTGCCCCTGACGATGCTTTATGCCGGGATCGCCGCCGCAGCGAATGTCGGCCAGGCCATCGTCGCAGCCAAGGTGAGGGACGAGGCCACCCAGATTCGCCTCGCCAACGCCTTCATTCGCGCGACCCTGCTCGAAGTCGACATTTACGGCGCGCATTATGACCGGCTTCGGTCGCTCGCCCAGCGCGAGCGCCGGAGCAACGAGGGCGCAGAGTTCAACAAGCAGATCATGAGCGTGGTCGAGCGCACCACCAGCGGCAGCCGCAAGGTACGAACCCAGGCGGCCGAAGCCAGCGCCGCGGCACGCGGAATGCTCGGCAAGACCAGCGAGGTCGCGGCAGCGGCCGAGCAGTCCGCCGTTGCGATGCGCGAGGCGGCACAGACCGCGGCCGGCCTGATCATGGCCATCGAAGAAGCCCGAAGCGAGGTGGAAGTCGCCGCGGGCGTCGCCACCCGAGCCGGCGAGCAGGCCTGCCAGGCGGTTCAGGTCAGCCAGGCGCTTTCGGCCCATGTCGAGGCGATCGAATCGATCCTCGGCCTCATTCGCGACATTGCCGGCCAGACCAACCTGCTCGCGCTCAACGCGACGATCGAGGCCGCCCGCGCCGGCGATGCCGGCCGCGGCTTCGCCGTCGTCGCCCAGGAGGTGAAGTCCCTGGCCAGTCAGACGGCCCGGGCGACCGACGACATCACCGCCAAGATCGCCGCCATCCAGCAGGCGACGAAGCAGACGGTGGACGCCAACGATTCGATCCAGACCACGGTCGAGGAAGTGCAGACCAGCGCCGATCGGATCCGCCAGGCGATGGAGATGCAGGCGCAGACGGTCACGATGATCACCGCCGCCGTCGACGAAACCGCATTGGCCGCCGATTCCATGTCTTCGACCATCGCGGCGATCCGCAGCGATACCGAGAACGTCGCCGCCGAGATCGACGAGGTCGAGAAGAACTTCTCCGAAGTCGACGAGGAAATGGCGCGGTTCAAGACGACCGCAGGGCGCTTCGTCCGAACCTTCGCGGCGTAGAGCCTGATCCTGCTTCCCTGACAGCGCAGGCGGGCCTATCGCCCGCTCTATGTCAGACCTGATCGCAGACCCGCTCCACATCCTCGTCACCGGCGCCAGCCGCGGCATCGGCGCCGCGATCGCCGCCGCCCTCAAGGGACATCGCGTCATCGGCCACAGTTCGGTTGGCGGTGACGGCCGAATCGCGGCCGACCTTGCCGACCCGCAGGGCGCGACAGCCTTGTGGTGGGAAGCGATGGCCGCGCTGGACGGCCGCATCGACGTGGTGGTCAACAATGCCGGCATCTTCGAATCCGCGCCGATCGATTGCGACGATCAGGCCTGGGAATCGGCCTGGGATCGGACCCTTCGGGTCAATCTTCGCGCGTCGGCCGATTTGTGCCGGCTGGCCGTGCTCCACTTCCGGCAACGCAGCGGCGGCGGCCGGATCGTCAACATCTCCAGCCGGGCCGCCTATCGCGGCGACAGCCCGGACCACTGGCATTATGCGGCGTCGAAGGCGGGCATGGTCGCGATGTCCAAGACCATCGCCCGGGCCTATGCCAGCGAAGGCATCTATGCCTTTACCGTCTGCCCCGGCTTCACCGTCACCGGAATGGTCGAGGATTACATTCACAGCCGCGGCGGTCTCGCCTCTCTGGGCGACCTGCCGATCGGGCGACCAGCGGCCGCCGAAGAAGTCGCCGAGACGGTCCGCTGGCTGGCGCTCGAAGCGCCCCCTTCGGCGACCGGCGCCGTCATCGACGTGAACGGCGCGAGCTTCGTCCGCTGATAATGGACAGCTGGAAGGTCACCCTCCCCTGCACCCGTGCCGAAGCCGACTTGCTGAAGGAGGACATTGCCGAGTTCGCCCGGTTCGATGTTCCGCCGGTGCTGATGACGAGCGAGGTCGATCCCAGCCGCCCGGACCATTGGCGGCTCGACGCCTATTTCGACCGTGAGCCCGAAGCACCCGATCTCGCCCTCCTCCAGTCGCTGGTGCCGAGCGCCAAGAGCACCCGTCCCGAAATAGAAGCGATCACCGATCAGGACTGGGTGACGTTGAGCCAGCAGGGCCTCGAGCCCATCCAGGCCGGCCGATTCTTCGTGCACACGCCGGCCCACCGCAACGCGGTCCCTGCAGGCGCGATCGCGTTCGAGGTCGATGCGGGACGCGCGTTCGGTACCGGCCAGCACGAAACCACGACCGGCTGCCTGCTCGCGCTCGATCGGCTGAAGAAAAAAGGCGCCGCCTTCTCGGACATTGCCGATCTCGGCACCGGCACCGGCCTGCTCGCCTTCGCCGCAACGCGAACATGGCCGGCGGCGCGGGTGATCGCCTCCGACATCGACCCCGTCGCGATCGAGGTTGCGGCGGAAAATGCCGCGATCAACCGGATCGACCTGGGACGGGCGCGCGGTCAGCTCGAACTGGTCGTGGCCGCCGGTCTCGATCATCGCCGGCTGAAAGGCCGAGCGCCTTACGACCTCATCATCGCCAATATCCTGGCCGGGCCGCTCATCGAGATGGCGCCGGGAATCGCAGGCGCGCTCGCGCCCGGCGGCCAGTTGATCCTCGCCGGCCTGCTCGACCACCAGAAGGAACGAGTCGCTGGCGCCTATCGCCGGCATGGCCTGATGCTCTGTTTTGCGGTCAGCCGCGGCGACTGGCCCACTTTGGTTATGCGGAAGCGTCGCCGACCTGCCCTTCCGCGCCGCGCCGCCGGACGCTAGTTGGTCAGGCCGAGGGCCGTAGCGGGCCGGAGTTAAAGGACCAGTGAGGGGCCTGGCATGGAATTGCTGCTGCTCGTCATCATCGGCACTGGCCTCATGGTCATGTGGTCGCGATTGCGGCAGCTCGAGGACCGGCTGGCTCGGCTTGAGCACGGCACTCCCGGTTCGGCTCACGCCGAATTGCCGGATCAGCCGCAAGTGGCCGCGGACGCGCTCCAGCCTCCTCCGGCGCCGGCCGGCGCGAGCGTTGAAACGGGCACGGATGGGGTTTCACCTCCACCAGGGCCGTCGCCGCACCGGGTAATCCACCTCGACGAGACCGAAGAGGACGTGCGCGAGGGCGCCAGCCTTGGCGGACTGTTCGAAAACCTGGTCGCCGGTCGGCTGCTCGTCTGGCTCGGCGGAATCGCCCTGGTCGTCGCCGGGATCTTCCTGGTCCGATACACGATCGAAATCGGGCTGGTGACCCCGGAGCTTCGAATGATCGCCGCGGCCCTGCTCGGCCTGCTCTGCATCGGCGCCGGAGAATATGCCCGTTCCGGCCGCTGGCTGTCGGACGACCCGCGGATTGCCCAGGCCCTGGTGGGCGCGGGTCTCGCGATCCTCTATGCGGCCGCTTATGGAAGCCACATCCTTTACGGGCTGATCGGCACCGGAACCGCTTCGGCGGCGATGCTGGCGATCACAGCCGGCGCCTTGATACTGTCGCTTCGCCATGGCGCGCCAACCGCCGTGATGGGCCTAATCGGCGGCTTTCTCACGCCCTGGCTCGTGGGTGATCCCGATGCGGGAGCAGTGTCGCTGCTCGCCTATCTGGCGCTGCTCGACCTGGCCATCTTCCTGATCGCCTGGCGCCGCGGCTGGACCTGGCTTGCCGCCGCGGCCGTCGCTTTCAGCTTCGTGTGGACCTCCCTGCTGCTCGGGCGCGAGGAAGCGGACGCGCTCGCAGCGGGCCTGTTCATCATCCTGTTGTCGGTCACCGCCTCCCTGTTGCGGCCGGGGAAAGGACCCGAGCTGAAGCTGATTCAGCCGCTGGCGATCGGCATCGTCCAGCTCGCCGTGCTGGTGGCTCGGCTCGATCTTGGCGCGGAAGCCTGGGCCTTGTTCGGTGTCCTGAGCGCGGCGAGCCTGATCCTGGCCGCCTTGCGCCCCGAATATCGTCTGGCGCCACCCGTGGCGCTGGCTCTTGCCTTGATGCTCCTGCTCGCCAAGGCGACGACGGGAGTCGACCCGATGGTGCCGGCCGCGACGATCGGGGCAATCCTCCTGTTCGGGGTGTGTGGCCTCGCTCTGGCGGCCTGGAAGCGTCAGCTGCTCTGGACGACCATCGCCTGCGCCGGGCTTGCTGGCCCGCTGCTGATCGCTCGGGCGGCCCGTCCGGACCTGCTCGACCTGTCTACCTGGGGCCTGATCTGCCTGCTGCTCGCTGCGGGGCCGGCGGCCCTGGTCTGGATCCATCGGGAGCGGGCGACGGCGCAGCCGCCGGCCGACCTGAATCTCCTGGCCGCCGGCTCAGCCGCGGCCCTGCTCGCCGGCGCCGCGGTGTGGGACCTGATCCCCAGCGACCTGGTCGCCGCCTTCTGGCTCCTGGTCGCGACCGGCGCGGCCCTGGCCTCACGCCGGCTGGGCGATCTCGCTCTGGCCATCGTCGCCTCGGTGACCTCGATCGTCGGAGTCGCCCGGGCCGTCTGGATGGTGCCGGAACTGAGCACCGCCGCTTTGACCGGTCTGGTCGGCGAGCCGGTGCTGGCCACGGATCTGCCCGGCCCGGGCGAAGCCCTGCTCGCTCTGGCTATTCCGGCGCTCCTCCTCGCCGTGCTGCGATTGGCGCTGCCGCCGCTCCCTCTCGGCGCCCGGCGTGCGCTTCCGGCCATTGCCGGGCTCTTCCTCATCGCCGCTTTCTACGTTTGGTTCAAACAGCTCTTCGGGCTCGGCAGTGCCGAGGATTTCGCCGCCCGCGGGATGATCGAGCGGACCATCGTCACCCAGACCCTGTTCCTGTTGGGCTGGCTGCTCGGGGCCGGAATCCTTCGGCTGCCGCGGATCGAGCCCGATCTCCTTCGCCAAGGCGGCAACATGCTCACCGCCGTCGCCGCCGCCCGGCTGATCTGGTTCGACATATTGGTCCACAATCCCGGGTGGTCGGCACAATGGGTGGGCACGCTTCCGGTCTTCAACCTGATCCTGCCCGCTTATCTGCTAGGTGCCTTCTGGCTCTATTCGGCGCGACGGCGGGCGGATCTGACGACCCGGTCCGGATTCTGGCTGACGGCGTTCCTCGCCGCTCTCATCGTCGGGGTCGCGCTCATGGTCCGACAGGTCTTCCAGGGCCCTTTCCTGAACGGGCCGGACATGCCGATTGCGGAATTTTACGGTTATTCGCTGGCGGGACTGGTCGTCTCCATCATCTTGCTGCTGGCGGGCATCCGCCTTCCGGACAAGGCGCTCCGGCTGGCCGGGCTGCTGCTGCTGACCGCGACCATCTTCAAGGTGTTCCTCGTCGACGCTTCGGAGCTGGAGGGTATCTTGCGGATCTTGTCCTTCCTCGGCCTCGGCGTCGCCTTGATCGGCATTGCCCGCCTCTACGGGCCGGTTCTTCGCGCCGAGCGCAATCGCACGAACCGAAGTTCACCAGCTTCTTGAAGGCGCAGGTTCTATAGCTGGGTCGTCGCCTCGCTGAACGATACCGATCTGATCCCGACTGGCGCGGACCAGGGGACGCGATTATGAAAAGCCCGGGGGGAACGCACCTGGCCGACGTCTTCATCAGCCATTCGTCCAAGGACCGCGCCGTCGCCGAGGTGGCGCGGGATCGGATCGAGCAAGCGGGCTTCCGCTGCTGGATGGCGCCGAGGGACATCCTGCCGGGGCAGGATTATGGCGAGGCGATCGTCGACGCCATTCGAGAGAGCCGGATCTTCCTGCTCATCTTTTCTTCCGCAAGCGTCGATTCCGCCCAGGTCAGAAGGGAGACGGAACGCGCCGCCAATGCCCGGCTCGCCATCATCCCGTTCCGCATCGAGGATGTTCAGCCTTCGAAGTCGCTGGAATTCTTCATCAGCTCGGCCCATTGGCTCGACGCCTTCGAGCCGCCGATGGATCGGCATTTCGACTATCTTGTCGAAGTGATCGGACAGCGAATCGGCGCCGCTCCGGTTGCGGCCGGTCCGCCACCCGCGCCGCGCCCGGCGCAGGCAGAGTCCCAGCGCTCGACCGCACCGGCTTCGCCGCGCCGAAAGGCCCGCTGGCCGCTCGTCGTCGCCGGCCTCGCCGTCCTTGCTTCGCTGGCTGCGGCGGTCCTGCTACTGGTTGCGCCAAGCGGGTCCGGCCGAAACTGCACGCGCATGCCGGATATCGCCCAGACCGGCTTCACGCTTCGCGCCACGCCGGTTCGGAGCGACAAGCCGCTCTGGCTTCGGGGTGGCCCATCCCCGAGCGCGGCCCAATTGACGGCGATCGGTCCCGACGAGATATTTCGAATCGCTCCGGGACAGAATGGCGAGTGGTGGTCGGCGCAATTGTGCGACGGCACCACCGGTTTTGTCGCCAGCCGCTACGTCAGCCTGCTCGATCCCCAGCCGGCCTCACCCCAGGAAAAACAATGACGATAGATCAACCGGGAAAGAATGATCTTGCCGAGATCGGCGCCGCGATCGACGAGATGTACGCGATGATCTCCGGCCCGAAGGGGCCGCGGGACTGGTCCCGCCAGGCAAGGAGTTTCCACCCGCAGGCGCGCCAGATCAGGACCTGGATCGACGATTCCGGCCAACCCGCCATGAAGATGATGGGGCTTGCCGATTATGCGCTCGACACGACGCCTTATTTCGCCGCCAACGACTTCTACGAAGTCGAGATCGACCGCCGAATCGACCTGTTCGGCAACATGGCCCACGCCTGGAGCCTGTACGAGGCGCGGCGATCGCCCGGCGACGATGACGTGGAACGGCGGGGTATCAACAGCATCCAGCTTTTCCGGGACCCGGACCAGGGCTGGCGGATCATCAGCATGATCTGGGACAATGAGCGTGACGGCGTCACGGTACCCGGCGTGAGCGGAACCTAGCCTCGAAGCGGCACCATTCGCGCGAGCACTCGATCCTTCAGCACATAATGGTGAACCAGGGATGCTGCGGCATGAATCCCGATCAGCCAGTAGCCGATCGTTCCCCCCAGCTTGTGGAGTTCTTCGGTGCGCTCGGCGAGGCCTTCGTTCGGCGCCACCAGAGGCGGAAGTTCGAAACCGAAGAACGGAACAGTCTCGCCCTCGGCGCTGAGGATCAGCCAGCCGGCGATCGGCATTGCGATCATCAGGGCGTAAAGCGCGAGATGGACCACTTTGGCGACCGCTTGCTGCCAGGTCCGTTCGGTCGGGGACCGGCTCGGCGCGCGCCACAAAAGCCGTGCCGCGATTCGAAGCCAGACGAGCCCGAGGACCGACAGGCCGAGCATGAAGTGCCAGCTCTTGAGCGCTTCTCGCGGAGCGCTTCCCTTGGGGTAGAATTCGCGAAACTCGATCGCCGCATAGACGCCGACGATGACGAGCAAGGTCAGCCAGTGAAGCAGGATCGAGGCTATGCTGTAGCGGCTGGACGGCGGCGGGGTCACGAATTCCTCCTAATCCACCATGGCGTCTTTCGGGGGAATCATATTGATTCAGATCATCGCACAGCGCCTGGGTTCAGGGATCGGGCCTAAGCTGAGGACTAATACGTTTGGCCCGGGCTGGTCAGAAAAGATGGTCGGGGCGACTGGATTCGAACCAGCGACCCCCACACCCCCAGTGTGATGCGCTACCAGGCTGCGCTACGCCCCGACCAGAGCGCGGCATGTAAGCGCGCACCCCGGCGGAGGCAAGGCGATTGACTCCGTTCCGGCAGTTGCTAGTTGCAATTCGAAACTGAAAGGACGGTCGATGGATTT
>DASTDX010000092.1:0-36494 GCA_035710145.1 Allosphingosinicella sp.
TCGCCCGAATGGAGGCGGCGAGCTCGGCGCAGGCCGTGCGGATCGTCGTCGAGGCCGGCGAAGTCGGCGGTCAGTGATCTTACGAAAATCGAGCGTTCCACGCACGGGTCGATGATCAGGCGAGCCGAAGCCGTCGAAAGACCGTGCTCTCGACGACATGAATCCGTTCCTCGACCTCGATCCGGTAGCGGATCGCAAGGGCGGCCAGTATCTCCTGGATGCTCGTCTCCGGCGTCGAAGCGGCTGCCGTAATGCCCAGGATTCCGGCCCCGGAAAGCAGATCCCAGTCGATTTCGGCGGCTTCGGCGACCAACTGGACGGAGCCACAGCCCGTCTCTCGCGCCAGATCGGCGAGTCGGTTCGCATTGGAGGAGAAATCGGCGCCAGCGACGATTACCGCATCGGCCTCCGCCGCGATCGCACGCAGCGCCGACTGCCGGTTGGTCGTGGCATAACATATGTCGCTGCCGGAGGGCCCAGCCACGTCATCGAACCGGCCGAGGATCGCATCCACGATCGCCGAAGCATCGTCGACGGAATAGGTGGTCTGAATCGCATAAGCGACGCGGGAGGAGCGCGGCAGCGGCAAGGCCCGCACTTGTGCTGCCGAGTTGACCACGGTGGCTGCGCCGCTGCTTAGCTGGCCAAGCGTTCCCTCCACCTCGGGGTGGCCCGGATGGCCGACCAGGATGACGTGCCGGCCGTCGCGACCGTGGCGCACGACCTCGTGGTGAACCTTGAGCACCAGCGGGCAAACCGCATCGAAGGTCGTGAGGGACCTTAACCGTGCTTCTTCGGCGACATGTCTTGCGATTCCGTGCGCCGAGAAGAGCACGACCGACTCGGGTGGAACCTCGTCCAGCTCCTCGACGAAGATGGCGCCTTTCGATTCAAGATCCTTCACGACCGCCAGATTGTGGACGATCGGCCGTCTGACGTATACTGGAGGTCCGAAGCGCCGAAGCGCCTCTTCGACCGCCTGGATGGCGCGCTCGACACCCGCACAAAAGCCTCGCGGTGCCGCCAGGATCACGCGCAGCGGCGGAAGCGCGGCTGCAGGCGCGGCATCCGTATTCACTGCAGGCATGGAAGCGGCGGTCGGCATTGGCTCCAGTCTTACGCCCCTTCTGAAGCAGGCTAGAGCCGCCCACGACCGGAATCTAGCTAGGCTAAAGAATGTACCGGATTCGGATCGCCTGTGCGACCAAACCGTGTGCGACGGTGAATCGGGTCTCTTCGAACCGCGGCGGGCCCATCCGAATCCGCGGATTACGGGAGAAGCCGAACCCTTCCCGCGGAACGCGCAAGAACGTGTCCAGCCGGCCGTTCCCATTTTCGTCGTGGATGACCGACAAGGCATATTGCCCAGGCGGAACCTCCAGCGAGAGCGAACCGGCCTGGCGCGAGGGGACGGTCCGTTTCAGAGCTTGCGGGTCGGTGCCGCAATTGGGGAAGTGCCTCGGATTCTGGGTCAGGCAAAGATGCACCTGGCCGCGTTCGCTACGCAGCCCCTGCAGCGTCACGCTCAATTCCGCCGCCGCCGCCGGGACGGGAAGAAGCAGCATCGTGATGGCGAGGAGGGCCAGACTTGAACGTGCCCAGCCCGCGGTCCGTGCCGCACATTCTGTCCCAGATCCTGAAGTAGAGCCCATAATTGCATCCATATTGCTGATGGTGACGATGGTGGTGGCTTGCCGTGATCAGCCACGCGCCGGCCCGGCCCTCGACGAGCGCGCGGGGGAACAGCTCCCACCCCATGTGATTGGTGACGCCCATCAAGGTCATCACCATAATCACGACGAGCAGAGCCCCATAATGAATGGGAATGAGAAGGACGAGCAAGGGAATCACCACAGCGCCGGTGATCGCTTCGAGGGGATGGAAGCTCATCGCCGCCCAGGCGGTCGGTGGCCGGCTGGCATGATGGACGGCGTGAGCCATTCGAAACAGCCGCGGCGAGTGCATCCAGCGATGCGTCCAGTAGAACCAGAAATCGTGGAGCAGCAGGTAGACGAGAACCGATACCGGCAGCCACCAGATCGGATGATCGCCGACGTCTTCGTAGATACGGCTCCAGCCATGGGTCTGCCAGCCCCAGGCGATCAGTCCGGCCGGGGCCCCGTAAATGAAGGCACTGGTCAGGGACCAGCCGATCTCTCGTCTAATCTGTCGGGCCTGGTTGTCGTAGAGTGAGGGGCGAACCCGGCTGGTCAGCCAGGCGAAGGCGCCGCTCACCGCGAGATAACGTACCGCAACGATCGCGGTCATGGCGACGATCGACAGGGCGATGGCGGTGGCGGACATCCTCCCGGGCCTACACGATTATTTGGCGACGGGCGAACGTTGCGCGTAAGGGGTCAAGGTGAGCGGCAGGAGCGAGGAAAAAGTGGTGATCGCCGGCGGCGGCCTGGCCGGGTGCCTGGTCGCGCTGGCTCTCGCCGAACGTCGGCCGGACGTGCCGTTCCTCCTGCTCGAAGCAACCAACATGTTCGGCGGCAATCATGTCTGGTCGTTCTTCGACCCGGACGTGGCACCGGAGCATCGCTGGCTGGCGGATCCGCTGATCGCCCAGCGCTGGGCAAGTTACGACATCCTGTTTCCAAAGCGTCGGCGAACCATCGACACCGGTTATTCCAGCGCGAGCTCGGTCCTGCTCGACCAGCATATGAGGGAGCGGCTCAGGCCGGATCAATACCGGCTCGGTGTGCCCATCACCGCCGTCACGATGGAGAAAGTGGAGCTCCAAGGCGGCGAGACGATCCCGGCCCGGGGCGTCATCGACGCGCGCGGCTTTCCCGTCTTGCCCGAGCGGCAACGAGAAAAGCTGGACCTGGCCTGGCAGAAATTCGTCGGACGCGATTATGCCTTGAGCGATTCCCATGGCCTCGACCGCCCGATCGTCATGGATGGGACGGTCGAGCAGGCGGATGGCTATCGCTTCGTCTATAGCCTTCCATTCGAGGACAAGCGCCTGCTCGTGGAGGACACTTATTATTCCACTGACAGCGCCCTCGATGTCGCCGTCCTCGGCGATCGCCTTGACGATTATCTCAAATCGCGCGGCTGGAAGGCTGCCGAGATCGAGCGTGAGGAGAGGGGGGTGCTTCCGGTGGCCCTGGGCGGCGATTTCGAGCGCTTCTGGCCGGTTGGGGAAGCGGGCCGGATCGGTGTCATGGGTGGCTTCTTTCATCCTACCACAGGCTATTCCTTGCCGGATGCCGTCCGGACCGCCTTCCTCCTGGCTCGCCAGAAAGATCATAGCGGCCACGCGCTGGCTCGGCTCCTCCGCGACGACGCTCTCCGACTCTGGCGCGAACGGCGTTTCTACAGGCTTCTCAATCGAATGCTGTTTCGGGCGGCGGCGCCGGCCGAGCGCTACCGCGTGCTTGAGCACTTTTACCGTCTTGATGTCGACCTAATTGGCCGCTTCTATGCCGGCCAATTGAGCCCGTGGGACAAAGTGAGAATCTTGAGCGGCAAGCCGCCCGTGCCGCTCAGCCGGGCCCTGGTGGCGATGTGGACGTGAGACCGGGTCCTCGCCGTGTGGCCGTGATTGGCGCCGGCTTCGGTGGGCTCGCACTCGCCATTCGCCTTCAGTCGGCAGGTATCGCCACAACCGTTTTCGAGACCCGCGACAAACCTGGGGGGCGCGCTTATTTCTGGGAAAAGGACGGCCATGTCTTCGACGCCGGCCCGACCGTCATCACGGACCCGGCCTGCCTGAGCGAGCTTTGGTCGCTCACGGGGGCGGACATGGCCGTCGACGTGAAGCTTCAGCCGGTGACGCCCTTCTACCGGCTCAGCTGGCCCGACGGCACGGTGTTCGATTATTCGAATGACGATGTCGCGCTGGAAGCGGCGATCACGGAACTCAACCCGGCCGACGTCGCCGGCTACCGGCGGTTCCTGGATTACTCCGCCGGGGTCTATCGGGAAGGTTATGAAAAGCTGGGGGCGGTGCCGTTCCTCGACTTCGCCTCGATGCTGCGCGCGGCGCCCAGCCTTGCTCGCTATCAGGCCTGGCGTTCGGTCTATTCGATCGTTTCCAGTTTCGTTCGCGATGAAAGGCTGCGCCAGGCGCTGTCCTTTCACACCCTGCTGGTCGGCGGAAATCCGCTGACGACCAGCGCCATCTATGCGCTGATCCACAAGCTGGAGCGTGACGGCGGCGTCTGGTTCGCCAAAGGCGGCACCAACGCCCTCATTCGCGGCATGGTGACCCATCTCGAGCGCCTCGGGGGCTCCATCCGGCTGGAAACCCCAATCGAGGCGGTTGAGACCGATGGAGACCGGGTCATTGGCGTGCGCTCGGCGAGTTACGGCAGCGAGCCCTTCGATGCGGTCGCGTCCAATGGCGATGTCGTCCACACCTACGACCTGCTGGGGGGAAACCGGCGCGGCGCCGCCGTCTCACGAAAGTTGAAGCGGCGTCGATATTCGCCGTCGCTATTCGTCGTGCATTTCGGCACGCGTGGAAGCTGGCCGGAGATCCCGCACCACTCGATCCTGTTCGGGCCGCGATACGAGGGCCTGGTGGGCGACATCTACGACCGCGGCGTGCTTCCCAGCGATCCTTCGCTCTACCTCCACCATCCGACGATCACCGACCCGGGCATGGCTCCACCAGGCCACTCGACCTTCTATGCGCTTGCTCCAGTCCCGCATCTCGGCAAGTTGCCGCTGGATTGGAGCAAAGCCGGCGCCGGCTATGCCGAAAGCATCATCGATCTTCTCGAGCAGCGTTTGATGCCGGGCCTCCGGGAGCGAATCACCGTGCAATTTCATTACACGCCGCAGGATTTCGCGGATGATCTGGGAGCGCACCTGGGATCCGCTTTCAGCCTCGAGCCGGTGCTGACGCAAAGTGCCTGGTTCCGGGTCCACAACCGTGACGACGTCATTTCCAACCTCTATTTCGTGGGTGCAGGAACGCATCCCGGTGCCGGTATTCCCGGGGTTGTGGGAAGCGCCAAGGCAACGGCAGGACTGATGATCGATGACCTCGCGGGCTGAACGGGAGTCCCTCGTCGCGGAGGCAGAGCGAACCATCCGGGCCGGCTCCAAATCATTTCGCTTCGCGAGCCGGTTGTTCGATCGGGAGACGCGCGAGCGGGCCTGGTTGCTTTATGCCTGGTGCCGGGCGTGTGACGACCTGGTCGACGGCCAGACACTGGGCCATGACGCCACCCGTCTGGAGGACCCGATGGAGCGGGTAAAGCTGGCCCGCACGCTGACCGACCGAGCCTTGGCGGGAGAGGAGGTCGGCGTGCCCGCTTTCGACGCGCTCAGAGTGGTCGCGGCGGAATGCGCGATCCCCAAACGGTTCATCGACGACCATCTGGAGGGCTTTGCCCTCGATGCGGCGGGATGGCGGCCGGCGGATCAGGACGACCTCCTTCGCTATTGCTACCATGTCGCCGGTGCGGTCGGGTGCATGATGGCCCTGGTCATGGGGGTGCCGCCGGAGGAGGATGACATACTGCGCCGTGCCGCCGATCTGGGGATAGCCTTCCAGCTCGCCAACATCGCTCGCGACATTGTCGAGGACGACGGGGTCGGGCGAACCTATCTCCCTGCGGACTGGCTCGCCGAAGAGGGACTCGAAAGGTCTTGCCTTTCCCTTCCGCAAAATCGCCCGGCTTTGGCACGGCTTGCGGCGCGGCTGGCCCGCCTTGCCGAGCCATACCAGGCGTCGGCGCGCATCGGGGCGTCGCGATTGCCGCACCGATCGCGCTGGGCGGTACTGACGGCGGCCAACGTTTATGGCGACATCGCGCGAAAGGTCGTCGCCAGGGGAGAGCGCGCCTGGGATAGTCGAACCGTGGTGGGCAAGACCGCCAAGCTGGGTCACGTCGCGCGGGCGCTGGCGGCTTCGCTGCGCTAGGGCGTTTCCGCCCGAGCAGGTGATCGAACGCCGCGCCTTCCTCGCCGGGCGAGTTCCGCGGCCAATTCCTCGGGTCGAGGCGCGTAGAGGAAGCCGAAGCTCAAGCCGTCCGCCTTTGTCTCCACCGCGTGGTGAAGTCGGTGGGCCTGGACGATCCGCTTCAGATAGGTCGACCGCGCGACGAAGCGATGCGGAATCCGCTGGTGCACGATCACGTCGTGGAAGACGAAATAGATGAAGCCGTACGCAGCGATCCCGGCCCCGACCGCTGTCGCCCAGCTGCCCCATCCAAGGTTCACACCGCCGTACAGCAAGACGATGGAGGGCAAGGCGAAGACGACGGCATACAAGTCGTTGGCCTCGTACCGGCCGGTTCGTGGCCGATGATGGCTGGCGTGCAGGAACCAACCCGGGCCATGCATCACCCAGCGATGCATCACATAGGCGAAGACCTCCATGGAGACGATCGTCGCCAAAAAGATCGCGAGCCAAAGCATATTGTTTATCTAGGCCTGATTGGTGGGGAATCCAATGAGCGGACCGTCGCGCCATCGCGCATCGCCCGAGGCCGACATCGGCTCCGGGCGGGATTATGGTGAGCCCAGCTGGGCTCGAACCAGCGACCTACTGATTAAAAGTCAGTTGCTCTACCGACTGAGCTATGGGCCCGACCGATTTGCCACCTAGGAGCGGTAAGGGTCCGGGTCAACCGGAGCCGCCTTTATGAGGCGGAAGAGAAGCTGCCTGACGTTCAATCTGCTGAGCGGATCGCGCCATTCCGGCGCGATCTCGGCCAGCGGCTCGAGCACGAAGCGGCGACCGCGCATCTCGGGGTGGGGGATGGTCGGACCGGGGCCACCCCAGAAGCCTTCCGACCAGAGGATGATGTCCAGATCGAGGACGCGTGGACCCCAGCGAAGGCCGCTTCGGCGACCGAAGTCGCGCTCGATCTTCTGAAGCGCGGCGAGCAGCCGGTCCGGCGGCAGGTCGGTCTCAAGCAGGATCATGGCATTCGCGAAGCGACGGCCGGCCGGCCCCAGAGCCGGGGTATCACGAATCCTGGACATGGCTTCGACGGCGCCGAGTTCGCCAATTGCGTCGATCGCGCCGCGAACAATTCCGATCGGGCCGCCGTGAAGGCCGTGGCGCCGGTTCGAGCCCAAGGCGATTGCGTAGCTTGTCCTGGCCATCCTTGCCCGCCTAGACGGGAAAGATGTTGCTCGAAAGTCCGGTTGCCGAGGTTGAAGCGCCACGCGATTGCCCACTCTGTCCCCGCCTGGTCGAGTTCCGCCACGATCTGCGTGCCCAATATCCGGACTGGTGGAATGCCCCCGTGCCCGCCTTCGGCGACCGCGAAGCCTGGCTCGCTCTGGTCGGACTGGCCCCGGGAATGTGGGGCGCGAACCGGACCGGACGGCCCTTCACCGGCGATTATGCCGGCGTCCTCCTTTACCAGACGCTCCTCAAATACGGCCTTGCCGAAGGCGTCTATCAGGAACGGATCGACGACGGCCTTCGGCTTACCGGCTGCATCATCCTCAACAGCGTCAAGTGCCTGCCGCCGCAGAACAAGCCGTTGCCCGAGGAGGTCGCGAATTGCCGCCGTTATTACGAGGCTTCGCTGGCGCTTCTGCCCAGGGTTCGGGTCCTCGTGGCGCTGGGGAAGATCGCCCATGTCAACGCGGTCCGTTCGGCCGGGGCCAAACAGTCGGCCTACAAGTTCGCCCACCTGGCCGAGCACGTCCTTCCAGACGGCCGGATCCTGATCGATAGCTATCATTGCTCGCGCTACAATCAGAATACCGGGCGGCTCAACGCCGAGATGTTCGAGCAGGTCTTCGCGCGAGCAATCGAGCTCGGTAACGCCAATCCTCAGATGTCTTCGGTCAGACGCCCGTAGAGCTCCGGCCGGCGGTCGCGAAAGAAGCCGAACGCCGCCCGGTGGCGCTTCACCAGATCAAGGTCCAGCTCGGCGGTGAGCACGCCGGTCTCGCTGCTTCCGAACTCGGCCAGGATGTCGCCGCGCTCGTCGCAGATGAAGCTGTGTCCGTAGAAGGTCTGGCCACATTCCGTGCCGATCCGGTTTGCCGCCACGACCGGAACGACGTTCGAAACGGCGTGGCCGATCATGGCCCGTCGCCAGAGGCGGCTGGTGTCGAGATCCGGGTCGTGCGGCTCGTTTCCGATCGCCGTGGGATAGAACAGGATTTCGGCGCCCATCAGCATCAGGGATCGCGCGGTTTCCGGATACCATTGGTCCCAGCATATGCCGACGCCGAGGGTCGCCGGCCGGGTCTTCCACACCTTGAAGCCGGTATTGCCGGGGCGGAAATAGAATTTCTCGGTGTAGCCTGGGCCGTCCGGAATGTGAGTCTTCCGATAGACGCCCATGATGGCGCCCTTGTCGTCGATCATGGCCAGGCTGTTGTAGTGATGGGGGCCATCGGCCTCGAAGAAGCTGGTTGGGATGTAGACCTCCAGTTCCTTCGCGAGTGTCTGCATCGCCTGAACGGCGGGATGTTCCGTTGCGGGCCGGGCATTGGCGAACAGGGCTTCGTCCTGAGTTCGGCAAAAATAGAGGCTCTCGAACAATTCGGGCGGCAGAATGACCTTCGCGCCCTTGCCGGCGGCCTCCCTGACGAGGTCCGACACGTGGCAAATATTCTCGTCGATATCCGCGCCGAAGGACAGCTGCAGTGCGGCGACCTTGATCGTATTCATTTCCGTCTCCAGGGCCGCCACCGGGAGCAAGGCGGCCAGGCATGGGGCAATATGGATGGCTTGGCTCGGCGCGCAATGACCGTAAATGGCTAAGCGGGCATCTGCTGGCTGATGCAGTGGAAGCTTCCGCCGCCGGTGAGCACATGCCCGGCAGGAAGGCCGACGGCTTTGCGGCCGGGAAAAAGCGCTCCGATCAGCTCGACCGCTGCTTCGTCATTGGCCGCGCCATAGGTGGGGACCACGACGGCAGCATTGCCGATATAGAAGTTCATGTAGGAGGCCGGGACGATGGCGCCATCTCGTTCGAGCCGGCCCACTGACGGCACCGGCATCACTTTCAGCCCGAAGGCTTCGGCGCGGTAGCGGGCATCGGCATAGACCTGCTGGTTGGGATCTTCGACGCCCGTCGCGACGGGAATCGCAAGCGTGCCTTCGGCCACGAATCGCGCGAGGTTGTCGACATGGCCATCGGTATGGTCGTTGACGAGACCTTCCCCGAGCCAGAAGATCCTATCGAGGCCGAGGTCGGCCCTCAGCCTGGATTCGACCTCCGCCTGGTCCAGCCCCGGGTTGCGGTTCGGATTGAGCAGGCACTGCTCCGTGGTGACGGCGAGTCCGGTGCCGTCGACGTCGATCGCGCCGCCTTCCAGGATCCAGTCATGACTTTCCACGCTCAGGCCCGCGCCTTCAGCGAGGGCCCGGCCGATCTCGTCGTCATGCTCCAGCACATATTTGCCGCCCCAGCCATTGAAGCGGAACAAGGCCGCTCGTGGCTGGCCATTCCCAAGGATGATCGGGCCCGTGTCGCGAATCCATATGTCGCCGAATGCGGCTTCGACCACGGTCGCAAAAGGCGCCAACTTCCGCGCGGCATGGGCGCTTTCGGGGTCCGCGGCCACCAGCCGAACCTCCTCACCTTCACCATTCGCGTAGACGGCGCGGGCGAAGGCGATCACCTCATCGCGAGCCGCCGCGAGATCGTCCTCCCACAGTTCCTTGTGGCTCGGAAAGCCGATCCAGACATGATCATGCGGCGCCCATTCGGGTGGCTGCCGGGCCGTCATCCGTTCGGTCCCCTAACGTCCGGCGCGCGAGCGGTCGCGGATGGCGCGAAATTCGTCGCCCGCATACCAGTTCGGCCACGCCTCTCCGTCCGCAAGCTCGCGGCCGATTTCGTAATAGATCTGGAGATCCCGGATCGCGCCGGCCCAGTCCCAGCCGGCGTCATATTCGTCGCTCGGCTGATGATAACGGTTGGCGCGGTAATCGTCGGCCGCCGCCCGTCCGGCAGCGGCACCGCCACTGACCAAATCCTCGCCGCTTTCGGCGTAGAGCATCGGCACGCCGAACTTGGCGAGGCTGAAATGGTCGGAGCGATAATAATAGCCGGCCTGCGGGGTAGGCTCGTTGCGCACGGTGAGGCTTCGCCGACCAGCAGCGCGCCGGAAATAATCCTCCAGCTCCGACTTGCCGAGACCGATGACGACGAGGTCGCGTGTGCTGCCGAAGATATTGAGGCCATCCATGTTGATCCCGCCGACCGTCTGGGCCAGCGGATAGATCGGGTTCTCGCCGTAATAACGCGAGCCGAGAAGGCCCGATTCTTCGGCGGTAACGGCGAGAAAGACGATCGAGCGCTCCGGCGGACCGGCGCGCGCATGCGCTTCGGCAAGAGCGATCAGGCCGGCGGTACCGGTGGCGTTGTCGACGGCACCGTTGCAGATGTCGTCGCCATCGACGGCGTCGCATCGTCCGAGGTGGTCCCAGTGCGCGGTATAGATGACATATTCGTTCGGCCGCTCGCGTCCCGGCAGAATCCCGACCACGTTTCGTGAGTTCGAACGCTCGATGGCGTTGCTGAGGCTGATCGAAGCTCGCGTTCGAAGCGGCACAGCGCGGAAACCTGGCCGGCCGGCCGCCTGGATCTGTTCCTGCAGGTTGAGGCCCGAGGCCGCGAGGATCCGCTGGGCCGCCCCTTCGGTCACCCAGCCGATTACCTTGGACTGGTCCATGTGGTTGGCGGGATCGTCCATATTATATTGCGGTCCGGTCCAGGAGGACTGGACGACGTTCCACCCGTAAGACGCAGGCTCGGTCTGGTGAACGATGATCGCGGCGGCCGCGCCCTGCCGGGCGGCTTCCTCATATTTGTAGGTCCAGCGGCCATAATAGGTCATCGCCCGGCCATTGAACGTGCCTTCGAGATCATTGTCCTGCCAGTCGGGATCGTTGACCAGGATGATCACCGTCTTCCCGCGCACGTCGAGCCCCTCATAATCGTTCCAGCCGCGCTCAGGCGCGTTGATGCCGTATCCGACGAACACCATCTCGCTGTTCTCGAGCTCGATGCGCGGCTGCAGCTGGTAGGAATTGGCGACGAAGTCGGTCCGGTAGGCGAGATTCATCGGCTCACCGGCACCGGTGATCCTCAGGGCGGTAGGCGTTGCGGTATTCTCCGCCAGGGGCACGTTCTGGAACCAGCTTCCATTATTGCCTGGCCTGAGCCCCGCCTGCCCAAAGCGCTCGGCGATGTAATTGACGGTCAATTCTTCGCCCGCCGTCGTGGGCGCGCGCCCTTCGAAGCGGTCCGACGCCAGAATCTGGGTCGCCGTCGTCAGAGTCGAAAGAGAGATATCCGGCGCGGAAGATCCAGAATCCGGCGTGGTCGTGCAGGCGGTCGCCAGACAAAGTGTCACCGAAACCAGCAAAATCCGCATGTCGAACCTCTTTCCCGTCAACTTCAGACTCGCGCGGCTTCTGACACCATGCGTTCCCCACCGCAACCGTTGCGCTGCCAAGACTTTTCTGTATCGATCGTCCTGCCTGTAGGCTTAAGTATCTGTACTTGGGGGGAATATGATTAGCAGTTTGTTTGCGTTCCTGATTACCGCGCTCCAGCCGGCCGAGGCGCCGATGCCGGACCCCGCGATAGCGTTCGGCGCTCGCGAGAATGTCGAGTTCATTGCCTTGTCGCCCGATGGACGTCGCATCGCTTACGCTGTTCCCCGCGAAGGGCAGGGGTCGCGGCTGCTGACGCTGGACGTTGGTGCGACTCAGCCGCGCCAGGTGATCACGGTGGACGGCGCCAGCCAGCGCCTTTCGGGCTGCAACTGGGTATCCAACGCGCGCCTGGTGTGCACCCTCTATGGCGTCGCCGATCGAGCCGGAGTCATACTGACCGGAACCCGGCTGGTCGCGTTCAACCTCGACGGTTCGGACGTGCGGGTCCTTGGGCAACGGGATTCTGCCTATCAGGCTGGCCTTCGAACCTGGGGCGGGAACGTCGTCGACTGGCTCGCCGGCCAGGAGGACCAGGTGCTGATGGCACAGTCCTTCATTCCCGAAGCGCGTTCAGGGTCTCTCATTGTTCGAGACGAAGAAGGCGTCGGCGTCGTCCAGGTCGATACGGGCAGTGGTCGTAGCCGGCGAGTTGAACCGCCCAGTCCCGGTGCCTTCCGCTACCTGTCTGATGGTCAGGGTCGGATCAGGATCAAGGGGGTCGAACAAATCCGTGGCGCAACGGAAATGGCCGGCCAGGTGATTACGCATTTTTATCGTCGCGCAGGCTCGGACGAGTGGGTCCGGCTGGGCGAGTATAACAGCCTGACCGGCCAGGGTCCCTGGCCACTCGCTATCGATGGTCCGACCGACAAGGTCTATATCCTCGAGTCCATCGACGGACGCGACCAGATCTATCGAATGGCCCTCGATGGCTCGAACCGCCGCGACCTCAATGTGGCCCATCCGCATGTCGACGTCGACACCGTGCTTCGTCTCGGCCGCCGCGGCAGAGTGGTCGGCGCCACTTATGCGACAGAGCGTCGCCAATCGGTCTATTTCGATCCGGACCTGCAACGCATCGCCGCGCAATTGGCGTCAGCCTTGCCGGAGACGCCGCTGATCAATTTCGTTGGCGCTTCAGACGACGAGCGCAAGCTGCTGATCTGGGCGGGGAGCGATAGCGATCCCGGCACTTATTATCTGTTCGATCGGGAGAGCCGCAACCTTACGCGGATCATGCGCAGTCGTCCCGAGCTTGACGGAGTGGCGCTCGCTTCGATGCGGCCAATTACCTTCCGCGCTGCCGACGGCACTGAAATTCCTGCCTACCTTACGTTGCCGCCCGGCAGCGACGGGCGCGGCCTGCCGGCCCTCGTGATGCCCCATGGCGGCCCGGGCGCCCGCGACGAGTGGGGCTTTGACTGGCTCGCGCAATTCTTCGCCAATCGTGGCTTCGCCGTGCTTCAGCCGAATTTTCGCGGCTCGGCCGGTTATGGCGACGAATGGTTTCAGGCCAACGGCTTTCAGTCATGGCGAACGGCCATCGGGGACGTCAACGACGCGGGACGCTGGCTCGTCGCCGAGGGGATTGCCGATGCCTCGAAACTTGGGATCCTGGGATGGTCCTATGGCGGTTATGCCGCGTTGCAGTCCGGAGTAATCGAGCCCGAGCTGTTCAGGGCCGTGGTCGCCATCGCTCCCGTTGCAGATCTTCAGGAGTGGCAGAACGAATGGCGCCGATTCACGAACGCGGCAAACATTCGTGACTTCATCGGGTCAGGACAGCATCTGACCGCGGGGTCTCCGGCAAGGAATGCCGCGTCCATTCGGGCGCCCGTGCTCCTGTTTCACGGTGAGCTGGATCGGAATGTAGGCGTCGCCCAGTCGCGGCTGATGCGCGATCGCCTGCGCGACTCTGGCAAGCAGGTCGAATTGGTGGAATTCGAGGGCCTGGATCATCAACTCGAGGATAGCGCCGCGCGGGTACAGATGTTGCGCCAGAGCGATGCGTTCTTCCGCAGGACGCTGGCTGTCCCATAAGAAAAGGGCGGCCGTGAGGCCGCCCTTTTGGTCTTGCGTCGGAGAACGCCCGGATCAGCGCGAGTAGAACTCGACGACCAGGTTCGGCTCCATCCGCACGGGATAAGGCACTTCGTCGAGCGTCGGAACGCGGTTGAAGGTGACCTTGGTGACGCCGTCCGGGACGACATATTCGGGGATCTCGCGCTCGGCGAGGCTCTGTGCCTCGAGCACCAGCGCCATTTCCTGCGCCTTCGGACCGAGCTCGACCACATCGCCGACGCCGATGCGGGCGGATGCGATGTTGAGCTTGCGGCCGTTGACCCGGACGTGACCGTGATTGACGAGCTGGCGGGCGGCCCAGATGGTCGGCGCGAATTTCGCGCGATAGACCACCATGTCGAGCCGGCGCTCGAGCAGGCCGATCAGGTTCTGACCGGTGTCGCCCTTCATCCGGGCGGCTTCGGTGTAGGTGCGCTTGAACTGCTTCTCGGTGACGTCGCCATAATACCCCTTCAGCTTCTGCTTGGCGCGCAGCTGAATACCGAAATCGGACAGCTTGCCCTTGCGGCGCTGGCCATGCTGACCGGGGCCATATTCGCGGCGATTGACGGGGCTCTTGGGACGGCCGAAGACGTTTTCGCCCATCCGGCGGTCGAGCTTGTACTTGGCGCTTGAGCGCTTCGACATATCAATAACTCCAATTTGCTTGCGTCGTTGCAGCCCTTCTGGTCCGAAGACCGGCTCCCGTGACGGGGAAGGGCCATGTTCCCTGGAATCGCACCGCCGGACCAACACTGTCCCGACGCGGCCACCGCTTCACCAGGGGTGCGGGGCCAATTGCGAAGGCGGGCACATGGCTGGTGAAGAGGGAAAAGTCAACCGGCCGCCGGTTCCTTCTAGCTCCGGTTACGCGGCTCGGCGAGTGCCCGGACGATGCCGCGCAGGGCCTGGATCTCGCGGGTCGACCAGCCGGCCTTGGTAAGGATCGTCCGGATCGTGTTCTTGGTGGTTGGCGTGCGGTCCGGCGGGTGGAAGTAATCGACCTTGTCCAGGGCGCCGTACAGCTGTTGCACGAGCCCTTCGAGATGCTCTTGAGGGGCCCTTGGCTCAGCCTCGTCGCCGACGGTGGGCACAGCCAGCTCGACATGTTTCGACCATTCATAGGCGATCAGGATCACGGCCTGGGCGAGGTTCAATGAACGGAATTCCGGATTGACCGGCACGGTCACGATCTTGCCGGCCAGCGCCACTTCTTCGGTCTCAAGGCCCGACCGCTCGGCACCGAACAGGATGGCCGATCTTCCCGCCTGGCCGTGGATCTCCCGACCGGCCTCCTCCGGCGACATAATCGGAACGACGAGGCCGCGCTTGCGCACGGTCGTGGCATAGACGAACGGGCAGTCGGACACTGCGCCGGCCACGCAGTCGAACACCTGCGCTTGCTCCAGGACGATATCGGCGCCGGACGCGGCGGGACCCGCCGAAGGGTTGGGCCAGCCGTCGCGCGGACTGACGAGACGAAGGTCCGTCAACCCGAAATTGAGCATCGCCCTCGCGGCCTTGCCGATATTCTCCCCCAATTGGGGACGAACAAGGACAATGGCGGGGGCCCGGGGATGCGAGCGATGAGAAAGAGGGGGTGAAATTCGGACTTACTCCGTCACCGTGCCCGCGAAATGCTCGAAATCCTTGGCCTCGCGGAAGTCCTTATAGACCGAGGCGAAGCGGATATAGGCGACCGGATCCAGCGCCTTCAGCCCCTCCATCACCATCTCGCCGATCCGCTCCGAGGGGGTCTCGTTCTCGCCGCTCGTTTCGATCTGCCGCTGGATGGAGGAGGCCAGGCGTTCGATCCGCTCGGCCGGAACCGGGCGCTTGCGACAGGCGATTGCGATCGAGCGCTCGAGCTTGCCACGGTCGAACGGCTCGCGACGGTTGCCCGACTTGACGATGGTGAGGTCACGAAGCTGGATCCGCTCGAACGTGGTGAAACGGGCTCCGCAATCCTCGCACTGGCGTCGCCTGCGGATCGACGAGCCGTCCTCGGTCGGGCGGCTGTCCTTCACCTGGCTGTTTTCGTGGGCGCAAAATGGGCAGCGCAAGTTCGAGGCCCCCTAGCCCTGGTAGATCGGAAAGCGGCCACACAGATCCACGACCCGCCGTCGGACTTCCGCTTCGACCGTGCCATTGCCCGCATGGTCATTGGCGCGAAGGCCGTCGAGGACGTCGGCGATCATGTCGGCGATGTCGCGGAACTCGGCCACGCCGAAGCCCCGGGTGGTGCCGGCCGGGGACCCGACCCGGATGCCGCTGGTCTTCATGGGCGGCAGCGGATCGAACGGGATCCCGTTCTTGTTGCACGTGATGGCCGAGCGCTCGAGCGCCTCGTCCGCGTCCTTGCCGGTGATCCCCAGCGGGCTGACGTCGACCAGAGCGAGGTGGGTATCAGTGCCGCCGGCGACGAGATCGGCACCGCGCTCCTTCAACCGCCCGGCAAGGGCCTTGGCATTGGCGATGACGGCCCGGGCGTAGGATTTGAACTCCGGCTGCAGCGCCTCGCCGAACGCCACCGCCTTGGCGGCGATGACGTGCATGAGCGGCCCGCCCTGGAGCCCGGGGAAGACCGCTGAATTGATCTTCTTGGCGATGTCCTCGTCGTCGGTGAGGACCAGTCCTCCGCGGGGTCCGCGCAGGGTCTTATGGGTCGTGGTCGTGACGACGTGGGCGTGGCCGAAGGGCGTCGGATGCTCACCGGCCGCGACCAGACCCGCGAAGTGGGCCATGTCGACCATGAACAGGGCACCGACCGAGTCGGCGATGGCGCGGAAGCGGGCGAAATCGATGTGGCGCGGGTAAGCGGAGCCGCCGGCGATGATCAGCTTCGGTCGATGCTCCTGGGCGAGCCGATCGACCTCTTCGAAGTCGACGAGATGATCGTCCCGACGAACCCCATATTGGACCGCGTTGAACCACTTGCCGGAAAGCGCCGGCTTGGCGCCATGGGTGAGGTGGCCGCCGGCGTCGAGCGACATGCCGAGGATCGTGTCGCCGGGTCGGGTCAGGGCCAGCATCACGGCGCCGTTGGCCTGGGCGCCGCTATGCGGCTGGACGTTGGCGAAGCCGCAGCCGAACAAGGCCTTTGCCCGCTCGATGGCAAGAGTCTCGACGGCGTCCGAGGGACCACAGCCCTGATAGTAACGCCGGCCGGGATAACCTTCGGCATATTTGTTGGTCAGCACCGATCCCTGAGCTTCCAGCACGGCGCGCGAGACGATGTTTTCGGAAGCGATCAGCTCGATCTGGTTTTGTTGCCGGTCGAGTTCGGCCGCGATCGCCTCGGCGACGGCCTTGTCGGCATCGGCCAGATGCTGCGTGAAGAAGCCATCAGGCTGGACATCGCTGAGTGGGCGGCTGCTCATTCGGGCTCCTTCTGGAAATGGGGGCGGCTCAACTTTTCGATCCGACGCTGGTGACGTTCGCCGCCAAACGGAGTGGCAAGGAAGACGTCGACGCACGCCTTCGCCATCTCCCCGCCTACCAGGCGTGCCCCCATGGCGAGAACGTTTGCGTCGTTATGCTCCCGGGCCAGCCGAGCGGACAACGGCTCCGAGACCAGGGCGCAGCGACAGGCGGGATGGCGATTGACCGCGATCGAGATTCCGATGCCGGAACCGCACAAGGCGATCCCGAGGTCGGCCCGCTTCGCCGCGATCGCCTCGGCAATGTGATAGCCGAAATCCGGATAGTCGACCGAATCCACCCCCTGAGGGCCGAGATCCGTGACCATATGGCCCACGGCTTCGAGGTGGGCGACGAGCATCGCCTTCATCTCGACCGCTGCATGATCGGAAGCAATGACGATCCGTTCGCCCACGTCAGACTCCGTTCCGGGATTGGCCGTATCTAGGGGATGAGCCCGGCAATGGCCACAGCCTATTGCGATTGGACGCCTTTGGATGCGTCTGGGTGGCCGATGCGATTTCGCAATTGAAAGCGGATGCCGATGGGGCAGGGCGGGATCCCGTCCCGAGGAGACAAAGGCGATCAGGCAGCCAGTCGAAGCTCCAGCCGGTCCCAGATCTCGACCAGGGCGCCGGCGAGATCATGCATCATCTTTTCGTCATGGGCCGGGCCGGGCGTGAAACGCAGCCGCTCCGTACCGCGCGGCACCGTCGGATAATTGATCGGCTGAACGTACATTCCATATTCCGCGAGCAGGATATCGCTGATCCGCTTGGTCCGGACAGGATCGCCCACCAGCAGCGGCACGATATGGGTCGTCGACGGCATGACCGGCAGCCTGGCGTCGGCGAAGATGGCCTTCATCCGCGCTGCCGCTGCCTGCTGCGCCTCTCGTTCCACCGCCGATTGCTTGAGATGGCGAACGCTGGCCAGGGCCCCGGCGACCAGAACCGGTGCAAGCGAGGTCGTGAAGATGAAACCGGGGGCATAGCTCCGGACGACGTCGATGATGTTCCTGTCGGCGGCGATATAGCCACCCATCACCCCGAACGCCTTGCCCAGGGTGCCTTCCACGATCGAGACTCGGTGAGCGACATCGTCGCGCTCCGAAATGCCGCCGCCCCGTCGGCCGTACATGCCGACGGCATGGACTTCGTCGAGATAGGTGAGGGCATGATATTTGTCGGCGAGGTCGCAGATCGCGGCGATCGGCGCGATGTCGCCGTCCATCGAATAGACGCTTTCGAAAGCGATCAGCTTGGGGGAGTCGGCCGGGGATTCGGCGAGCAGCTCTTCCAGATGCTCGAGATCGTTGTGGCGGAAGACCTTCTTCTCGCAGCCGGAATTGCGGATCCCGGCGATCATCGACGCGTGGTTGAGCGCATCGGAGAAGATGATGCAGCCGGGAAGCAGCTTGGCTACCGTCGAAAGCGTTGCCTCGTTCGAGATGTAACCCGACGTGAAGAGCAAGGCGGCTTCCTTGCCGTGAAGATCGGCAAGCTCGGCTTCGAGCTGAATATGGTAATGGGAATTGCCGCTGATGTTGCGGGTCCCTCCGGAGCCGGCGCCGACGTCGTGAAGCGCTTCCTCCATCGCTTCGATGACCTTCGGATGCTGTCCCATCGCCAGATAGTCGTTCGAGCACCAGACGGTGATCGGCTTCGGCCCGTTATGCCCGGCGAAGCAGCGCGCATTGGGGAAAGCCCCCTTGTTGCGCAGGATGTCGATGAAGACGCGATAGCGACCCTCGGCATGCAGCCGTTCGATCGCCTCCGCGAAGATGCGCTGATAATCCAACTTTCGGCTTCCTGAGTTCCCATACGCCCCATAGCCGAACTTGGGCGTCGATGGCCAGTGCGAACGGCTCTCAACAATCGCATGATTCTAGAGGGCCTCGATGCGGTGAAGTCCGAACTCGGCGAGACCGGGCCGATAGGCTTCGAAGTCGGCCAGGTGGCTCGTGAAGATGGCGATATCTTCGGGTCGCTCGTCCGGCCAGACGATGTCGCGGGCCAGCCAGGCGGTGCGGCGCGCAATTCCGGCACTGCCGTCGACGAAAATGAGCGCCTGCGGGGAGGCGGCCTCGAGCTCCGCTTGGACCAGAGGGAAATGGGTGCAGGCGAGAACCACGACGTCCATCCGATCGCCTCCCGGCTGTGAAAGCAGACCGTGCATGATCGAGGCGAAGGCCTCTGCGTCGATCGGCTCTCCCCGGAGCTTGGCTTCGGCAAGATCCACCAGCTCGGCGGATCCGTGCCTCAGGACGATGCAATCCTCGGCAAATTCCCGTGCCAGGCGGTCGACATAAGGCTGGACCACGGTCGCGGGGGTGCCGAGGACACCGATCACGCGGCTCTTCGACAGGGCTGCTGCAGGCTTGATCGCCGGCACCGTTCCGACGACCGGGAGATCGAGCGCGTTCCGGACCGCATCCAGGGCAATGGTCGAGGCGGTGTTGCAGGCGATCACGATCAATTGCGGATCGTATCGTTCGGCCAGGCGGCCGAGCAAGGCCGGGACTCGCGCCTCGATGACGGCCGCATCCTTGGTCCCGTAAGGATAGCCTGCGTTGTCCGCGGCATATACGATCGGGGCCGTCGGAAGCCGTTCGCGGATTGCCTTCAGAACGGAGAGGCCGCCAACTCCGGAATCGAAGATCAGGAGGGGGCGGGCGCTCGACATCGCCGGGCCTGTAGCCCCGGCGGGCGCTGGCGGCAAACGCAGTTGCGCGCCGGGGAGCCTTTGCCCTACGCAGATTTTCAGGGGGTAAAGTTGATCACGTTCGACACCTTGTTCGAGCCGCTTGCAGCAATCGCTTTGGGCTACCTCCTCGGTTCGATTCCCTTCGGGTTGCTACTCACCCGATTCGCCGGCCTCGGTGACATCCGCGCGATCGGTTCTGGCAATATCGGCGCGACCAATGTCCTTCGCACCGGCAGCAAAGGGCTCGCCGCGGCGACCTTGCTCCTCGACGCCGCCAAGGGCGCGGCGGCCATCATCCTGGTACGAACAGTGTGGCCGCACATTCCCGGCCTGGCCGGACTGGCGGCGATCAGCGCATTCCTGGGGCATCTCTACCCGGTCTGGCTGCGCTTCCGGGGGGGCAAGGGCGTCGCCACCTTGATCGGCGTCGTCGCGGCCTTGTCGTGGCCCGCGGCCCTGATCACGGCGGCGACATGGATATTCGCGTTGCTCCTGACCCGTTATTCCTCGGTCGGCGGAATGGCCGCAGCGCTGGCGGCGCCCGCTGCTGCCGCAGCCTTCGGCCGCCTCGATCTCGCGATCCTGTTCTTCGGGTTCGCCTTGCTCATCTTCTGGAAGCATCGCGCCAATATTGGCCGCCTGATCCGCCGCGACGAGCCAAGGATCGGGAAGCCACGCTGAATGGCCACCCGGGACCAGATCGCCCGGCTGCGTCTGATCCGATCCGAACAGATCGGGCCGGTGACGTACGGCCAGCTGATCGCCCGCTTCGGTTCGGCTGAGGCGGCGATCGATATCATTCCTGATCTGGCTGCCCGCGGTGGCGGCCGCCCGCCGCGGATCGCTACCGTGGCCGAAGCCGAACAGGAGGTGGCCAGGGTCGAGAAGCTCGGCGCTCGCCATCTTTTTCTTGGCGAAGACAATTATCCGCCGCTGCTGGCGCATATCGAAGCCGCACCTCCGGTACTCACCTGCATGGGTAACACGCAGCTGCTGGCAAGGCCGATGGTGTCGATGGTCGGCGCCCGCAACGCGTCGGCTTCGGCATGCCGGTTCGCGCGTCAGCTGGCACAGCAACTCGGCGATCGTGGATCGGTCATCGTCTCAGGTCTCGCCCGCGGGGTCGACAGCGCAGCTCATGACGGCGCACTTTCGACCGGCACGATCGCCGTCATCGCTGGCGGAATCGACATTTTCTATCCGCCGGAGAACGAGGAACGGCAGCGCGCGATCGGTGGGCAAGGCCTGATTCTGGCCGAGCAGCCGCCCGGGACCGAGCCTCGTGCCCGTCATTTTCCGTACCGAAACCGGATTATTGCTGGGCTTGCGCCGGGAACGATCGTGGTCGAGGCGGCGCCGAAGTCGGGTTCATTGATCACCGCACGTTATGCCGCCGAGTTCGGTCGGGAGGTGATGGCCGTACCCGGATCGCCGCTCGACCCGCGAGCCCAGGGTTGCAACCAGTTGATCCGCGAGGGCGCCACACTGGTCCAGAACGCCGACGATGTTCTCGAGGCCTTGGGCCCGATCGGTGCCGGCCTCGTTCGTCAGGACGGGTCCGGTTTCCAGGCGCCGCCGGGGTTCGGCGATGCCGACGAGGCGGCTCGCGGTGCGGTCGTCGACCTGCTGAACGTGACGCCGGTCGCCATCGACGAGTTGATCCGGCAATCAAATCTGTCGGCACCGATCGTCCAGACCGTTCTGCTCGAACTGGAGCTTGCCGGCCGGATCGAGCGCCATGCCGGCGGTCGGGTCAGTCTCGCGTGATGCCAGCGCCCGCTTGACCGACCTTGTATCTCCTCACCACCCTATGCGCGTACGCGTGAAGGAAATTGAATGAAGCTCGTCGTCGTCGAATCGCCCGCCAAGGCCAAAACCATCGAAAAGTATCTGGGCGCCGGCTATCGGGTTCTCGCATCCTACGGCCATGTCCGAGATTTGCCGCCGAAAGACGGCTCGGTCGATCCGGACGACGGTTTCGCCATGAAATGGGAAACCTATGCCGACAAATCGCGGCAGCTGAAGGCGATCGCCGACGAATCGAAGGGGGCGGAAGCCCTGATCCTGGCCACCGACCCCGACCGCGAAGGGGAAGCGATCAGCTGGCACATCCAGGAAGTGCTGGCCAAGCGCAAATTGCTTCCGGCCAAGGTCGAACGGGTCACATTCAACGCGATCACCAAATCCGCGGTGACGGAGGCCATGCAGCGTCCACGCGGCCTGGACGAGGACCTCATCGATGCCTACCGGGCTCGCCGGGCCCTGGATTATCTGGTCGGCTTCACGCTGTCGCCAGTGCTTTGGCGCAAGCTCCCGGGCGCAAAGTCGGCTGGTCGAGTTCAGTCGGTTTCGCTTCGGCTGATCGTCGACCGCGAGCGCGAGATCGAGCTGTTCCGAGCGCAGGAATATTGGAGCGTCACCGCGACCATGGAATCGGACGGGACCGAGTTCCTGGCCCGACTCGTCCGTTTCAACGGTGAGAAGATCGATCGCCTGAGCATCGGCGAGCGCGGTACCGCCGAGTCGGCGAAGCTGGCCGTGGAGCAGGGCCACTTCACCGTGGCTTCGGTTGAAACCAAACCGCTCACCCGCAACCCGCCGCCGCCTTTCACGACCTCGACGCTTCAACAGGAGGCGTCGCGCAAGCTCGGTTTCTCCGCCAGCCACACGATGCGGGTCGCCCAGAACCTCTATGAGGATGGCGCGATCACCTACATGCGAACCGATGGGGTCGACATGGCTCCGGAAGCGATCGCAGGCGCCCGTCGAGCCGTCGTCAACCGCTACGATGCCGGCTATGTCCCGGACAAGCCACGCGTCTACACGACCAAGGCCAAGAATGCGCAGGAAGCGCATGAGGCGATCCGGCCGACGGATTTCTCGCGAGACCAAGCGGGGTCCGGAGACCATGCCCGGCTCTACGAGCTGATCTGGAAACGGGCCCTGGCGAGCCAGATGGCCTCGGCCCGGCTCGAACGGACCACTGCGGAACTCGTCGAGGGGACCGGGCGGACCGCTCTTCGCGCCACGGGCCAGGTCGTCCTCTTTCCGGGTTTCCTCGCGCTCTACGAGGAAGGCCGCGACGATGCCGAAGACGAAGACAGCCGACGGCTGCCGAGGCTTCGCGAAGGCGACGCCCCGGTCAAGAAAGCGGTTCATGCCGAGCAGCATTTCACGCAGCCGCCGCCCCGTTATTCCGAGGCGAGCCTGGTTAAGAAGATGGAGGAACTGGGGATCGGGCGGCCTTCCACCTACGCCTCGATCATCCAGACCCTGAACGACCGAGCTTATGTCCGGACCGAGAAGAACAGGCTGGTTCCGGAAGAGAGCGGCCGCTTGCTGACCGCCTTTCTCGAGCGCTTCTTCGAACGCTATGTCTCTTACGATTTCACCGCCCATCTCGAGGACGAGCTCGACGATATTTCGGGCGGCCGAATGGAATGGCGCACAGTGCTCGAGCGGTTTTGGCGGGATTTCAAGCCGAAGACGGCTGAAGTGATGGAGCAGCAGCCATCCGAGATCACCGCTGCTCTGGATGATTTCCTCGCGCCCTGGCTGTTTCCGGATCGGACAGACGGATCCGATCCGCGGCTTTGTCCGGCGTGCGGCGAAGGGCGGCTGTCGCTCCGGGGCGGCCGCTTCGGGGCCTTCGTCGCCTGCTCCAATTATCCCGAGTGCAAGTTCACTCGCCCGTTCGGCGGCGAGGGCGCCGGCGACGATTCTGGACCGCAGCTGCTCGGCGTTGATCCTGCAACGAACCAGGAGGTAAGTCTCCGCAGCGGCCGCTTCGGGCCTTATTTTCAGCTCGGTGAGGGCAAGGATGCCAAACGGGCGTCGCTCCCCAAGGATGTCCCGCCTGCAGAGGCGGATCTTGCGATGGCCTTGCGCTTCCTGTCATTGCCACGAACCATCGGCAACCATCCTGAAACCGGAGCGCCGATTACCGCGAGCATCGGCCGTTACGGACCGTATCTCGCCCATGAGGGCAAATATGCGAAGCTGGCCTCGACCGCCGAGGTATTCGAAGTCGGAATGAATGCGGCGGTGGCAAAGCTTGCCGATGCAGCCGCGGGCGGCGGCCGCGGACGCGGCTCGCGGGAGCCGCTGAAGGTGCTCGGCAGTCACCCCAGAACTGAATTGGAGATCCGGCTGATGGAAGGCCGTTTCGGACCCTATGTAACGGACGGTTCGACCAACGCCACCTTGCCCAAGACCCTGGCGCCGGAGGCGCTGACACTCGAGGAAGCGGCTCAGCTCCTCGACGAACGTGCCGCCAAGGGTCCGGCCAAGAAGGGGCGGGGGCGAAAGCCGACAGCAAAGAAGGCGCCGTCGAAGAAGACGGCCAGCAAGAAAGCAGCGAAATGAGACGTCTCAAGACCGCAATGGTCCTTTTCTCCGGACTCGCCGGCGTGCCCGCTTTTGCCCAGGCGCCCGCGCAACCGCCGGTCGAGCGGGACGCCAATTATCACAACCGCCAATTCCTCTATCTGGTCTCCCTCGATCCTTCGGAAGGATGGCGGCAGACCGCGAGCGGCCTGCGCTACCGCAAGGTGAGCGGCACCGCGGACGGCCCTCGTCCGGCCTCGACCGATACGGTCACTATCCATTATGTCGGTCGCTTCATCGATGGCACCGAGTTCGATTCATCGGTGGCTCGAAACGAGCCCGCCACATTCCCGCTGCCCCGCCTTATTCGCGGCTGGCAGGAGGGCGTCCCGTTGATGAGTGTCGGCGACCGTTACGAATTCGCGATTCCCTGGAATCTTGCTTATGGAGCCGCAGGGCGGGGACCGATCCCGGGCGGAGCGACCCTGCTTTTCACGATCGATCTGATCGGTATCGGCGCACAGCCCTGAAACCAGGAACGATCCGCTCCTTAGCCGAGGCTTTACGCCTGGTCGGCGCCTGAAGCACGGCAGGCGGGGCAGGCCGGATCCTTCGCGATCCGGATCGTGCGGAGGGTCGGCTTCAGGCCGTTGAAGATGTGCAGCTTCCCTGCCGCATCCTCGCCAAGGCCCGTAATCTGGCGGATCGCCTCAAGGGCCGCCCAACTGCCGGCGATTCCGGCCATCGCCCCCAACACGCCGAGCTCAGAGCAGGTGTCGCAATCGTCCGCATCGAAGGCATTGCCGACGAAGCAGCGATAGCAGGGTCGATCGGCCTCCCAGCCACGGAAGGTACCAATCTGTGCCTGGAATTGACCGATCGCCGCCGAGACCAGGGGAATTCGGCTCATCGTGCAATAATCGGAGACGATCAGTCGGGTAGCAAAATTGTCGCTTCCATCGAGCACCAGGTCCACGCCTTGCAGCAGCTCCTCGACATTGGAGCCATCGAGCCGCCGGCCGATCCCGACGAAGGCGACATCAGGATTGAGGCGGCTCACTTTTTCTCCGGCCACGTCCGTTTTGGCGCGACCGACATCGTCGGTCGCGAACAGAATCTGCCGTTGAAGATTGTCGAGCGAAACCCGATCGTGATCGACGACCCGCAGGCGGCCGACCCCTGCGGCAGCGAGATACTGGATGGCCGGCGAACCGATGCCTCCGGCGCCGATAAGGGCAACGTCGGAATTGAGCAGCGCCTTTTGACCGGCGCCGCCGATTTCCTTCAGAACGATATGGCGCGCGTACCGGTCGAGCTGCCCGTCGCTGAGGATCACTGAAGGTTGAAGTTGATCCGATTCCCGTACCAGCTTGGCTGGGACGGCGGACTTACCCGTACATAACCGTTTCTCATGATGTCAGCGGCGATCCTGCCGACATAAAGCTCGAGCGGGCGGCAGCCGACATCCTGCACGATGATCCGGGTCGCGTTACCCTGCGGATCGAGCATGACGGCGTAGCTGACGTTGATGTCGAAGCGACGCGACGATTGTCCCGCGAACTCGCACTCGTCGCGCTGAAGCATGAGCTGCACCCGACGCACCATCTCCCCATTCGGGACGGCGATGTCTTCGGTCACGAGCCGCGGATAGACGTCCCAGCTGGCGTTGCTGGCGATCTCGATCTGCGAGGGTACCGACGGGGTGTTTGCAATCAGGGCCGCGGCCACCAGGCTGAAAATCATGTCACCTTCCTCCTCGCTTCAGAGCCACCGGGTCCGAAGCCGGCTCGAACCCGCAACTTATCATTTCGCGGGTGATAGGCAAAGTGGATCACCCGGCGAAAGCTGTTGATCGGCGGCACCAATCTGGCCGGGTACCAGCCCGAACGATCTGAAAGTGCTACGGCCAGCGCCGTTGGAGTCTTCCTCACCTGCCCGTCGATCCGAAGCCTCCCCCGCCACGGACCGTCTCGCTCAGCTCGCTGGCTTCGAGGAGACGCGCCTTGAGCAACGGTGCAGGGACCAGCTGCGCAATGCGTTCTCCACGCCGGATCTCGTAATTTTCGCTGCCCAAATTGGCGAGAATGATTTTTACCTCGCCCCGATAGTCGCTGTCGATGGTTCCGGGCGTATTCAGGCAGGTAACGCCGTGTTTTAGCGCCAGGCCCGAACGCGGACGCACCTGCACCTCGAACCCTTCCGGGATCGCGATCGCGAAGCCGGTGGCGACAGCATGCCGGCCTCCAGGCGGAAGTGTCAGGTCCTCCGCTGAAACGACATCGAGTCCGGCGGCCTGTTCCGAAGCGTAAGCGGGGAGGGGGAGGCCATCACCGTGCGGCAGGCGCTTCAGCCGGATGTCGATCATCGTCTCTCCAAAGCGTGGGATTGAAAGGAGCGAGTAGCGGGAAGGTTGTTTCGTCGCAAACAGGATTCCCATGGGATTGCGCAGTCACCGCCCCGCGCTGAAATGCTCGGCGATTCGCTCCGCCAGCAGGTGGCCCACTTCGGCCTTGGGCAGCCGCTCCCAACTTTCCAAATGGTCCCCGGTAACGAGATGGACCTGGTTGGAATCCCCTCCCATCACGTCGCCAGAAACGTCGTTCGCGACGATCCAGTCGCAATTCTTCGCGCTACGTTTTGTCGCGGCAATCCCTGCCACGTCCTCGGTCTCGGCAGCGAAGCCCACCAGCAGTTTCGGCCTGTCGGGGCTCCGGCCGAGGTCGGCGAGAATATCCGGATTGATCTGCCAGGCGAGCTCTGGTGGACCCGCCCCCTTCTTGAGCTTGGTCGTGGCCGTTTCCACTCGCCAGTCGGCAACCGCCGCGACCATCACTGCCGCATCAGCCGGAAGCGCCTGCTCGACCGCCGCCTTCATTTCCAGGGCTGTCTCGACGTCGATCCGGTCGACTCCCGGCGGCGTGGGCAAACAGACCGGCCCAGCGACCAAGGTGACTCGCGCGCCCAGCCCGGCGAGAGACTCGGCAATGGCGAAGCCCTGCTTGCCTGACGAGCGGTTGGCGAGCACGCGCACGGGATCGATCGGCTCATGAGTCGGCCCGGCGGTGACGATGACATGCTTGCCCTGGAGCGGGCCTTCGCCGCTCAGCGCTTTGCGGATGGCTACCTGGATTCGGTCCGGCTCGGGCAGGCGGCCGGGGCCATATTCGCCGCACGCCATCTCCCCGTCGTCAGGCTCGAGCAGGACGATACCGTCCTCGCGCAGACGGGCCACGTTGCGGATAGTGGCCGGGTGCTGCCACATCCGGACGTTCATTGCCGGGCAGGCGAGCACCTTCTTGTCGGTGGCCAGAAGAATGGTCGTGGCGAGATCGTCGGCGATGCCCGCCGCCATCTTCGCCAACAGATCGGCCGTCGCCGGGCAGACGACGACCAGGTCGGCTTCGCGGGACAGCTGGATATGCCCCATTTCGACCTCGTCCTTGAGGTCCCAGAGGCTGGTGTAGACCGGCTCCTCGGACAACGCCGCGAGGCTCATAGGAGTGACGAACTGGGCGCCGCCGTCGGTAAGGACACAACGCACTCGTCCGCCGGCCTTTCGGATTGCCCTGACCAGCTCGCAGGCCTTGTAAGCCGCGATGCCGCCGCCGATGATCAGGAGGATGCTTTTGCCCCGCATCCTCTCAAAGTAGGAGCCAAACCGCCGCGGCGCCAGCCGCCGCCGAAACGAATGCGGTGATCGCAAACATGCCGTAACGGTGCGGGCGAACGATCGTGATGTCTGGAAGCGGCGGGGTGGGGGGCGCTGCGCCCGGCGGCGGATAGTAATAATCGATCCGCCGGATCAGCTCCGGCAACTTGCGCAGGGTACGGAAATTGCGAACCAGCTCGTCCGCCAGCCTTGCCTCCGGGCCAAGCTCGCCCCGGACCCATTCGCGAAGGAACGGTTCGGCCGTCTCCCACATGTTGATTTCCGGATCGAGGGCGGTGGCGACGCCTTCCTCCATCACCATCGTTTTCTGCAGAAGCAGCAGATGCGGCTGCGTCGGCATGTCGAAATCCCGCGTGATCTTGAACAGGCCGTCGAGCATCTGCGCGATGGAGATGTCCTTGACGGGCAGGCCGCGGATCGGCTCGCCGACGGCGCGAAGCGCGGTCGCGAACTCATCGATATCATGATGCGGCGGCACATACTGGGCCTCGAAATGGATTTCCGCGACGCGGCGGTAATTGGCGGTGATCAGTCCGTAGAGGATCTCCGCTAGCCAGACCCGGGCCTGGCGATCGATCCGGCCCATGATCCCGAAGTCGATCGCCGCGAGGCGGCCGTCCGGCAAAGCGAACAGATTGCCCTGGTGGAGATCCGCATGAAAGAAGCCGTCCACCACGGACTGACGGAGAAAGGCGCGAACCAGGGTTGCAGCCAGTTCCTTGAGGTCATGGCCAGCGGCGATCAGGGCATCACGATCGGTCAGCTTGATCCCATCGATCCATTCCAGCGTCAGCACCCGGCGCGACGTCCGAGTCCAATCAATCTGGGGGACGAAGAAACCGGCTTCGGCCACGAGGTTCTCGCGAAGCTCGGAGGCCGAGGCCGCTTCGTGGCGGAGATCGAGCTCGCGATTTGTCCATTGGCGGAAGGTCGCCACCACGAGCCGCGGGCGGAGTCTCGCGGCCTCCGTGCCCATTGTCTCGACCTGGGCAGCCGCCCATTCGTAGGTGTCGAGGGCCCTGGCGAAATCTTCTTCGATATTGGGTCTGAGCACCTTGACGGCGACCAGCCGCCCATCGGTGGTGACTGCCCGATGGACCTGGGCAATCGAGGCAGCGCCGACCGGGTCCGGATCGATCTTCAAGAAAAGCTCGTCGATCGGCTTTTCAAGCCCCGCCTCGATCGCCGCCTTGATCTCGGCGAACGGCGCCGGTGGCAGGCTGTCCTGGAGGCGGGTCAGGTCGCGGGCGGCTTCTTCGCCGACAAGGTCCGGTCGGGTCGCCAACGCCTGGCCGAACTTGATCGCGGCAGGTCCGATCTCCTGAAAGGCCTCGGCATATGTGGGGACGGCAGGGATATTGGCGCCGAAACGCGCGATCCGCGCAAGCCGGCGAACCGGCGGCGGCGTATTGACGTCGCGCTCGATGCCGCGCAGCGCCCCATGCCGAGCGAGCACGCGGCCCCATTTGAGAAGCCGCCAGACATGAACCGCCGGGCTGGTCAAATCTTCCAGCCGCTGTGAATGGCGACGAGGCCGCCCAGGATAGGCTCGGCGTGGACTCGGTCGAAGCCGGCTTGCTCGATCCGCCTGGCGAAGGCTGGCATGTCGGGGAATCGCTCGATCGATTCGATCAGGTAGCGATAGCTGTCCGGATCGCCGGCAACGAGGCGGCCGAGCCTCGGGACGACATGGCGGCTGTAACGGCGATAGACAGTGCTGAAGCCCGGCCAGCGGGTTTGCGAGAATTCGAGGCAGAAGAAGCGGCCGCCGGTTCGCAACACCCGATACGCCTCGGCGAGGGCACTATCGATGTCGGTGACGTTCCGAATCCCGAAGGCGATCGTGTAAGCATCGAAGGCGGCATCCGGAAAGGAGAGGCGTTCCGCATTCTCCTCGGCCCACACGAGGCCGTCGATGCCTCGTTGCTTCGCGCGCTCGACCCCAACGCCGAGCATGTCGGGATTGATGTCCGCCACCGTCACCTCGGCGCCTTGGCGGGCGAGCCGGAAGGCGATGTCCCCGGTGCCCCCGGCCATGTCGAGGATCTTCTCGCCGCGGCGCGGACGCACCCGGCGAACGAACTCGTCCTTCCACAGCCGATGCAGGCCGCCGGACATCAGATCGTTCATCACGTCGTAGCGTGAAGCGACGCTGGAGAAGACGCCGCGTACCCGGCGCGTCTTTTCCTGAGGTTCGACGTCCTCGTGGCCGAAAGAAACCTTGTTCATCGGCTGCGCCTCTAGCAGGGAGTGGTGAGGATGTGCACGCCCCTAAAACCAGCAAATCATGCCTGAGTTGCCCGAAGTCGAAACCACCGTTCGCGGCCTGGCTCCTGTGCTGCAAGGCCGGCGGATCGAATCGATCGAGCTTCGCCGCGCCGATTTGCGTCGGCCCTTTCCGTTAGACCTGCGCCAGCGCCTTACCGGAGCGACGGTCACCGGGCTGGCAAGGCGTGCCAAATACGGCCTGATCGAAACCGACCGGGGCGATACGATGGTCTTCCACCTCGGCATGTCGGGCAGCTGGCGTGTCGATCCTGCCGAAACAGGAAAGCATGATCATGTCGTCATCCAGACGGACGAGGGCCGCCGGCTCGCGCTTAACGATCCGCGCCGCTTCGGGACCGTCGACCTGTTGCGAAGCGATTCGCTCGAACGATCGGCACCCTTTGCCACCATGGGGCCGGAACCGCTGGGGGAGGCGTTCGACGGCCAGTTCCTGCAGGGTTCGCTCTCCGGGCGAAAGGCGCCGATCAAGGCCCTGCTACTGGATCAGCGGCTCGTTGCCGGGCTCGGCAACATCTACGTCTGCGACGCTTTGAACCTGGCAGCGATCGCGCCGGGACGGGCAGGGGGAAGGATTTCGCGAACCCGGCTCGACCGGCTTGCCGACGCCGTCAAGTCAGTCCTCCGGGAAGCGATCGAGGCAGGCGGTTCCTCGCTTCGCAACTATGTCCGTCCGAACGGCGAACTCGGCTATTTCTCCTCGAAGTGGCGAGTCTATGGCCGCGAGGGCAAAGCTTGTCCTCGCTGCACGGCACCGGTGCGGCGGCGGGTCGACGGCGGTCGCTCCACCTTCTACTGCGCGAATTGCCAACATTAGTGGCTGTGCCGCTTGACCCGCGGCCGCTCTCTCCTTAGATGGCGCCGCTGAGCGGGTGCGGTCAGGCCGCGCCCTTTTCATTTCAGACGACGAGGCAAGAAGATGGCGAACACGCCGCAAGCAAAGAAACGTATCCGCCGCAACGCTCGACGGACCGAGATCAACGGCGCCCGCGTGAGCCGCATCCGGACGTTCGTGAAGCAGGTCGAATCGGCGCTTGCCGCCGGTGACAAGGACGGCGCTCGCGTTGCGCTGCAGCGCGTGCAGCCAGAACTGGCCCGAGGCGTCGCCAAGGGCGTGCTTCACAAGAACACCGCTTCGCGCAAGCTCTCCCGCCTCACCCGGCGCCTGACCAGCCTCGCTTAGAGGCCCTGGCGACCGCCGAGAGGCAGGAACCCGCCGGTGCTGCCGGCGGGTTTTTTCGTGGCTGCGAACGTCCCTTTCGAATCCCCAGCGTTTCTGCCGATTCGCGGAATGTTGCGCGGCAGTAACATTAGTAACTCTTTGAAGAGAAACGGCTTTCGGAAAAAGCCAACGCAGTTCTGCGCTTTTCCGCGGGTCAAGGCCCTTTATTTGATTGTGACAATTTTTTTACTCTTGATCGCAATCCGCCGCCGTTCCTAAAACAGCCTTTCCGGCAGGCCGAATCTCCAGCCGGACGCTACAGCAAACTGACGTTCGAAAGCGGCTTGCCGGGGGGTGATTCGCCGCGCGGGGGAGTTGTGCGCTGAGAATTGGCCGTTCTGCGGCAGGAAGATCAAGGGGGTGCTCGCGTGGCTCAAACGCCGGCCAAGGATACGATGACAGAGACCGGGGCCAGGAACTCGCATCTGGTCACGACGGCCTGGGAATCGATTCGCAACAATCTTCGCCGCGACTGTGGATCACGCACGTTCGATGGCTGGCTGCGACCGATCGCGCTGGGCGGATTTGATTCGGATACCGGCATTCTTCGGCTCGAACTTCCCTCCCAGTTCATGGCGGACTGGGTGCAGACCCATTTCTCCGAACGGCTCGCGCTGGCATGGCGCGCACGGCTGCCCGAAGTCCGCCAGATCCGGATCGGGGTCGGTCCGGCCGCTCCGCGGACCGCCGCCATCGTCGAGATCCCAGCGCCGGTGAACAAGGCCGAACCGGAAGCTGCAAGGCAAACGGCCGGGCTTTATTCGGTCGCGCTGGAGCCTCGCTACCGGTTCGAGAATTTCGTCATCGGCAAGGCCAACGAAGTCGCCTTCAACGCCGCCCGCACCCTTGCCAGTGCCGACAAGGTGGCCTTCAACCCGTTGTTCATTCATGGCGGCACGGGCCGCGGCAAGACCCATTTGCTGCACGCGATCGGCCACGAATTCCACCGGCTGCAACCGCGCGCGAAGATCATTTACATGTCGGCCGAGAAGTTCATGGTCGAGTTCGTCGCGGCCCTTCGCGCCAACGAGACAATCCAGTTCAAGCAGCAACTTCGTTCCGCCGATTTGTTGATGATCGACGACGTGCAGTTCATCGCCGGCAAGGAATCCACCCAGGAAGAATTCTTCCACACGATGAACGAGATCATCTCGGCAGGCCGTCGGCTTGCGATCAGCTCCGATCGCGCACCGCAGGATCTGGACGGAATCGAGCCAAGGATCCTGTCCCGCCTGAGCTGGGGCTTGGTCGCGGATATCAACGCGGCCGACCTCGAGCTTCGGCTCAACATCATCACCAAGAAGCTCGAGCAACTGCCGGACGTCAGCCTTCCCGACGACGTCATCATGTTTCTTGCCAAGCGCATCAGTTCCAACGTTCGCGAGCTGGAAGGCGCGCTCAACCGGATCGCCGCTTACGCGATGATGCAGAATCGCGCGATCGACCTCGAGTTCGTCAGCGAGGTGCTCGCCAACATCCTTCGCGCCAATCAGCGCAGGATTTCGATCGACGAAATCCAGACCCGTGTGTCCGACCATTACCGTATCCGCAAGGCGGAGATGACGAGCGCCCGACGGGCCCGGGAGGTGGCTCGCCCGCGCCAGGTCGCCATGTACCTGTCGAAGCAACTTACGCCCCGTTCGCTTCCCGAGATTGGCCGGCGCTTCGGCGGCCGTGACCATACCACGGTGATTCACGCCGTCCGCCAGATCGAGAAGCTTCGCGCGCAGGATCCGGAGCTTGATTCCGACATCCGGCTGCTGACCCGTCAGCTCGAAAGCTGAATCCGCGCGAGGCGTGAAGAGAGAAGGGGAGGGCGGATGTTCCGCTCTCCCCTTCGCTTCAGTTTCGGCGATTCGTCATGGCGACCAGGTCCAGTCGTTCGATCAGCCTTGCAAGAGCCTCCGGGAGTCGTTCCGGATGGCCAAAGGCCCGGACCAGGGCCTCTCCTATCCACGCCGTCCTGCTGGGCGGCGCGGCAATGATGAAGCGCCGGGGAGAAGTCGACATAATCACCTCCTCGGCCGGTTTGATATGTCAACGCATCGGGTTTCGATCGGTTGCCACCCTCCAGGTACCCGGAAGGCGAACGAAAAAGAGGGCCGGTTTCCCGGCCCTCTTCACGTCGTCCAATTCGACTGGCCTAGCGCCGCTCGCGTTCAGGCTCGACGGTGATCCGAACCGTCTCCCCGCTATTGCCGGGAAAGCCGGTAAACATGGCTTCGACGAGGTTCGGCACCAATGCGGGCAAATCATCGGTGCGCGAACGTGCCTGGGCAAGCCCTTCGAAGAGAGCCTGACCGTCGGCGGTGCGTCGGATGTCCATGTCCAGATAGCTGGTATAGACCGTGTAGACCCGGACATCGTCGTAGAACGGATCGTTGTAGAAGGGATCGTGCCAGCCCCAATAGAAGGGCGAACGGCGCCGGCCGTAATAGCCGAACCGGCTGTAATAAGGATGGTAGCCGAAGCGTGGTCCCCAAGGGTTCGGATAATAAGCGACCCGGTCGCGCCCCTGGTCGACGCCGTAGTCCAGCGAGACGAGCATGGTCGCCTGTTGCGCACTCGGAGCTTCACTATAGCCCTGTTCGATCAGGTGGCGACGAACGAGATCCGCATATTGGGAGAATTCCAGTCCACCCCGATTTTCCGGGTCGGCGGCCTGGATATGGAAGCTTTGACCCTGCGGGGCGGGCATCGCCTGGAACCGCTGCACCTGGGCTGGAAAACCGGTGGCACAACCACTGAGGGCGAGCAGAGCGGCAGGCGCGGCAAGCGCCAGAACCATCTTCCTGAGAGACATGATACAGGCCTTTCAACGCAACGGGTTTTCGATCGGGGTGATCGAAGCTTTATCCCGAATATAGAACAACTTGGCCGTTTTGGCAAAAGCGCGCTGAACGGCAGATTAAAGCCGTTCTCAGCGCGGCAGGCCGAGCGCGTTGTAGGCGCCTTCCAAGGTCGGGGCCGCAAGCTCAGCGGCCTTTGCAGAGCCTGACGCGAGGATCCTTTCAAGCTCGTCGGGTGCGGCGCTGAAATCCTCGAGTCTTGCCCGGATCGGCGACAGAGTCTCGATCAGAAGCTCCGCGAGAGCCGGCTTGAAGGCACCGAATCCCTGGCCGGCGAACGTCTCGGTCACCGACTGCGGCGTGCGGTCGGTCAGGGCGGCGTAGATGGCGACGAGGTTGCGGGCCTCCGGGCGATCGCGAAGCGCGTCGAAGCTGTCCGGTAGCGGTTCCGGATCGGTCTTTGCCTTTCGGATCTTCTGGGCAATGAGGTCGCTGTCGTCCGTGAGATTGATCCGGCTCATGTCCGAAGGATCGGACTTGGACATTTTCGCCTGACCGTCGCGAAGCGACATGATGCGTGCCGCCGATTCGCCGATGTGCGGCTCGGGCAAAGTGAAGAGATCGACCTCGTAATCGGTATTGAACTTGGTGGCGATGTCGCGGATCAGCTCCACATGCTGCTTCTGGTCTTCTCCGACCGGCACGTGAGTGGCCTGGTAAAGGAGCACGTCCGCGGCCTGGAGCACAGGATAGGCATACAGGCCGACGCTGACGCCCTCACGATTCTTGCCTGATTTTTCCTTGAACTGGGTCATCCGGTTGAGCCAGCCGATGCGCGCCGTACAACTCAGCAACCAGGCCATTTCGGGGTGGGCGGGCACCCGCGCGTGGTTGAACAGGACCACTTTGTCCGGATCGATACCGCAGGCGATCAAGGCGGCTGCCATGCCATTGACGTTGGCCCGAAGCTCGACCGGATCATTGTAGACGGTGATGGCGTGGAGGTCGGCAAGGAAGATAAGGCATTCCGCCTGGTCCTGCATCGTCACCCAGCGCCGGATGGCCCCGAGATAGTTGCCCAGGTGGAGATTGCCGGTAGGCTGGATTCCAGAGACGACCCGCATCAGCCTACTTTCTTTCGCCGGACGAGCTCGTTGAGATCGTCCTTGTTCATGCCGCCGATCACCCATGCCAAGGCGAAATAGGTGACGACGCCGGCCCCGACCAGCGCTCCCACGCCGATCAGCCGCTCGCCGGTCGAGCCGAGGAACAAGCCAGCCAATGGGCCGCGCATGGCGATCAGCACTCCGGCCATCCCTGCCGCTGCCAGGAACTGGCGGATCAGTCGGCTGCCGACCGGGCCGGTGATCCGGAAATGGCCGCGGCGATGGAGGATGACGTAGAGCGCCAGGAAGTTGATCCAGGCGCCCGCAGCGGTCACCGTCGCAAGGCTGTAAATACCGATGAACGGGATCAGCACGAAATTGGCGACAACGCTGCCGATCAGGACGGTGATCGCGATTCTGACCGGCGTTCGGACGTCCTTTCGGGCATAGAAAGCCGGAGTCAGCACTTTCACGAGGACGTATCCCGGGAGGCCGATGACGAGAATGGCGAGCACGTTGCCGGTGATCGCCGCGTCCTCGACCGTAAACCGACCACCCTGGAAGAGGGCGCCGATGATCGGACCGGCAGCGACCGCGAGAGCCAGGGTCGCAGGCAAAGTGAGCAGCATGGAAAGCTCGAAGGCACGGCCCTGAACATGCGCTGCCTCCCGCTCATGACCGCGGTCGATGGCCCTGCTGATCGACGGCAATATCGCGGTTCCGAGCGCAGTGCCGATGATCGAGAGGGGAAGCTGGTTCAGGCGATCGGCATAATTGAGATAGGCCATGGCGCCCTCGCCGAGACGGGAAGCGAAGAAGCCGTAGAAGAACTGGCTGATCTGGTAGACCCCGGCTGCGAAGGTGGCCGGGAGCACCAGCACGACAAGTTCCTTGACGCTGGGACTCATCCGCGGGCGTTGAAGGAATTTCAGCTTCACACCCGCCTTGCGGGCGCTGTGCCAGCAGATCGCGAGCTGGAACACGCCGCCGACAAGGACGGCGATCGCCATCGCCTGGACGGTTTCGGTGCCGCCTTGTGGCATCACCACCAGAGCCACGATCAAGGCCAGGTTGAGCAATGCCGGGGCAAAGGCCGCGATTGCGAAGCGCATCAGGGAATTGAGGACTCCCGAGACCAGGGAGACGAGGCTGATGAGGATCAGATAGGGGAAAGTGATCCTCGTGAGCATCACCGTCAGATCGAATTTGCCGGGCGCGTCCTGATATTCCGACGCCATCAGCCAGACGAAGCCTGGCATGATGATTTCGAAGAAGAGGGTGACGAGGATCAAGGCGGGCATGAAGACGGCGAGCACTTCATTCGAAAAGCGCTCGGCATCCTTTATACCGCCCTCGCTGTTTAGGCGACGGCTGAACAAGGGGACGAATCCCGAGGCGAACGCGCCTTCGCCGAAGAGCCGTCTGAAGATGTTCGGGATCAGGAAAGCGATCAGAAAGGCGTCGTTGGCATGGCTGGCGCCGAGCACGCGCGAGCCGATCATGTCGCGCGCGAAGCCAAGCA
>DASTDX010000093.1:0-2412 GCA_035710145.1 Allosphingosinicella sp.
CACGAAATCGGAGACGATCCGGAAAGTGCTCCTTCCCGCCGCTTTGCCTGGCGTCGTCGGCGGCGTCCTGCTGGCCGTCAGCCGGGCGATCGGCGAAACGATGATCGTGGTGATGGCGGCCGGACTTGCCGCCAACCTGACCGCCAACCCCTTCGAAAGCGTGACCACGGTCACCACCCAGATCGTCCAGCTGCTGACCGGCGACCAGGAGTTTGACAGCCCCAAGACCCTCGCCGCTTTCGCACTCGGGCTGGTCCTGTTCCTGGTGACGCTGGCACTCAACATCGTCGCCCTGCGCGTCGTCAAAAAGTATCGCGAAGCCTATGAGTGAGAGCGCTCTTCAGACGGATTCCATGAGCGATCGCGCGGTCGACCCGACCCCGACCGACTGGAACAGCGAGGCGATCCAGCGTCGGATCCGCAAGCGTTATGCGGCGGAACGGCGGTTCCGATTGGTCGGTCTTCTCGCGGTTCTGATCTCGGCCGGCTTCCTCGCCTTCCTGCTGATCACGATGATGGCCAATGGCCTTCGCGGCTTCACGCAGACCGAGGTTCGAATCGACCTCGATTCGCGCGCCGTGGCGATGATCGCCGCCGGCGATTTCGAAGCGGCGTTGGGTGAGGATGCTGGCCTGCTTTCGAGCAGCGGCTGGCTTCGGCTTCGAGACAGCCATGCCCGGGAAGGCACGGTCTGGCTTCCCGCCTCGACCGAAATCGATGTCGCCGCCAAGGGCGATGGCACATCCGTTGCGGAGCAGGCGCATCAACGCCTCGAGAATCAGGACCGGGTCCGCACCCGGCTCAATCTCGGCTTCCTGACCGGCGCCGACGCCACCGACCCGGCCCAGGTCGGGATCTGGGGTGCGTTCAAGGGATCCCTGCTGACGATGATCGTCACCCTGCTGCTGGCCTTCCCGATCGGGGTCCTGTCGGCCGTCTATCTCGAGGAATATGCGCCCCGGAACCGCTGGACCGACGTCATCGAGGTGTCGATCAACAATCTCGCCGCAGTGCCCTCGATCATCTTCGGCCTGCTCGGCCTCGCCGTGTTCCTGAATACCATGCACCTGCCAAGATCGGCGCCGATCGTCGGCGGCCTGACGCTTGCACTGATGACGATGCCGGTCATCGTCATCGCCGGCCGCAACGCGATCAAGTCGGTCCCGCCTTCGATCCGCGACGCGGCGCTCGGCGTCGGCGCGAGCCGGATCCAGGTCGTCTTTCATCATGTGCTGCCGCTGGCGCTGCCCGGAATCCTCACCGGCACCATAATCGGCATGGCCCGCGCCCTGGGCGAAACGGCGCCTCTGTTGATGATCGGAATGCGCGCCTTCATCGCGGCGCCGCCCTCGAGCCTGAGCGAGCCTGCCACGGTCCTGCCGGTGCAGATCTTCCTCTGGTCCGACGAGGTCAGCCGCGGGTTCGTCGAAAAGACGTCGGCGGCGATCATCGTCCTTCTGGTCTTCCTTCTGGCGATGAACGGCCTCGCCATCTATCTCCGCAACAGGTTCGAGAAACGCTGGTAATGAACATCGAAACCACCACCGCTCCCAAGATGACGGCGCGCAATGTCAGCGTCTTCTACGGTGACAAGAAGGCGATCGACGATGTCTCGATCGACGTTCGGCGGGAGCATGTCACGGCCTTCATCGGCCCGTCCGGCTGCGGCAAGTCGACCTTCCTGCGAAGCCTGAATCGGATGAACGACACGATCCCGAGTGCCCGGGTCGAAGGACAGATCGAGCTGGACGGCGAGAATATCTACGCGCCGTCGATGGACGTTGTTCAGCTTCGCGCCCGGGTCGGCATGGTGTTCCAGAAGCCCAATCCGTTTCCCAAGTCGATCTACGAGAATGTCGCCTACGGCCCCCGGATTCACGGCCTGGCCTCGAACAAGAGCGAGCTTGATGTCATCGTCGAGCGCTCGCTGAAGCGGGCCGGCCTGTGGGACGAGGTTGCCGATCGGCTGCAGGAAAGCGGCACCGCTCTGTCGGGGGGACAGCAACAGAGGCTCTGCATCGCTCGGTCGATCGAGGTCGATCCGGAAGTGATCCTGATGGACGAGCCCTGCTCTGCGCTCGATCCGATAGCCACCGGTCGGATCGAGGACCTCATGCAGGAGCTCAAGAGCGACTACTCGATCGTGATCGTCACGCACAACATGCAACAGGCAGCCCGGGTGAGCGACATGACCGCGTTCTTCACGGCCGAGGTGAACGAGGAGCAGGATAGGCGCACGGGCGTCTTGGTCGAATATGACAAGACCGAGTTGATGTTCACGAATCCCGGTGACGAGAGGACGGAGAATTACGTCACCGGTCGTTTCGGATAGTCCGGTGCCGGCCCTACCGGATCGGGAGGTCGGTCTCTAGGGGACGAACTTGTAGCCCAGACCCCGGATCGTGATGAGAT
>DASTDX010000094.1:0-28013 GCA_035710145.1 Allosphingosinicella sp.
GCTGCGCATCCTGGATCATCATGGAGACTCACGACCATCCTCATTTCGGAACCAGTGACGAACTGGTCACTGCACTGGCGACTGATGGCCGATTCAGGCTCGTCGACCGCTATGGTCCTGTCATCGCCCTCCAAAATCGGGACCTCGGAGAGTGAGCGTCGGTCGCCCCGCGGATCGCCTTGCTCCAACTGCCTTGCGAAAAGTGCCTCGGCTGGCGGTCGTGGTCTCTCACCCCATTCAGCACTTCGCCGCCTTCTATCGCGCCATGGCCCGCTCGGGCGCCGTCGACCTCCATGTGTTTTTCGGCGCCCGGATCGGCCTGGATCCCTATTTCGACAAGGGTCTGAACACGACGGTGTCGTGGAACACGGATCTGCTCAGCGGCTACGCGCATAGCTTTCTTCCGAAGGCGGGATCCGTGAAACGGCGAACGCCATGGGCACTCAACGATCCGGCCTTGGCAGGCCAGCTGTCCGACTTCGCGCCGGATGCGGTCCTGATCTACGGCTACAATTCGATCAACGCGTTGCGCGCCTTGCGCTGGTGCCGTCGCAATGGCGTCCCTGCGCTCATGATCGCGGACAGCGAGGATCGGCAACGGCGAGTGTGGTGGAAGCGGCTTTTCAAGAAGATAGGTCTGCGCCGATTGTTGTCGGCCTTCGATGGCTTCCTTACCGTGGGCGATGCCAACGAAGCTTATTATCGCCGCTACGGCGTAACCGACGATCGCATGTTCCGATCTCCCTTCACGATCGACGAGGACGTCTTCCGGAAGGCCATTGAGAAGCGGGAACAGTACCGGACGAGCTTCCGCCACAAGCATGGCATTCCGGAAGACGCATTCGTGGCGCTATTCGTCGGCAAGTTGTCGGAGAGGAAGCGGCCGGGCGATCTGATCAAGGCGGTAGCGCACTTGAGCGGCGACACCCGAGTCCATGCCGCACTTGCCGGCAACGGGGTCCTCCGAGATGACCTCGAGCGACAGGCGCAGGGGTTGCCAGTGACCTTTCTCGGCTTCGTCAACGTCGATGAGCTGCCGCTGGCCTATCTCGCGGCCGACGTCCTGGTTCACACCTCCTCCATCGACCCCCACCCCCTGGTCTGCTCCGAAGCCGCGATCTGCGGGCTGCCGATGATTCTGAGCGACCGCGTCGGCGCCGCGGGGCCAACCGACGTGGCTCGCCCTGGCGAGAACGCGCTCATCTATCCTTGTGGGAACGCTTCGGAGCTCGCTGAGCAAATGCGAAGGATCAGCTCCGATCCTGATCTCCACCGTATGATGGCTGGCGCTTCGGCGCGCATCTTTTCGGACGTGGACGTTCGGGCCAGCGTGGACGGTGTTGTTCGGGCACTTGCGGCAGTGATCGGGCACCGAACCTCCCGCGCTGAAGCGTCCGGCGCCCGGCAGCGCGCAGCGTGAGCGCCCAGCCCGAGTCCTCGCTGAATCCGGTGATCGGGTTGAGGCACCCAACGAGAATTGAAACCGTGCCGGCCGTAATGGCCTCGGAATTCACCAATTGGGCGACCGGAGAAGGTATCGCAGCGGGGCTGCGGTCCAGTGGCTGGCTGATTGAAGAGGTGGACCGTTATAAATTTTTTGGTTCGGGAGGGACTCCTGCGCTCAGAGCAATACAAAGACTGCTGCGGGGCTCCTTTCGACGCTCTTTCAACGATGCAATTCTGAAATCCTGTGCCGACCTTAAGGCAAAGGCCTTCGTCACGATCAAAGGGGGCGATGTCGACCATTCAACGGTCATGACCCTCAAGCGCAAGTCAATTGTAACGGCTATTTACTACACCGATTTTCATTTCGATCATCATAATGTCGATATCAATGTCATACGTGATGTCGATGTCATGTTCACTACGAAATCGTTTCAGGTCAAGTGGCTTCATAAGCTGCGAGAAGGGCGCCCGACGTACCATGTTCCGCACGGCTATACTCCGACGACACCGCAAATATTCATCGAGCCCAATGAGCGCGAATACGATTACGACTTGGCCTATATTGGCAATCCTGATTCCCAGAAGTTAGCGACGTTAGTCGCCGTAGCGTCGGTATTCTCGGACAAAAAGATCTTCGTCGCCGGAAATCGATGGCAGTCCGCTGCAGCGGGGACTGCGCTGGAGCGATTTGTCGTTGGCCACCCGTTGACGGGCGACTTCCTCGCCGACGCCCATCGGCGTTCGCGCATCAACCTGGCGATGCACATGGCACCTCGTCCCAACGGTTGGGCTGATCTCGTATCCCGCCGCACATTCGAGATCCCCGCGTTTCGCGGATTCATGCTCCACGTCGACAATCCCGAGGTGCGAACCCTCTACGAGGTTCCCAACGAGATCGACGTCTTCGCCAATGCAGCCGACCTGATCCAGAAGATCCAATTCTATCTCGACCGTCCAAAACTGCGCCGCGAGATGATCGAGCGAGCCTATCGGCGGGCCGTTCCGCATTATGGTCATCACAGCCGCGGGATCGAGATCGATCGGCTGCTCCGACCGCTGCTCGGTTAACCGCGGTTCTGACGAGCAAGGCACGGGCGAAAGAGCATGCGTATCCTGGTTCTTCTCACCGACGCTTATGGCGGTCACGGCGGTATCGCGGCTTACAATCGCGATGTCCTGGAAGCGCTTGCCGGCTCCGGTTCTACGGCGGTCGTGGCGCTGCCAAGGATCGCTTCTCAGCCCGCCGGCGCGGTACCGGAGGGTGTCGACTTCGACCTCAGTGCCACGGGCGGCGGGGCTCGCTACGTCCGAGCACTGCTGAAGCACCTTCGCCGCGGACGCTTCGATCTGGTCTATTGCGCCCACGTGAACCTTTCCCCGCTGGCCTGGCTGGCAGCGAAATGGGCCGGTTGCCACTGGATGCTTGCTATTTACGGGATCGAGGCCTGGGCGCCGAAATCGCGGCGACTGGTCCGGATGAGCTCATCGCGCCCAGACCATGTCGTTTCCATCAGCGATGTGACGCTTCAGCGCTTCCTGGCCTTCAGCGGCGTCGCCCCCGCCCAAACCTCTTTGCTTCCAAATGCCGTACACCTTGAGGCGTTCGGCATCGGGCAACCCGATCAGGAGATGGCCCGCCGCCTCGATGTCGTCGGCCGCAAGGTCATCCTGACCTTTGGCCGGCTGGCGAGCGAAGAGCGCGCCAAGGGGTTCGACGAAGTCATCGGCATCCTGCCCCGGCTGATTACGCAGGTTCCGCAGCTGGTCTACGTCATTGCCGGCACCGGCCCCGATCGCGGGCGCCTGGAAGCGCGGGTGAGCGCGCTGGGTCTTGAGGAACATGTCCGCTTCACCGGCTACGTAGCCGAGGACGAAAAGGCCGATCTCTATCGCCTTGCCGACGTGTTCGCGTTGCCCAGCAAAGGCGAGGGCTTCGGCTTCGTCCTGTTGGAAGCCATGGCCTGCGGCGTACCTGTCATCGCAAGCAAAGTGGATGGGGGGCGGGAGGCCGTCCGTGATGGAATGCTGGGAAGAATTGTCGATCCGGATAATCCCGACGAACTGGCAAAGGCGATTCTCGATGCGCTTTCCGAACCTCAGAGGATTCCCCCGGGACTGGAATATTTCGCCTTCCCCAATTTCGCCGCTCGGGTCCGTCAGCTTGTGGCTTCCGTCGCCGGATCGGCGCAAAAGTTGGAAGTCTAAGGTCCCGGGCCAGACCCTCGCGCTTTGGCCTTCCTCTGGTGGTCTTCGGATTTGCCTTCGTGATCAAACTGTCGGCCTGAGGGACCGCAGGCCGGAATGGCAGTGGCCGATCTCAGCCTTCCAGCGGGCGGCGCGATCACTTGAAAACCAGCTTGCTGCCGGCTGAATTCCTTCCCCCGCCAAGATCGCACAGGTGCCGAACCGCGGGCCATGGGCCACGCCTCTCAAATGGTCGGATATGGAGAGCTTGACGGGGTGGTCCGCGCGACGGGGGAGCGCGCGGAAAGCTCGCCGGTCCTAAGGACCGATCAGGGGCCGGAGTTGCCAGCGCACCTTTGGCGAGTTTGTAAATTATGCCGCCTGACGCATTACGCGTCAAGCAGATTTTCACCTTTTGTTCCTATTTGGCATTCCGGAAGACGCATTCGTGGCGAGAGCTTAGCGGGCGGACTCACTAGGCTTCTGCCCACTGGTGCCTCTTGATTGACAGAGATCAGATCGGCACTAGATTTGACAGATGCATCAGCAGGCCGCCTTTCGCCGACACATGACCCATTCGGGGCAATTGCTCGCGGGCGTCTAGCCCCAGGCCGCAAATCCACGATCTGGAAGCGGGCTGGGGTTCTCAAGGCCGTCCGCTCTGCGGCGTCGCCACCATTTCGGTCCTCTTTTGCACTGGTGAACACCCATGTCCGCAACACCCCACCCGGCTTCCCCGAAGCCGGAGATCCATCTGTCCGAAACCGACTACGATCATATCGCCGCGTTGGCACTTCGGCTGGAGCACCAAAATCCGTCCCTGTCGGCGCTGATTCTGGAGGAGATCGAGCGCGCCCACCTGTGGCCCAGCGACCAGCTTCCAGACAATGTCGTCACACTCGGCAGCGAGGTCGAGTTCTACGACGACAGCAACGGCGCGCGCCGGCGGGTATGCCTTGTCCTTCCGCATGAGGCCGATATCCACGCGGATCGCGTGTCAGTGATGACGCCCGTGGGCGCAGGCCTCATCGGCATGGTCGCTGGCCAGGAGATCGATTGGCCCTGTCCAGACGGCCGACCGCGAAAGCTGCGGATCATCCGGGTCGATCGGCCGACAGTCAGCGAGGACCAGAAGCCGAATCGTCCCTGACGGCGAGCGGCGGGAGCCGGCAGCGGCGCGTCGCCTTGTAACCGGCGGTGCGGGTGCCTAGGTTCAGGACATGAGACAGTTCGCTCAGTTCGAACGGTTCAGGCTGCACGGAAGCAGCCTCATGGCACGACTGCGGCCCTCGGGGTCCGGTCCGCGATTCGGTCCGTCCCCGAGGGGCTAATCGCCAGGAGCCGAAGCGCTCCATTTCCTTCTATTCAAGAATAAGGCGCGCCCTTTCGGGCACGCCCGGAGTTTGTCATGTCCCAGCCAACCAGCGAGCGCACGCGCTCGATCCTTGCCGGCTCGTTGCCGCTCGTCCGCAGCCACACTGACGAAATCATGAGCCAGATGGAGGCGCACCTCCGCGGCATCGGCGGATCCGACGAGAGATTCGGCCAGTCCGAGGTTGCAGCCATGCTGCTCACCCAATTGCTGATCGATCAGGCGGCGGCCATCGCGGAACAAGGGTCGCTGAGAATCCCGCTTGGACTCGCCGCCGAACATCGCGCGCTCGACATCGTCGGTCGCCATTATTCCCGGTTCGGCGATGCCTTGGTGCCGGTCCTCAAGGACGTGCTCGGTTCGGGTGTACCCTCGGATCTGACTGCCGCCTGGGGTGACGCCTTCTGGCTCGCCGTCCGCGCGATCCAGCCGCAGCCGGAGCTCCAGCCCGCGGCGTGAGCCGGCGCTCCTGCGCGCGATGGTCTCCCCGAACGATCCTGCGTCCCAACGGGGAAGGGGGACCGCAGAAGTGGCCTTCGTCTAGGCAGATCCCTCGCGAGGCCCTGCTGGCCCCGCCGGATAATGGATTCCGTCCTCTGCCAATACGAGGCCCGGCGTCTGTCTGGCCGGAACGATCTTCGCCCCGTCCATCAGGTGAAAGACTTCACGGCCAGCGGCGACCAGATAATCGGCGATGATCCGGCGATGACATCGCCACCACACCGCCTCGGCACACATGATCGCCGTTCTCCGCTCGGCCGACAGAGCCACAAGTTCGGCAAAACCGCGCCGAAACTCCTCGGAGAGGGCGTGATCGGCATAATTGTGGAAGCTGCGGTTGGTCCAGAAGCCGTTGACCTCCGACGGCACCGCCGGCGAACGCTTGCGCAATCCACCCAGAGCACTGATCCGGGTGTGGCCGATCTGAAAGTCGGCCAGCGCCGCCGGCAGCGCGTCCAGATTGTACTGCGGATTCGTGCGGGACCGCGGCACACTCCTGACGTCCACCACCAGCTGAACGGCGCCGGAGCGGAGCAGATCGACGAACTCGGCCAGGGTGCGGGTCGAATGGCCGATAGTGAAGACAGGCAGACCAAGCGTTTCCATTCATCACCGACGCAGGCGAAGCGCGCGAGTTCCGACCATGGATCAAGGGGGCGCGTGTCGGGCCGGATCGCGGATCGGACAGGCATCTCCTGCATTCTCGACCTAGATTGACTGGGTCACCGGTGGCGCATCGGGCGCCGGGTCGGCCTCAGGTCAGCTCGCGCGCGGCCTTCAGGACCTCCTCGGCGTGGCCGGGTACCTTCACCTTGCGCCAGATCCGGGCGATGGTCCCGTCCCGATCGACCAGGAAGGTCGCCCGGTCGATGCCCATGTATTTGCGTCCGTACATGCTCTTTTCGACCCAGGTGCCGAACGTTTCGCAAACCGTCCCGTCCGCATCGGTGGCTAGCTTGACCTTCAAGTCGTATTTGTCGGTGAACTTGCGGTGCTTGTCCGGGCTGTCCTTGGAAACACCCAGGATCCATGTGCTCTCCTTGCCGAACTCATCCGCCAGGGAAGTGAAATCCTGCGCCTCGCGGGTGCAACCCGAGGTGTCGTCCTTCGGATAGAAATACAGAACGAGCTTGTTGCCGCGGAAATCGGCGGGACTGATGGTCTCGCCTTCCATGCCAAGCAGCTTCACGTCAGGAACCCGATCGCCTTCAACCAGCATTTGCACCTCCCGAGAGCGCGACCTCGCGCCATAGGCGCCTGATCCTCTGCCGCGCTTGTTCGTGCGCTGCAAGCAGGGCATTCCAGTCAGGGAGCCCGCACGCGTCCGCCACCAGCGGCCGGGTGGCCTCGGGCGGCTCGCCCGATTGCGGCGCCACGAGCCGAAACATCACCAGCATCCGCGTCAGCAGGCGCAGCGCGGGATCGATATCATCGGACAAAAGGCCAGCGTCGACGAGGGCTTCGATCGCCACTTCCAGATGCGGGTCCAGGCCGATCCGGTGTCGCAATTGCAGCGTGTGGACGGCGAATTCAAGATCGACGAGTCCGCCCGGGCCCAGCTTGATGTCGAACGGTCCGGCGGCCGGCTTGTGCGACGCTATGTCGGATCGCATCCTGACAACGTCGGCCGTCACTCGGTTCGGGTCGCGCGGCTCCGAAAGGATGTCCAGGATGGTCCTTGCCAGCTCGGCCCGGCCAGGCGGCGAGCCATAAACAGGCCGACCCCGAAGGAGCGCCATATGCTCCCACGTCCAGGCTTGTTCCCGCTGATAGCGTTCGAAGCTTTCCAGCGACACGGCCAGCATGCCGTCGGCCCCGGAGGGGCGAAGTCGCGTATCGACATCATAAAGCGGGCCGGCGGCAGTGGGAACGCTCAGGGCCGCCGACACCCTGGGCGCCAGCCGATTGAAATAATCGGTGGCGCGAAGCGGTCTGGGGCCGTCCGATTCCGCTTCGTGGGTGCCGCTGAACAGATAGACGATGTCGAGATCCGAGGCGAAGGTCAGTGCTTCTCCGCCCAGTCGGCCGAGGCCCAGGATCAGCAGCTCCGAGCCTGGCACCGTCCCGTGACGCTGCTGGAATTCCGCCGTCGCCGCATCGGCGAGCACGTTAATCGCGGCCTCGGCGATCCGCGAGTAACCTTCGGCGACTTCGATCGGGTCGCGGTGCGCCACGATCAGCTGGACCCCGAGCGCGAAGCGCCGTTCGTTCACGCGGCGGCGAACACAGTCCAGCACCTGTTGATAATCTTCTCCGGCGCGGTCGCTTCGGCCAAATTGCTCGATCAACTCGGGCACAGGTGCAGTCTTCGCAAAGGCGGTTTCGTCGATCAGTCCATCGAGCAGCTCGGGCCGGCGGCCGAGCTGCTCCGCAAGCACCGGTGCATGACTGAGGATCGTTGCCAGGTGGTTCGTCAGGCTTGGGCGGGCGCTCAGTAGCCGGAAGAAATTCACCCCGGTGGGCAGGCCGCAGATGAGATCGTCGAAACGGTTCATGGCCCGCATCGGATCGGGCGCCTTTCCGAACGCCTCGATGACGCCGGGCAACATCACCTCGAACGCCTCGCCTGCCGCCGCGCTCCGAAGCGACTTCGACTTGCCGCCCCGCCACCCTTCGATACGAAGCCGAGCCGCCGCGGGATCCTCGAATCCCGCGGTGCTGAGCTGCGCCTCGAGATCCTCGACATGCACGGGCAGCCGGACTTCCTCCTCCCCGGCCAGTGAATCGTAGAGCGCGGCAATGCCGTCGACATGGGGCTGGAGCAGCGCGAGCAGAGCGGCGCCGTCGGCGAGGCCGTGGAGCTGCGCGACATCGCCCAGCGCTCCGGGCTCCAACGGCAGGCTGTGAGTCTGCCGGTCGTCGACCATCTGCAGCCGATGTTCGACCGTGCGAAGCACCCGATAGGCAGATGCCAGCACTTCCGCCGCTTCCTCGCTGATCCGCCCCGCCTCTCGAAGCGCCGCGATCGCAGGGAGGGTCGCAGCGGACCGCAAGCTCGGGTCGCGGCCGCCGTGAATGAGCTGATGGATCTGGGCGAAGAACTCGGCCTCGCGGATTCCACCGCGGCCGCGCTTGACGTCGAATCCCGGGCCGAATTTCTGCCCTTGGCTGTAATGGCTGCGAATCCGACGGCTGATCGACTGGATCTCCCCGATCGCGCCGAAGTCCACGCTCCGACGCCACACGAACGGGTGGATCGCCTCCAGGAAATATCGCCCGATCTGTTCATCGCCGGCCGAATGGCGGGCGCGAATGAAGGCCGCGCGCTCCCAGGGCAATGCGGAGGATTCGTAATAACTGATGGCGGCATCGACCGGCAAGGCGATCGGAGTGACCTCCGGCGACGGACGGAGCCGGAGATCGATCCGGAACGCGAAACCCTCCTCCGTCCGCTTCTGGATCAGCTCGACGACGCGCTGCGCCACGCGCAGTGCCGCTTGCCCTGTTTCCTCACGCGGCCTGAGCGGGAGTGTCTCCGGATCGTAGAGGAAGACGAGATCGACGTCGGACGAATAATTCAGTTCGTGGCCGCCGAGCTTGCCGAGCGCGATGGCGGCGAAGCCGCGCGGCTGCTCGCCCGGCGTACGCTCGATAAGGGCCTGGTCGATGGCCCGTTGAAGCGACCGGTCGGCGACTTCCGACATCGCGCAGGTCACTTGCTCCAGCGAAAAGATTCCCGCCAGGTCGCCGATCCCGACGGCGAGCGAGTAAGCATTGCGCTCCCGGCGCAGCGCGGCGGAAACATCGTCACCTTGGGCTTCGGTGCGCGCCAGTTCCATGGCCCGGTCGAGATCGCCGGCCGTCAAGGCGGCTTCTATGTCCGGGAAGCGCTCCAGCTGCTGGCCAAGATAAGGCGAGTAACGTCGCGCCCGGTCGAGCGCGTCCTTCAAATTCCCTTTGGGAGGTGTCTCATTCATACCACAGGAACAGCCGTCACCGTTGGTTCTGCGCAACATTTGCAACCGGGCGTGTCAACATACGTTGGGGTTGCGTGGAAAACGTAGATTCAAGCAAGGAGGCCATGGCCGATTACGCGTCCCGGCGCTTCGTGAAGGTCACGCCGCCGACGGTTCATGCCGGCGTCGGCGACGCCCTGCGCCACGCTTACGCGATGAATCGAGAACTGCGCTCGCTAGAGTCGTTCGAGGACCTGCTCGCCCAGCTTGATTGAGGCGTTCCGTCAGCCGTGCTTTTCCTCGTCGATCGGATCCCGGTCGCGGCTCAGCTCATCCACCTCGTTCATGATCGTGTGGAGCGGAGAGCGTTCGTCGGCCGGGTGCTCCCGCCGTGACGGCAGCTTGCCTTCGGTCATCAGGTTCTCGAGGGCGACTCGGCCGCGTGCGACTCGGCTCTTGATCGTTCCGACCGCGCAACCGCAGATTTCCGCCGCTTCCTCATAGGCAAACCCACCCGCCCCGACCAGAATCAGGGCTTCCCGCTGCGGCTGGGGGAGATGGAGCAAGGCCCGCTGCATGTCGGAAAGCTCGATGTGGCGATCCTGGCTGGCGGGGGCAGCAAGCAGGCGCGAGGCGGTCAGTTCATCCCACTCGCCCTTGAAACGTGCCCGGCGCATCTGGGAAAGGAACAGATTCCTCAGGATGATGAAGGTCCAGGCGCGCATGTTCGTCCCCGCCTGGAACCTCTTGCGAGCGGCCCACGCCTTCAGCAAGGTCTCCTGGACGAGATCGTCGGCGAGATCGCGGCTGCCGGAGAGCGAGCGGCCGAAGGCGCGCAAATGGGGAATGACCTGCGCGAGCTGATCCTTGAATTCGGAATCGGGCAGCGGAACGGTTTCCGCTTTCTCCTCCTGATCTTCGATCTCCGCCAACTTCTGGCCCATCAAGCTTTCCCTAAATTACGCGACTCGAGAACCGACGGCGATCGGCGCCGAAGGCGCCGGTCTGCCCGAAGAGATAAGCCTCAACGCCAGACAAACAACAGGATGAGGAAAATCGCGATCACCAATGCGAGCCCCCACGCGAGCACATAACGAGTCATATGCGGAGTGGTGCCGGCCCGTGCCTTGGTGGTGCTGATATGCTCGGGCTCGTCGTCCATCGCTCGCTCTCTTCAAGTTCCATTCGTTACCGCCCGGCAACGCCCGCTGGGCGCGCCCGGTTCCCCCGGTCAGGCGGGGACCGTGGCGGTATCGAAAAATAAGGCCTGGGCGATCGCCGCCTTCACGGTCGAGCGCTGAAACGGCTTGGTGATCAGGAAGGTCGGCTCCGGCCGCTCACCGGTCAGCAGCCGCTCGGGGAAGGCGGTAATGAAGATCACGGGCACGGTGAACTCCTGAAGTATGTCCTTCACCGCGTCGATGCCGGAACTGTCGTCGGCCAATTGGATGTCGGCCAGTACGAGCCCCGGGCGCTGCGCCAACGCCTGCTGGACGGCCTCGTCGCGGGTCACGGCGACCCCGGTGACGGTGTGGCCGAGATCGCGAACGATGGTTTCGATGTCCATCGCGATGATCGGCTCGTCCTCGATAATGAGGACTTCCGCACGGGTCTGGCGTTCGATCTCGGCCAAGGCCTCCGCGACCAGGTTGTCGATCTCGTCCGGGGAAGCGCCGATGAGGTAGCCTGCGTCCTCCGGGGTAAAGCCTTCCATCGCTGTCAGGAGCAGGGCCTGCCGCGACAAGGGCGTGATTTGTGCCAGTCGCGCCTGAGCGATTCCCTCGGGCTCGCGCATGTTGGAATGCCCCGGCTCTTCCTCGATGTTGGCGGAAGACCAGATGGCGTGAAAGGTTCGGTAGAGACCCAATCGCGGGTCGACATCGCGCGGAAAATCATCCGGCGCAGCGACGATCGCTTCGAGCGTCGCTCGAACGAAAGCGTCACCATGACCTTGGCTCCCTGTCAGGGCGCGGGCGTAGCGACGAAGAAAGGGAAGATGGGGCGCGAGTTCCTGACCAAGCGACATGCGTTGCGACTCCTTCTGTTCCGCGGGCTATGGGGTGGGAGCTTGCCGGATTGCAAGCCCGCGAACACCCTATCGTTGCGCTTGGAGGGCGCACCAAAAGAGCCCCGGCCCCGTCCTCGCACCATACTGGAACAATCGTCGGAGTTTTTTGTTTCCATCCCCACGCCGGCCCATTATTCGGGCCGCCGACATATATGGGCCTTGGGCAGCGGGGACGGCTGCGCTGGAGCTTCTCAGACAGATAGTCCGTTGCGGGCGGCATGCGCCGTGAGGGGTGAGAGACTTGAGCTTTCAGGAAGACAAGGAAGAACGCCGGCGCAAGCCGTCATCCCAAATGCCAGAAAACACGTCACCCCGCCCGAAAAAGCGCCGAGCGCCGGTCAGTGAGATCGGCGACGCGCTGAAATCCGTCTATCAGCGGACGATCAACGAGGACATTCCGCCCGAGATGCTCGATCTGCTGGGAAAGCTCGGCTAGTCCCCGGCCCCGCCAATGAAGGCGAGCGCCGACGTGAATCCTGAATCGAGAAGCTGGCTGGGCTCCCGCTGGGAGCGCATGTCGAGCGGCCTCAAGATGTTTCTCATCATGAGCCTTGGCTTGCTCCCGCTGGGGCTCGTCGCAGTGGCGGCGTCCGTCTACAGCGCGACAGAGAATAGCGAGCAACGCGCCGAGCAGACTCTCGCGCGGCTCGACATCAAGGCGCAGCGGCTCAACGAGCTCCTGGCCCGGACCTCAGGCACGGTTCGGGCGGCGGCAGCCGCGATCGGCGCCGCGCCAGCCGAAAGCCAGGTGTGCGCCCGAATCCTCCAGCGTCTTTCGACTTCCGGGGTGGGACCGACCCGCTACGCCTTCTTCGATCCCAGCGGGACCGTGCGCTGCGCGACAACGGGTTTCTCACCGGCGTCGGAGCAGAAGCGGGCCGGAACGCCCGAGGATCTGATGATTGCGCCTGGCGGCGAAACCCTGAGGCTGCGCCTGTTCGATGCTGCCGGCGCGACCGAGGCCGTCGTGGAATTCGATCGTGAGACGCTCGCCCGGGTGACCTACATTTCTGGCAGGAGCGCCAATTTCAATCTGGAGCTGATTGGGGCCGGCCAGAGAATGTGGCTCCGCAACGAATACCGGCCGGCGCCCTTCGGCAGAACTTTGTCCGACACCCGGGCGATCGGTGACGGCCGCTATCGGCTCCATATCCAGCTGGCATCGATCCCAATCCGTCCCGTCGACCTGTTCGTGATCATCTTGCCGGTCATCATGCTGCTGGCAGCGGCCGTGATCGGATGGCTGCTCATCAACCGCCTGGTGATCGAGCCGCTCGGGCGAATGCACCGAGTGGTGGCGAATTATCAGCCCGGCGAGGTGCCGCTCGCCCTTCCTGCCGTCCGAAGTCCGGCGCGAGAGATCGCCGCTTTGGGTGACGCCTTCGACCGGGCGACCCGAACGGTCGCTCGCCACGAAGCGGAGCTTGGTGCGGCCATAGACCGTCAGACCCGTCTGGTGCGGGAAGTCCACCACCGGGTGAAGAACAACCTTCAGGTCGTTGCATCTTTGCTCAACCTCCACTCCCGAGGGGCTGCCAACGAAGAGGTCGCGGCGGCTTATGCCTCCATCCAGCGCCGAGTCGACGCCCTCGCCGTCGTCCATCGAAACCATTATGCCGAGCTCGAGGAAAATCGCGGGGTCGCACTGAAGCCGCTCATTTCCGAATTGGCCGCCAACCTGCGGGCCACTGCCCCGACGAGCGCTGCCTTGATGCAGATCCGCCTCGATGTCGCTCCGGTTCATGCCAGCCAGGACGCGGCTGTGTCTGTTGCCTTCCTGGTCACCGAGATCGTCGAATTCGGGATGCTGGCCGGTGCGAGCCTGGTTTCGATCGTCATGGAACCGGCCAATTCCGGTTTTGCCCGCCTGTCGATCGAGGTCGACAGTCTTTCCGAGGCCGTAGAGCGAGATGATCGCCTGTTCGAACGCTTCGACCGAATCGTCACGGGACTCGCTCGCCAGCTTCGCTCGACTCTCGAGCGCGAGCCGGACAAGGGGCGCTATTCGGTGCTTGTCTCGGTCATGGATCGCGACTGATCCAGCCTCACGCCTGAGTCAGCGCGAGCGATCGTCCTTGCTCTTTTCGGTCGAATGAGCGGGCCTGCCGGCGGCTTCCTTGCGCGCAAGCTCGAGATTGCCGCTGTCCTGCCCTGATTCGAGTGCGGCATCGGTATTCCGGGTAGAATCCTGTTCGACGCCGTCGATATCCGAACTGGGTGGTGTGGGCAGTGGCTTGGGCACGTTTCTTCTCCTTTCGGGCTAGAACCGGCGTCGGACGGGCCAGTGCCCAAAAAATCGCAAAAGCCCCAATTTTTTTTCGGGTCGCTGGGAACCCACTCCCCACTAGCCCGTTAAGCAGTCCGGATAGTGACCTTTTGCCCCCCCGCTCTCGCTATCCAGAACATGGGCCCGGACGCGCTAACCTCCCCCCCCCCCGGTGGCGCTTCCGGGCTCAACTTCGTCTGGGCCTTTTCAATATATCAATATGAGGTCGCCCTGGCTTAAGCCGGGCCAGCCGGCGCGATTGCGGAACCGAAACCTTGTCGCGGGCTTTTACAGCTATCGAGCCCTGGCGAGTGTGCTGCCCAGGGCCGGGTTCAGGAGACGGAACATGAGAAAGTTTATGATGATGTTGGCGCTGTCCGGTGGGCTCGTGCTCTCGGCCTGCAATACCCTCCACGGTGCCGCCGAAGACGTCGAATCGACCACCGACTGCGTTGACGGCGTCGACAACAACTGCTGATCGCCATCTTCGATCGAGACATTAAGGCGCTGCCTCCGGGCGGCGCCTTTTTTATGAGCTCGCCTTGCCGGCTTCTCGTGCCCTTTTTCGTTCGGTGAACCAGATCGCGACCAGCGACACTTCGTAGAGAAGCACCAGAGGGATCGCGAGCAGCAGCTGGGAGATGACGTCGGGCGGGGTCAGCACCGCGGCGATCACGAACGCGACCACGATCGCGTAGCGTCGCCCCGATTTCAGCTGAAGTCGGGTGACGAGGCCGGCCCGCTCGAGCAACATCAGCAGAACGGGCAGCAGGAACGCGACCCCGAAGCCGAAGATGAAACGGGTCACGAAGGACAGATAATTGCCGACGCCCGGCAGAGCTTCCTGCTGGACGCCCGCGATATTGCCTTCGTAGCCGAGCAGAAAATGAAGCGCGACCGGCATTGCGACGTAATAAGCCAGTGCGGCGCCGGCCAGGAAAAGGAACGGCGTCAGCAGCAGGAACGGCGCGAACGCGCGCTTTTCCTTCGCATAGAGACCCGGGGCGACGAACTGCCAGAGCTGGTTGGCGATGAACGGAAAGGACAGCATCAGGGCCGCGAAGAAGGCGACCTTGATCTCGACGAAGAAGGCTTCGAAGACGGCCGTGTAGATAAGCCGGTCCTGTCCGGCTGCAAGCAATGGCTGGACCAGGAAACCGAAGATCGGCCGCGCGAAATAAAGGCAAAGCGCGAACGAAAGTGCGACCGCTGCGAAGCTCCAGAGGAGCCGTCGGCGAAGCTCGATCAGATGGTCGAGCAAGGGCGCCTTGCTGGACTCCAGCTCGTCCGGGACTCCGTCGCGGTCGATGTCGGTCACGGCGCTTCACCGGAAGGCGGCGCCGGGGGCGCGTTGCGCATTGGCGACGCACCTTGAGCCGGTCGCGGCGGCGCCTTCGGCTTGGGCCGCTGCGCCTCCCCTGCTTTATCTTCCTCGGGCAGGGGCTTGCCCCAGTCGCTTTCCGCCGCCGATTCTACGGCTGGCGGCGGGACCAGCGGATGCTCGCGCATGATCCGCTCATTGTCCGCGCGCCATTTCTTTTCCATTTCCTCGAGCTCGGCCTCGCGCATCATCGTGTCGAGGCCGGACCGGAAATGCTTGGCCATACCGCGGGCGCGGCCGACGAAATTGCCGATCGTCCGCATCACGCGCGGCAAATCCTTCGGGCCGATGACCACCAAGGCCACGACCGCGATGATCAAAATCTCGCCTGAGTCGATCCCGAACATCTGTCCTCAAGCCACCGAAGCCAGGCTTCAGTGCCGGTCGGCTTCGGAGGCCGATCCCCGTTCCGCCGGCGCCGCCTCTGTCGGCGTTGTCGGCGCGGGCGGCGGAGCGGATTCGAGGGGACGCTCGGCAGTCAGACGGCGCTGCTCGGCTTCGTCGTCTTCGCTCATGCCCTTCTTGAAGCTCTTCAGGCCTTTCGCGACATCCCCCATCATGTCGGAAAAGCGGCCCTTTCCGAACAGCAGCAAGATGACCAGGCCGACGATGAGCCAATGCCAGAGGCTGAAACCACCCATTGAAAAATCTCCCGATATCGCTGGCTACCTAGGCTTCTTCGCCGTCGGTTTCCAGTTCGGCCTCGTCGGCCCCGTCCGACCCCAGCCGCTCGAGCGCCATATCGACGGGGTCGAGCAGGCCGGCAGCCTTGAGATCGTCGATGCCGGGAAGGTCCCGACGGCTCTTGAGGCCGAAATGAGTCAGGAATTCCTGCGTGGTCGCAAAGGTGAGCGGGCGCCCCGGAACTTCGCGGCGGCCCGCCGGACGCACCCAGCCGGCTTCCATCAGCACGTCGAGCGTTCCCTTCGATATCTGGACGCCGCGGATCGCTTCGATCTCGGCCCGGCTCACAGGCTCGTGATAGGCAATGATCGCGAGGGTTTCGACGGCTGCCCGGCTGAGCTTGCGGCTCTCCTCGCGCTCCCTTCGCAGGATGTGCGCGAGATCGGCGGCGGTCTGGAAGTGCCATCGCTTGCCCCGTTCGACCAGCTCGATCCCCCGCCCGGCATAGAAAGACTGAAGTTCCTCCAGCGCGACCTTGACGTCGACGCCCTCGCCGACATGGTCGGTGATGTCCTGCACGCTGAGCGGCTCGCCGGAAGCAAACAAGCAGGCCTCCACCGCCCGGATCCCATCGCCCGGCTCCCTCATGCCGCCCTCACGTAAAGCGGCTCGAAAATGCCCTCTTGTTCGATCTCGATCCGGCCCAGCCGGGCGAGCTCGAGGGTGGCGACGAAGCTCGAGGCCAAAGCGGATCTGCGAAACTCCGGATCCTGGGTTTCTGGGAGAAACGTCTCGAGCGAGGTCCATTCCAGCCTGGCCCCGATCATCCGCTCCAGCCGATGGATCGCCTCGTCAAGAGTCATGACCGGCCGGCGCGAAACGATGTGGACGGCGGGCTCGGTGCGCGCCCTGACGATACCGTAGGCCGCGATCAGGTCATAAAGGTCCGTCGTCCAGGCGGCCCGGCGGACGACCTTCAGTCCTTCTGGCGAAGCGCGCAGGAAGACGTCGCGGCCGACCCGGTCGCCGCCGATCAGGCGCGCGCCCGCCTCCCGCATCGCCTGGAGACGCTGAAGTCGCAACTGCAGCCGCATCGCCAGCTCTTCCGGCGAGGGGTCTACAGTCGGATCCTTGGGCAGAAGGAGGCAGGATTTGAGATATGCGAGCCATGCCGCCATCACGAGATAATCGGCGGCGATCTCCAGGCGCAGTTTCTTGGCGTCGGCGATGAAGGCGAGATACTGCTCGACCAGTGCCAGGATGGAAATCTTGGCCAGGTCCACCTTCTGGGCCCGGGCAAGCGTGAGCAGCAGATCGAGCGGGCCTTCCCAGCCGTCGAGGTCGAGAGTGAGCCGATCCGAGTCGCGGGGGGTCTGCTCTGCCGGGAAAAGTTCGTCTTCGATCACCTCATGAAATTAGGGTGTCCACCGCGCCTTGTCGAAGCAGAAATCCGCCTTTTCCACAGCTTCTCGGAGCGTCTCCGGCAGCGGCGAATGTCGATCCTGCTCCGCAAAGGCGCCGTCGGACTGAACCGGCGACATCAAACGCGCGGCAATCGAATCGATTCTCGACAGAAACGATGCCGAAATCTGCGCTCTCCGTTCTTGAACGGTCACACAATCTCGATAGGAGGGGTGGACTTGTATCGAGCGTTGCGAGCGCTTTGGTGTTTGTTCAACTGCCTGTTAGGTCGCGAGAATGATCCGAATCCTGCTGGCCGACGACCATCCGATCATCTTTTCCGGGGTCGAGGCCTTGTTGCGCGGCAGCGATTACCGGATCGTCCGCTATGTGCGCGACGGATCTGAGGTCCTGGCCGCGATCGAGGCCGAAAATCCGGACATCGTGATCCTCGACGAGCGGCTGCCCAATCGCCATGGGCTGGATCTGTTTTTCGAACTTCGGGGAAATGGAGACCAGCGGCCCGTCGTCATTCTCACCGGCAGCATGTCCGATCGGCGTGCGGTGGAGGCGATCGACGGCGGCGTGAACGGACTCGTGCTCAAGCATGCCGCCCCGGAGAACCTTCTCACCTGCCTGGACGAAGTCCGAAGCGGCGGTCGCTGGATCGAACAAAAACTGCTTCAGCGCGCCCTTGACCGCGCCACCGGGCGCGAACTCGACGGCAGCCCTTTTGCCAGGCTCACGCCGCGCGAGCAGGCGATCGTCCGGCTCGCCGCGGATAATCTGCGCAATCAGGAAATCGGCGCCCGGCTCGGAATCTCCGAAGGAACGGTCAAGGTCCACCTCCATAACGTCTACGAGAAACTGGGCCTGACCAATCGCATCGACCTGTTGATGCTCATCAGGGACAGCGGCATCAGCGACTGAAGGCTTCTCGACGGGCCGGTACGAGGCCCATGGTAAATCAGGCATTTACCAGCCGCCTCAACCATATCTTGGAAGGGCAGCCATAACAGAGCGGCAAGACGACAAGGAGTCTTGCCATGAACCGCCGAGTTTGCGCGTTTGCCTTTGCCTCTACCCTGCTTGCGGGATCCGCCACCGCGGCTGCTCCGGCCAATTCCAGCTACACGATCGGAATCACCGGGTTCGTCCCGGTCATCTGCCATGCCCAGTTCGATGCTTCGGTCGTTCCGTCTCAGGCCGGCGAAACCTCGCTCGGACAGCTCAATGAATTCTGCAACAACCCGAACGGCTACCAGATCTTCGCCGAGACCTCGCCGGAGCTGGCCGACGCCACTCTGCTGGTAGATGGCGAGGCCATTACGCTGGCTGCCGGCGCATCAACTCTGGTCGTCAGCGCGGACGGTCCATCGATCGCCTCGCGCGAAGTCTCGCTCGCCAGCAACGGTGCAGCGGGTTCGCTTAGCTTCCGGCTCGTTGCCCTCTGATGGATGGCGGTGGCAGCGATGCCGCCGCCCTCACATTCCGCAGGGGACCCCGGGCGTGGCGGCAGCGAGCGGAGCCACCGTCACGGTCAGAACGTCCCGGTAACTGGCCGGGATTTCCTCCTGCCCGCCTTCGACGAGATCGACCGATATAGGTAGCAACCGTCCTCCGGACAGGGGCGGCGAGCCAAGGCCCGCCCGGGTGCAGGTTCGCGACAACACGGTCGTGCTTCCCGGCTGGGCCGTCTGGCCCAGGAAATTGGCCCTGTAATCCAGACTTTTGGTCGGGTCGTTCACATCGCCCAATGGGTAGGTGAGGCGGTAATTGTTCTGTGAGGCGATGCTGATCGTGTAAGGGCCGGAGCTGGCCACCCGAATGTCGCCGCCCACGGTGAGCGGACTTGACGGCGTGATCTGGCTGTCCGTCCGATCGCCCACCTCACCGAAGTCGAGCGCGCTTCCCACATAGCTGGCCTGGAGGGCGCTCCGTACGTCGATGTTCAGCGTGAAGGCATTCGGTGCGGTACCGAGCTCGGAAAACTGAGGACCGCCGCCGGTACCGTTGCAGCCATATTCGATGTCGAACAATATGCTGCCCGAAGCTTCAAGGTTCAAATTCTGTGGAAGCTGAATGTTGAACGTGACGGTGAACACGTCGGAAGCATCGTTCGCCCCGTTGAACTGCCACCGGAAGACGCCGGGAATGGGACTGTTGCCCAGCGGAACCGTGATCATCGGCGGCGTCTCGTTCGTGCCGTAAAAGATGTCCTGATTGAATCCGGTGCCGTTGCCGGCGCCGACCGCGCTGATCGGGGTCAGGACGATGTTGTTCGCGCCTGGATTGGTCGACCTCACGTAAAAATCCAGGATGGCGGCCTTGGCGCCGTTCTGCGCCGGCAGACGTGTAAACGTGATGTGTACGTTGCCGAGGGTGAGTGCCGCCGGGTCGAACGGATCGTACGTCGCTGTTCCGGGAGGGCTCGAAGCGGTCACCAGGCAACGCCGGCCGGCCTGCGCCTGGGCCTCGGCAGGCATCACGGCCGCGCTGATGATGAAAGCGGCCAGAGCCGCGAAGACAGGCTTCAGTTTCATCTCATTCACCACTTTCCGTCGGCGAGATATCGCCAACCCTCAGAATGCCTTCGGCACTCTCGGGAACATTGATAACATAGCTGCTTCGAAGATCGTCGTTCATCTGGATGCGCCACCGTCCCGGAGCGAGACCGACGGCGCCGAAGCGGCCCTCTCGATTGGTGAAGATGGTCAGCGGCTCACGTTCCGGATGAGCGAGTTCGGTGGCGGTGCCGGTAACCAGGGAGACTGGTTCGCCGTCGCGGTTGATCAGCCGACCGAGCGCCGTGACCATGTAGTCGGAGCCGACCTGCAGCAAATATCCGCTCCGATAGGGCGGGAAGACCCGGAACGAGCCCTGGCCGATATCGAAGCCGGCGGGCGCGCTCGGCGCATCCACGGTGATCGTACGTTCTGCATAGGAGCTGAGGCTGGGATGAGTGCCCGCTCCAAGCATGCCGGTATTGGCAGTGAAGCCGAACGGACTCGGATCGACATAGATGTTGGCGCCGTCAAGCGCCCGATGGCCCTTAACGATGGCGAAGCTGTCGTAGATCGGACGTCCCATGGAGAAGCTTCCGTCGGCGATCGCCAGCGAGGTGGCGAAGCGCAGTGAGGTGCGCTGGTTCGTGGAAGCCCCGAAATCGTCATCGAAGGTGCCGAAATGGCTGAGCCCAAGCTCCGAGCGATTGGCGTAATAATTGCCGACTAGATTGACGCCCGAGCCGAGATTGTTGCGCTCGACGTCTGCGGCGATGTTGTAGGAACCGACGCCCGTGCCCTCAAGGCGATTGTATGAAAGCCTGGCGCGATCGAATCTTGTATCATAGTCCGCGCGCAGGTTGGAGAAGCGCCCGAGCCGCACCGTCAGCGACAGCAGACCGGATACACGGCGGCCGATATTGTCCTGCTCCCATCGAACGTCGCTGGTCAGGCTCATCCGCGGATTGATCCGGTAACCCAGGGTGCCGCGTACGCTCCAGACGTCGCGCTGCACACCGCGCCCGCTCGAGTAACGGCCGTCGACCCCGCCATAGATGAAATCGCTGAACGCGTGCGAGTATCCGCCGCCGACTTCGAACTTGAAGGGATTATTGGGGATGATCGTGCCCAGTGGGCCGAAATCGCGGCTGCGGCTTTCGACGAACAGGCTGAGGGAGTCCGCGCGGCCGCCCGAACGCTGGATCAGCCGCTGAAAGGTTACCAGCGCCGCTCGCCCGGCTCCGAAACCGTCGATGTCGGAGATCGAGAAATTGGCGCCGAACGTGCCGACACCCGTGGCCCAGACGGCTTCCACGCCACCCATTCTGGTATCGGCATCGGCCTGGACGTTTCCGCCCAGGGTGAGGAAGTCGCTGACACCGTGGCGAACGAAGCCGCTGAAGGCGAGATTGTCGGTGTAATTGGGTCCGTCTCCCTGAAGCGGCGCAAGCACCCCGGCATAGACCCCGAACTCCGTCAGGCCGCGGGCGAGTTGCGACTGGTCGAGGAAGACGTTGAATCGCAACACTTCGGTCCGGCCCGCGTCGTCGAGAATGGCGAGGCGTATGTCGTTGGAGCCCTGGGTGAAGGGGAAATCGCGAAGATCGTAGGTCCCGGGTGCGAGCTGAAGCCGACGGACGATCTGGCCATTGACCTGGACCTCCACGGTGGACGGCCGCTCGAGACGAAAGCTGCGGTCCCCGCGAGGGCGGATGATCTGCTGCGGCTGCAGAACGCTGTATGATCGGAAGGCCGAGATACCGGCGATGTCCGGCCCCGACTGGAAACCGCGGGTCGTGGTGATCAGATCGCCGGCGGTCCACCGGATCAGATTGTCGGTATCGTCATAGACCAGCCGCGAACCCAGCCGCTGAAAATCGACCCCGTCGGAACCAGGCTGCCAGATCGCGTCGGATTCGGCCACGATCCTTCCAAGCCGGGCGGCGCCGTCCATGAACAATACGGGGGCCTGAAGCCCGTCATTGGAGCCTTCCCAAAGGTAATCGAGATTACCGCGGATATTGAGATAGGCACTGACCCCGGCCGGCTCGACGAAAGTGCCGAACCGTTCGCGATCCAGCGGACTTACCTGCACGGTCCGGGTCGCCCGCCGCTCGGAAGCGATTTCGAGCTCGAGGGCGAGATCCTGCGGATTGTAGCGAATCCGGATCCCGGACGCTTCGAAGTCCGCCGGCGACAAGGTCGTCCGCCCGGCGAAATTGCCCTGGAGCGTGCGCACGACGTCGGGATCGACGACATTCGAGAGCAAATCGAGCAGCCGCTGCGCGGAGAATTCGAGACGATCGTTGGGGTCGATATTGACGACGATGTCACCGAGATAGACGGCACCGTCCTTGGCCGGAACGGTCAGCGAAACCGTCCGCCCGGTTGGATTGAGCCGTGTCCCCGGCTGAATCGTCTGCGGCTCGATGACGATCCGGCGCTCCTGCGCCTGCGTGGTCTGTCCCGGCTGCGACTCCTCGGCGGCATGCGCGGCGTTTGCCCCGAAACCGAACGAGGCAATCAGCGCAATGGCGCAAGCGCCGTACCGAAGCTCAGCCTTCTGCGTTGAACTGGGCTTCAATGGTCCCCCCATCGGTCGGAAGCTCAATCGGAATCTGCACCCGCCGAGTCTGCCCGGCGCCGATCAGCCCGAACCCGATCGTCTGCTGGATCTCAGGTCCGGGAATGGTCCGCCGGAACACCTCACTCCCGGAGGCATCGCGCTGAACGATCCGGAGACGGCCGTTCGAAAGATAGCCGTGCGCGGTGGAATTGTTGCTGACCACCAGAACCGGCACCGGTCGGCCGTTGCTGTCGCGCCCCACCGAGGCACTGTCGATTGCCAGCGCCGGCCTCACGCCATTCGGGCTGACGCTCACCAGAACCTGGAAATTGTAGAGGATCTGGATTGCCGACTGTCCCTGCGGCATCTGGACCGGCAGTTGAGCCACCGTAACGTAATAATGCTTGCTCCGGGCCAGGTCCGGATCGCCCACATATTGCACTCGGAAAGTCTGGGTCTGGCCAGGCTGGATCATCGCCTGAGTCGGAAAGACGAGCAGGTCGCCGGGGTCGTTCCCCGTCCCCTGAACGCCATTCTCGTTGAGCGACAGTTCCTCGATCCGCATTTCGACTGGAAGCGGATTGGTGAACGTGTTCTCCACCGTCACCACCTGGCTCATGTTTCGGCCGGCGGTGGAAAGGTTCACGACCACGGGCTGGACGGTCATCGCGACCAGGCCGCCGGCAAGGCCGAGAGCCCCCAGCAACACAGTCAGACGAACGATAAGCTTACGCCACAATGATTTCACTTAACCCTCCCCAAGGCTTCAACACCGCCCTTTAATTGGCAGCCTGGAGCTCTATCACGATAGAATCTGAATAAGTTCCTGCGACCAGCGGCCGGCCCCCGCGGGCGATGTCGAACGAAAGCGACAACTGCCCCGCGCGCGCGCTCGGCGAATCGATCAGGAGGGGGCCACCGGAATCGCTGGCGATACCTCCCTGGCTTCCGCCCCACACGGCGTTCACCTGGTAAGGAAGGAACTCGATGAACGGTCCCGCCGGCACTGGCGACCCCAACCGACGAAGCCCACCGTTGCCGCTCCTGACGGTAACCCTGTGCGGGCTGTTGCAGATAACCGGAACGACGAGGTCCATCGAGGCGCCGCGCGACTGGGCACTGCCGGGATCGACGAATTCGGTGATCCGGATCTGGCCGGACGAACTCCCGGTGGATTCGAAAGTCGCGTTGACGGCGGCTTCGCCGGTCGGCGTCCGGATCAGGCAGGCGCTCGGCGCCTGCCCGACGATCTCGAGCCGGCCCGGGGTCGGATCGATCGTCTGCGCCGCCGCGCCGGCCGGCGCGGAAAGGATCAGGACAGCAGCCAGATAGCGGTTCATTGCTGAGGCTCCAGAGTGATGCGCAGGGTGTCCCCATAGGTGCCGGCGAGCAGGGGCGCATTGGCGCGCTCGTTCGTCGCACCAGGATCGATCTCGAGTCGAAGGAGCAGATCGCCGATGGCATTGTTGGCGATATAGATCTGGCTGTCGGCGATCCGCCGGATCTGGGCGTCCGCATTCAGTCGGAGATTCTCGTCGGCCCACCGCACCGAGGCGCGGTAGGGGACGGCATAGCCGAAGCCCTCGGGCGGCGCATTGCCGCGTTCATGAACCTGCCAAAGGCCGTTATTCTGGGTCTCGACCCGAAGCCGGTGCGGAAACCCGCAAACCGCCTCGAACCGAACCTCGGCAGAGGCGGCGTTGGTCGAAAGCGTGGTCGGATCGACCATCTGATCGATCTGCAGGGTCGTCCCGTTCAGACCGCGGAAATTGACCTGGGCGCCGGCGGCAAGCCGCGGCGCGCCGATCGCGCACGATCCCGGCACATTGCCATTGACCCCCAGATCCTGGGAGGCGCTCGACTGCGCTCCGGCTATGGCCGGGGCCAGCAAGGCCGCTAGGATCAGAGGAGTGCGGGCGCGCATCATGGCCTCCTAATTGGTTGCCGCCAACGTGACGGTGACGTTGCCGGCGTAAGCCGGATCGGCGACGAGCCGGAGGGCATTGCCGCCGCCGGTGGAAAATGCGCCTACGGCGACGCTGATATCGCCCTGGAAAGCGGTGGTCCGCGACTGGGTCGCTGCCGGGTTGGTTGCGGCGCCGGTCGTGAAACTCGCGGCCGTCGCCGTCCAGCCGGAAGCGGTGGCCGTATAATTGACGGTGCGCGAGAAGCCCCCCGGCGGAGTGCCGGTGGCATTGACCGACTGCAGAGGCGTGGCACTGACCGTGATCGTACTCTGAGCCGTGCAGAAGGCGGCGCTCAGGACCTGGGGCGGGGCTGAGAGATCCCCGCGAAGCAGGCCCGTCGACGTATCGATCAGGACGCCCAGCGGAAACGTACCGTTGCCGCTCAAGGTGCCGACCGAGCAGAGAGCCGGAACGTTGCCGGTGATCGGAAGTGGGCCAGCGGTGTCGGACGACTGCGCCGACGCCGCGGATGCACTGGCTGCCAGAAGCAGAGCGGTCGGGACAAGCTTGAACATGTTCATGTCAGTTTCCTTCGGGGGCCGCCGCCGGCCCGAGCGTGATGGTGACGCTGCCGGCATAGGCGCCGGCAACGAGCCGCAGGTTCGACGGAACGGTGAAGTTGTTCAGAGTCAGCTCGAGATCGGCGATCCTGGGCAATGGCTGAGTGCCACCGCTCGCTTCCGCCGTTGGCATGGCGCCGCCCGCGGTCGCGGCCGTCGTCACGGTCGCATCGCCGGTGGCCCAGTTGGTGACGGTCGACGTGAAGTTGACCGCGCGGGCGAAGCCGGGCTGGACGGTCGTGCTGTCGTCGGCCAGCAGCGCATCGGCCGAGACCGAGATGTGGGTGCCGGCGAAGTTGCAGAACGAATCCGGCAGGGTCACTTCCTGCGCAGCGAGTGGAGCGATGCGGCCAGCGTCCGGGCCGGACATGTTGATCATCTGACCCAGATCGACGGCCGTCTGGGACGGCGGGCCGAGGACACAGATCCCCGCCACGGTGCCGCTGATGGGGACCGTTTCCTGGTCGCTGCCGTCCTGAGCATTCGCAACCCCGATCGGAGCGGCGGCAAGGACGGCCAGCAATGCGAAATGTCTCATCATCGCTTCATTTCCCCTGGGCCGGCCGAAGCCGGCCCATCCCCCTTTACGCCGCGGGCTGGTTGAAGCTGACGTTCGGAGTCAGCGTCACCACCACCTGGCCATCATAATCGCCGGCGACGAGCAGGCCGCCGCCCGGAGTTGCGGACTCCGAAAGCGTGACCACCACATTGCCCGTGAACAGGCCGACATTGACGGCCGACCCCGCTCCCGCGGTAACTGAAGTGTCGGTGGCCGATTCCGAATTCGCATCGGCGGTCGCCGTGAAGTTGATCACCCGATCGAATCCGTTGGGCGCAGGACTGGTGAAATCGCTGTTGGTCAGAGCAAAGGCTTCGACCGACATCGTGGCCGCAGTGCCATTGCACCAGCCGACCAGGGTCCGCGACTCGCCATCCACCTTGGACTCATCGAGCCTGCCGGCATTGGTGTCGGTCCCGCTCCTGGCGAGCTCGCCGAGCGGAAGCGTGGCCGATGGAGTCGTGAACAGGCAGCGGTCCGCGACCGAGCCGGTGATGTCCACGGTGCCGTCCACGGACTGGCTGAAGGCAGGCGTCGCTGTCGCGGATGCGGCCAGCACGGCCAGGATCATCGAACGTTTCATCATTTGCTCACTCCAGTTCAACTTGCCGGGGCGGCGACGCGCCGCCCCGATCATTCAGCTAATCCTCAGGCGGACGGCGCCACCGTGATGAGGATATGTCCCGTGTAGGTGGGATCAGCGACGAGGAGATCGGTCGCCGAGCCAGTCCGGAAATTGGCGCCGTCGATCGTGATGTTCGTCGCACCCGACGCGAGACGCCCGCCGAGCGCGTCCGTCGTCGCCGCGGCGCTTGCGCTGTCGTTGCTGACCAGCTTCGAGCCGGACGGAGCCAGGCTGAAGGTTACATTGGCCTGGTAGTCGATGCTGTTGTCATAGCCCGTCACTGCGGTTGCGGTCGCGGCGGTGATCGCATTGGCGTCGACCGACACTTGCGGGTTAGACGTGGTGCAGACGACCTGGATGGCCAGCGCCGCCGCAGCGGTGTCGAAAGTCGCTTCAACGTCGGAACGAAGTTTGCCCGTGGCATCCGACAATTCGCCGAGGGCGATGGTTCCGCTGAACGAGGTTCCCGAAGGCGCACCGCCGGTTACGACGAGGCACTTTTCCCCGACCGAGCCGGTGATGGTGATGTCGCCGCTCACCGACTGCTGAGCCGAAGCGGGGACTGCGATCAAAGCGGTCGAGGCCGCCAATGCTGCAAATACGAACTTCTTCATGTCAAAACTCCCGTCATCCAATTCCACGGGACTGGATGATCCACGTCCCCAAACTACCGGTGGTCGGTCCACCGAGCCCCCCAGGGTAATGTGCCGGCGAGCTGCCCCTGGGAGAGCAGAGCCGGTTACGCATCAACTCAAAGGGACGCCGCCACTGTGACAGTGAGCGTGTCCGAATAATCCCCGTTCACCAGGAGGCCTGCCGCAGGGTTGATCGTGCTTGGCCCCACCTTGACGTCGATGAACGAGCTCTGCCCGCTCGAAGCGTTCCCGAGGCGCAGACCAACATTGCCGTTGAAACTGGCGGTACCGCGAACCTCGGCGCACGCGGCCGTGCCGCTCGCCGGGCCAGTGGCCTTCAGGACCTCCACCGGGCAGGCCTGAGCAAGCGTCACCTGGGACCCGGAGGTCGGCGTCAGCCGCAGATTCACGGTGTAGGATGCAAGATTGACATAGCCCGATGGCAAGGAGCCGCTGTTGTTGAGGAGACCGCCGTTCAGCGAAGTCACCGCAACGCGCGAGGGGCCTGTACAGTCGAGCACGAACGGGGCCGACTGCGTGGCCTCCACGACGTCGAAGTTCGGATAATCGAGCGTAGCGCTCGGCGCGCTCGCAAAGCCGCAGCGTCCACCGACCGTTGCCGTCACCGGCAGCTGGATGACGCCGCTATTGCCCTCATAGATCGTCGCCGTCGTGCAGCTGCCGACGCATTGCGCGGTCGCTGCCGAAGCAGTGAGGGTCGCAGCCATAGCCGCGATTATGATGTGAGCGCGTGCTCCCATCGCTGGGCGTGTCCTTTTGAATGCCTTCCCGAAGCGGCCTAACTAAACTCCGGTTTACTCCCCGGTGACCGGCCGCTTGGGTAACAGATTCCCGCAAACGGAATGTTCCGCAAGTGCAAAATCGGGACTGGCGCATTACAGCACAAAGGTTACCCAAAAGAAAATCAAGTTGGTCTCTTGTAACTTTTGGATCCTGGTCGTCGAGATCATTAACTGGAGTTAACTTTCATCGTATGCTTCAGTCCAGTTCTGTTTCATTCTGGGAATTACTATCACTTTTATTATCCCGCTGCATTGCGTCATCTTTTGTGATGTTACCCAATGGGAACATAGGCCGGCAGCCGGGCTGACGACGGGGGTCCGTTTCGGGCGCTGGTCGGATCGCCGCCACGCCAATTCTTCCAAGAGAAACAAGGTTAACGGGCGATCTCCGCGAACGGCCGGGAGCCTGATCAGCCGGCGCGCGCTCGAACCAATCCGCGTCGAGCCGGTCATTCCTGTCGACAAGCCGCGAATCGCGAATCGATTCGGAGCCAGGAACGGCAGTCGTTCCTCAACCTCGGTACAGTACGGTAAACGAAAGTTTAGAAGTTTGGCTGGTGACTACAGGCGCGTGGAGGGCCTTTCAGACTTCGCCAGACAAAAGTGAGGTAATTCGACAAGACGCGAGGCCCGGGGCAATCGGCTCTAGGCCGCG
>DASTDX010000095.1:0-2787 GCA_035710145.1 Allosphingosinicella sp.
CCCCAGGCCCGATCCTGCGGGTGCGCAAAGGACATGGCCGAGGCTACGATCACGGGAATATTCGGAAGCGTCTCCGCCAAAGCGGCATCCACGATCGCACCGACATCGGGAATATCGATGTGGATCGCACCCGGCGGGAGCGGTGCCTCCGGCGGATGCGGATGCGCAGCGGCGGCCGAAGCGGCGATGCCCAAGGATGCGGCCGGCGCCGCTGGCGCGGCGGGAGAGCTCGCAACGCCCGGGGCGGCCGGAGCCACCGGCGCCGGCGGGGCGGCCCGGGCTGCCGCGACCAGTTCCATCGCCGCGACCGGCGCAGCGATGGCGACGCAAAGGACGATCGCGAAGGCCGTCCATGCGGAGCCCGACGGGCGCTCGCGAATCCGGCGATCGAGGATCGCCTTGACCCGGCGCCCCAGGGCACTCCCCTTCGGGGCAATGCTGTGGGCCGGGAGCGATCGCGCCTCGATCTGCGCCCAGGTCAGGAGCGTCTGCGCGTAACGGGCCGGCTCGACCCTCTTGGCGGCTTCGCAATCGGCCGCTTCCTCCGCCTGCTGGACGATCTCGCGTTCGAGCAGCCAGACCAGGGGGTTGAACCAGAACAAGGTGGCGGCCGCCCGGGTCAGGATCAGCACCAGCCAGTCGCCACGGACGACATGCGCCATTTCATGGGCCAGGATCGCCTCCGCTTCCTCGGGGTCGGCGAGCGCATCCGGATCGATCAGGATCACCGGGCGAGCCCAGCCCCAGCTCAAGGGAGACGAGACACGATCGGACACCATCAGCCGGATCCGGTCGGGCCGACGCGCGACCCAACGGGTGCGCTCGAACGCCGCGAGCCAGAGCGGGCAGGTGACGGGCTTCGCCGCCGCGGTCCAGCGGCCGAGCATCCACAAGCCCGCGAAGAGCCGTGAGCCCGCCATCATGAGGCCACCGAGATAGGCCAAGAGAACGAGCGGGGTGGGATCGTCCCAGATCGTCGGCTCGGCCGCAGTCATCGCGCCGGCGGCATAATCGTAAAGCTGTGCATCCGACGCGAGCAGATATTGGGTCGATACCGGCGCTTCGGGCGCCGCCCAGGCTTCGATCTGGAGCGACGGCAGGAGCATCGCGATCGGCGGCATCAGCAGCAGCATCGCGACTCCGATCCGCAACACCAAGGCGCGATCGGCGGCCGAGCGAGACCTCAGGACGAACGCCAGCACCAAGGCGGCGCCGGCGATCAGCGCCGACTTCCAGGCCATTTCCGCAAAGAAGGACATGTCCATCACTCACGCTCCTTGGCTTGCTCGATCGCCTTTTGCAGGGCGGCGGCTTCATCCGGGGAAAGACTGCGGGTGAGGCCCAACAGGGCCGTTGCGGCGTTCGCCGCGGAACCGTCGAAGAAGGTCCTGACCATCTGCTTGAGCGCGGATTCGCGCACCTTCGAGGCCTGCGGGACGCTCTTGTAGACATAGGCCTGGTCGACGGACCGGTGCTTGACCAGCCCGCGCTGCTCGAGCCGGGCCAGCAAGGTGCGAACGGCCGAATAGCTTGGCGGATCGGCCATCGCACCGCGGATCTCGGCCGCGGTGGCCTCGCCCATGCTGCAGAGAATTTCGAAGAGCTCGCGCTCGCGCCGGGGAAGGGAGTCGATCATGGGTCCTCGCTTGCTACAACCGTAGCATGCCACATCTGTGGCAGGACGCAAGCTGTTTTCTTGAAGAGCCGATGACGGCTCGTCGCCGTGCCACCTCGTTTCGTCTCCGTAAGGTGAAGCCCAGATGAACCGCCATCGCTCAGGCCTCTTCCGGATAAGCCTGCCGCATGTAATCCAGCGACTCCCGGATCAGCTCTTCCAGCACCTGCTCGTCGACGTCGGCGAGGCGCTTGATGTAGACGCAGGCCTTGCCGGTGCGATGCTTCCCGAGCCGGTCCATGAGCGGCTGATGTCTTTCATATCCGACCGCCAGATAGAGGACCAGTTCCCGGTCCCGTGGCGAGAAGCCGAGCCTGCACATCTCGCCGCCGTGGCCGCTGTCATATCGGTAGCGATAAAGGCCGAAGCCGACGATGCTCGGCCCCCACATCTTCGCCGGGTAGCCGGAGATGCGTTCCATCATCGCGCATAATCTGCGCCCGTCCTCGCGCCGCTGCGGATCGGCCACCGCGTCGAGGAATTCGTCGACCGGGACCTCGGTCGGCTTGGTCTTGTTCTCGGCCACTTCGTCCTCCTCGCCGCTTTCTCGATCAGGGCAACCGGCGGAAGCTCCAGCTGGCCGCTTCGCTTCCGTCGGATTTCGAGATCGTCGCGCGCAGGCCTTCCCCTTCCCGTTCGTAGCGGATTCGCTGGGGGTAATCGTGCGCCGGATTCTCGAAGGTCACCTGGGTCCCGTCCGCCTCGGTGAGGGTGAAAGCGATCGGAGACCGGCCGCCCGGCGAAGCTAGATAGGCCAGGATGCCGTCCGCCCCCCGCTCGATTCTGACGAACTCGAACTCGCGAAGCGCGCCACCGCTACCGGTCCGGCTGAAGGCGAACATCGTTCCGCCGCGCGGCGCCGACCAGGTCTCCTCGACCCAGCGATCGCCTGACCGACTCTCCCAGCGCCCACTCAGCCAGGCGAGATCGTCGATGGCGACATCGGCCGGGGCGGAAGCGATCAGGGCGAAGCCCGCCAACGTCACCATCAATTGTCGCATGGCCCGATTTCTCCCGAGTCAGCCCGGCTTTCTAAAGCGATAGACGACGCGGTCGGTTCGGCCACGGATCGATGGTTCGAACACGTTGACCGAGCGGTCGTCCTGCGGATT
>DASTDX010000096.1:0-6847 GCA_035710145.1 Allosphingosinicella sp.
TAGGATCGGCCTTGTCTCGGACCTCTGGATTTCCTTCAATGGGGAGATCGAGGGGACCGCTCCTGGCCAGCGCCGGCTGCAACAGGGATGCAAACCGTGCATGAAAGATTCGCTTCTGCCGTCGACGCCAGCATCGAAATCGATCGCTTCGCGAGCTTCGACCACAATACGAGACGGTTCATCGCTTATGCCCTGGCGGTCAATCCGCCAGGAAATGTTCCACCGCAGGGCCTGGCATTCCCGGAAAATCCACCAGTGCCCTTTCAGTGCAGCGAAGTCGAACATGCCGAGCGTGTCACCGCTTATTCCCATCTACCCGCGATCCGAGCCGCAGCCAGGCCGGGCAAGGCCGGGCGAGACGAAAGGCGCCTCCTTGCCGGGCATCTCCTGACGGCTGCCAAGGTGGACATCCGATGGAAGCGGCTTCCGAGCCTTGCGGCCGCCTTGTTCCTGTACGAGCGTCTGGCCGGTTCGGCGTGGCGCGAACTACTGGTTCCCATTTTGAAGGAGGGCGGATTCCAAAACCGTCGCAAGGGGCCCGCACAACTTCCGCTGGATGCCCGGCTCCGGGGGGACAAGGACTTCCTGAAGGGCCTGGAAACTGACCCACCCCCCGCTTTCATTCCCTCGCTCGCGGATGCCGACGCCTTCGGGCTTCCACTGCTGAGCAATCTATAGGCTCTCGGTATTGGGGAAATCCCTCCGCCCATTCGCTTCGCCTGCCACGTCCGTGGTGGGCGTGACAGCACCCACCTGACGGCTTCCGCCCATGTAGCGTCCACCCTGTTTCAGGTATAAGCTTGGGCCATCGGGAGGGGATCCACGATGCTCAGTCGGCGCCGCGCGCTCGGCCTTTTGGCGAGCCTTCCACTGATCGGGAAGCTCGAAGCGCCGTCGCCTGCGTCGGCGGCCGCAGCGCCTCAGGCCAAAGCGCTCGTTATCGGGGTCAATCAGTATAAATCCATGCGGCCGCTGACTCGGGCCGTGCCGGATGCCGAAGCCGTCGCCCGAACGCTCACCGCGATCGGATATGATGCAGAACTCGTTTGCGATCCCACCAGCGCCGAGCTTTGGGCCGCGATCGATGCCTACTCGCAGTCGCTCGAACGCGACGTCCCCTCACTCCTGTTCTTCGCGGGCCATGCAGTCCAGTTGCAGCAGACCAACCTGCTGCTGGCCAAGGATTCCCAGGCCGGGTCCATCGAAGCGATCGGCGATTCATCGCTGCCACTTCCCCTCGCCCTGCAAAAGATCGCTCGCCGTCAGCCGTCGCAGAGCATCGTCATCCTCGACGCCTGTCGCGACGATCCGCTGCGCAGCCCCTTGCCGCAGGTGGAAGCCGGGCTTTCATCGATCAACGCGCCGCGGGGATTCTTCATCTTCTATTCGGCGGGATCTGGGGAGACCGCACTGGATAGCCTGCGCGACGACGATCCCGACCCCAACAGCGTGTTCACCCGGGCACTGCTGCCGTGGCTCGAACCGGACGCCTCCATTCATGAAGTGGTCGTCAGGACCAAGCTGGAGGTGAATCGCCTCGCCTCCTCAGTGGGCCATGACCAGCATCCGGCGGTTTACGATCAGTCGGATGCCCCGGCTCTCACCTTGCTCGGCCGGCGGAGCAACATGACAGATACGCCGCCGATCGCGCGGCCAACGGACCCGCTCTCGCAATTCCTCGCGATCGGCATCTCGCGTTACGCGAACCTCCCTGTGCCACTGCTCCTGGAGGGCCCGAGCGAAGACGCGAACCTGGTTGCTTCATCGCTGCGCGCCTGTGGAATCCAGGGCGAGGTGCGAGTGAATCCCGACGATCTCGCGATGCGTCAGGCGATTGCCGAATTGGCGCGAAGCGCTGCCACGACGGTCATTCTCTATTATGCGGGATACGGCGCCTACGACGATGGCGACGCCGTGCTCGTCGGCAACCTGGCAGCGTCGAGCTGGGAACGGTTGCTGGAGCGGTCGCCCCGCTTGGGGGAAATCGTGGCGGAACTGCAGAGACCGTCGCGACGGATCGTTCTCATTCTGGATTGCTGCCTGGAAATGGGCCCCTCGAGTCGGCTCGAACCCACCGGGCTGATCGATCGGCTCAGGGACGACCCGGCGGGGGTCGAGGCGTCCATCGGCCAGGTCGCCCTGATCGCCGCCTCGAAGATCGGGGGCATGGCCTACGACATCGTGCCCGGACTCCAGCACGGCCCGTTCGCCCAGGCGCTCCAGAACGCCTTTTCGCGGCCGGGACAGCCCATGGTCGCAACCGCGGATCAGGTGCTCCGGGAAGTGCGAGAAATGACCGCCGCCGCGCTGGCGAGGCCCAGCCCTTCGCGGCCCGGGCAGAAATCCCTGCGAGCGAAGTGTTTTCCACCGGCCGGAACGCCTGTGCTGGCCGACACGCGTCAAAGCGGGCGAGTTCCGCAAGAGACGGCCTTCTGGGCGACCCCTGCCATGACCGGCTTCGCCATCAGCCAGGCGCTGGAGTGATCCGTCTCCTGATCTTGCCGCTTTCACCATAGTCAGGTCGATCGCCGCGACGGCGGGCCCCTCCCGTCTCGCGTGAGCGGCGCATGGCCCAATGACGGGGCCAGGACTAGGCCACCGAAAAGGCTGGAAAAGCTTAAATAGGTAATAGTTTGCGCCCATGTTATAGTTGCGCCGTCGGACCGCCTGCGATTTCGCGGCGCCGCAAAGGATACTAAATGACAAAGCCGGTTTCGGCTCTGGCTGAAGCCGCCGATGGGCTGGCTCTTGCGGTCATCGCCTCATCGAACTCGCCCGTGCTCCTGCTCGACGACGCCCTCAACGTGATCGCGGCGAGCGAATCGTTCAGCAGTACCTATCAGCTCGACCCGTCCAGCGTCTCCGGGCGTCCTTTGTCTCAGGTCGGAGACGGGGAATGGGCGATCCCCCAGCTCCTGTCGTTGCTCAAGGCGACGGCGGCAGGCTTCGCCCGGGTCGACAGCTATGAGCTGGACCTCGTGCGCGACAAGAAAATGAGCCGCCGCCTGATCGTCAACGCCCGCAAGCTCGATTATTCGGATGACGGCCATGTCCGCCTCCTCGTCTCGATCGCCGACGTCACCGACGCCCGGATCAGCGAGAAGCTGAAGGACGACCTTCTTCGCGAAAAAACGATTCTGCTTCAGGAGCTCCAGCATCGCGTCGCGAACAGCCTTCAGATCATTGCCAGCGTCCTCATGCAAAGCGCCAAGAAGGTCCGGTCGGAGAAAGCGAGAGACCATCTTCGCGACGCCCGCAACCGGGTCATGTCAGTGGCCGAGATGCAGCGTCAGCTTTCCGTTTCGAGGCTCGGGGACGTCGTTCTGGGCACCTATTTCATCGCCCTGTGCGACAGCATCGGCGCGTCGATGATCAGCGATCACGACCAGATCGTCCTGAACGTGACGGCCGATGGAAGCGTGGCCAAGGCCAGCGACTCGGTGAGCCTTGGGCTGATCGTCACCGAACTGGTGATCAACGCCTTGAAGCACGCCTTTCCGCGGCATCGAAAGGGCAACATCCAGGTCGACTATAAAGCGGACGGGCCGGCCTGGACCTTGTCCGTGCGAGACAACGGGATCGGCATGCCCGCAGACCATTCGCCCTCAAATCGCGGACTTGGGACCGGCATCGTCGAAGCGCTGGCTCGCCAGATGGGCGCCGTCGTGAAGGTCGAGAATGCCAATCCCGGAACCCTGGTGTCGATCGTTCACCCCTGATCCGTGCTGACCGGCCCCCGCGCGCCGGCGACCTTACCCTCATCAAGGCTCACCTTGTCTCTTTCGCGGTCGATCTCCGATTTCAGCGGCGACAGGACCCACAAGGTGATCATCGTGATCACGGACAGGACGATCGCAACGTCATAGCTGCCCAGTCCGACCGCCGTGCCGACGGCGCCCGTGGACCACAGGCTCGCGGCCGTGGCCGTGCCCTTCACGCTCTCCTTCATCCGAAGAATCGCGCCGCCGCCGATAAAGCCCATGCCCGTGATGATCCCCTCCACGATCCGCGCGATCGCCTCGGGATCGTCGCCCACGATCGATTCCGCTGCCTGGATGAAGCCGCAGCTGGCGACGGCGACCAGAGGAAAGGTGCGCAAGCCGGCGCTACGTTCTTCCCGTTCGCGATTCCACCCGATCGGAAGGGCCAGCAGATAGGCCACGATCAACGCCGCGAGATGTGGCAGCAGGTTGAAAGGATTGGCCTCGAACAGGTCCAGCATCGAACTTTTCTCCTCGCGCTACTCCACCCGGGTATTGCATGATTATGCATCCCAACGCATATGGCCCCAATGACCGATGTCGCGATCCTCGGAGCCTCCGGCTATGTCGGCGCAGAATTGCTTAGGCTGTGCGCCGGCCACCCGCAATTGCGGCCCGCTTGCCTGTTCGGCGACAGCCAGGCGGGGCAGACGTTGCAAGCGGTCCATCCGCATCTCGCTTTGGCCTATCCGGACCTGATGGTCGAAAGGTTCGAGCCGGGGTCGCTGGAAGGGATCGACCTGATCTTTGCCGCCCTCCCCCATGGCCACTCGCAGAAGCTTGCGGCTGAGATACTGGGACGGGGGATCCCGTTCGTCGATCTGGGCGCCGATTTCCGGCTCGACGACGCCGCTTCCTATGCGCGCTGGTACGGCGAGGAGCATCAGGCCCCGGACCTGCTCGACCAATTCGTCTACGGCATCCCCGAGCTCCATCGCGAAGCAATCCGGAGCGCCAAGGCGGTCGCTGCCGCGGGCTGCTACCCCACTTCGGCAATCCTGGCACTGAAACCGCTGCTGGACCTGGTCGAACCGGGCAGCCTGATCGTCGATGCCGCCTCCGGAGTCAGCGGCGCCGGCAAGGGCCTCAAGGACTCGACGCACTTCAACAGCGTCGACGAGAATTTCAGCGCCTACGGTCTGCTCAATCACCGCCACACCGCGGAAATGGAGATGGCGCTGGGCGGGAATTTGCTGTTCACGCCCCATCTGGCGCCGATGAACCGGGGCATCCTCGCAACCTGTTATGCGCAGGCGAAGGGCCCGTGCGATCCACTCGCCGTTCTTCGCGACGCTTATGCCGATGAGCCCTTCATTGTCGTGTCCGAGCAGCCCCCGTCGACCAAATGGACGCTTGGATCCAATTCGGTGCACATCACCGCACGATATGACGAACGGACCAACCGGGTGCTGGCCATCGCGGCGCTGGACAATCTCGTCAAGGGCGCGGCCGGGCAGATGATCCAGTGCGCCAACCTGATGCTGGGATTCGAGGAGACCGCGGGCCTGCCGCGCGTTGGAGTGTGGCCATGAGCGTTACTGCTGCAGAAGGATTCGTTGCCGCCGGCTGCCATGCGGGGATCAAGCGTCGGCGCCATGACATGGCCCTGGTCGCGACCGCGGACCTGAAGCCTGTGACGGCCGTCGCCGTCTTCACCCAGAACAAGTTCGTCGCGCCACCGGTCGTGCTTTCCCGGCGCCGGCTCGCCGAGAATGGAGGCAAAGCGAGCGCGATCATCGTCAACTCCGGCAACGCCAATGCGGGCACCGGAGCCCCTGGCCTCGCGGACGCCGAGGCGATGGCTGAAGCGACCGCCAAAGCCCTCGGCATCGCAAGCGACCATGTCCTGGTCTGTTCGACCGGAATCATCGGCACGCCACTGCCGATGGAGCTGATCCTCAAGGCGACTCCGAAGTTGGCGAAGAAGCTCAGCGTCGACGGCGACGAGGACGCCGCCAAGGGCATCCTGACCACGGATCATCACAGCAAGCAGGCTCTGGTGAAAGGCTCAAGTTTCACCCTGGGCGGAATGGCCAAGGGCTGCGGCATGATCGCGCCGAACATGGCGACGATGCTGGCCTTTCTCACCACTGACGCCGATCTTCCCCACGATGCGCTGCAGCAGATCCTGCGCGACGCTGCCGACCGAACCTTCAACACCCTCAACGTCGACGGCGCCACTTCCACCAACGACACCGTGATGATGCTCGCCAGCGGCCGACGCGGACCAGCCGACCGGCAAGAGTTCGCCGACGCCGTCCACCGGGTCTGCGAAGACCTGACTCTGCAGATGGCCCGCGACGCCGAAGGTATGACGAAGATGGCCCTGCTGCGTGTCACCGGCGCTGCCAGCGACGCGGAGGCGCGGATCGCCGCGAAGGCCATCGCCGAGAACAATCTGGTCAAGTGCAGCTGGCATGGCGGCGATCCCTACTGGGGCCGCCTGCTCGCCGCTGCGGGATCGGCCAATGTAGGATTCGACGCTGACCGCAGCCATGTCGCCTATGGCGGAATCATTGTCGCTCGTGGGGGCGCTCCGATTCCCCACGATGAAGCCGCGGTCGCCGAGCACATGAAGAAGGACAGCTTCCAGATCGAAGTCGGGATCGGAGTGGGCGACGGCACGGCCCAGGTGATTGGGATCGATCTCGGCCCGGGCTACATCAAGGAAAATGTGAAGACGTCATGATGAGCCCAGCCCTGACCGCACGGGTTCTCGTCCAGGCCCTTCCCTACATCCAGCGCTTCACCGGCAAATCGGTGGTGGTGAAGCTGGGCGGAGCGGCGATCGACGCCGAGCTCGACCGAGCCCTCGCGCAGGACGTGCTGCTTTTGCGAAGCGTCGGCGTCCGCTGCGTCCTCGTCCATGGCGGCGGACCGCAGGTCGACGCGGTGATGCGCAAGATGGGCAAGGAGCCGGAATTCCGCGATGGCCTTCGCGTCACCGACGCGGAAACGCTCGGGATCGTGCGGATGGTGCTGGTCGGCGGCGTCAATCGCGACCTCGTCGCGACGATCAACCGCGAAACGAGGGACGATCCGGTCGCCGTCGGAGTCGCCGGCGAGGATGGCGGGCTGCTGACGGC
>DASTDX010000097.1:0-3910 GCA_035710145.1 Allosphingosinicella sp.
GTGAGGCCGAAGGCGGTGACCGCCACGAGCGACGAGCCGATCGCATTGATCATCGGCATACCGGTGGACGCCATCAGTCCGGGGACGATCAGGAAGCCGCCGCCGATGCCGAAGAAGCCGGAGAAGGCGCCGGTGCCGGCGCCAAAACCCAGCACCTTGGGCGCATTCTGGCGATTGCATGACGCATCCGGGTCCCCGGCCTTCGCTCTGCCGCGAAGCATCATCACGCCCACGATCACCATGACGATGGCGAAGAGGAAGAGGAGTTTCTGGCCGTCGAAGGCCTTGCCGGCGGTCGATCCTGCGAAGGCGCCGGCCACCCCGGCCCCGGCGTACATCAGGGCGCAACGCCACTTCACGGTGCCGGCCCGGGCATGATTGGCGAGACCCGTCGCCGCGTTCACGGCCACGGCGAACGCGCTCGTGCCGATGGCGACATGCGGATTGGGGACTCCGACGAGATAGACCATCAGCGGCACCGCGAGGATCGATCCGCCGCCGCCGACGAGGCCGAGGACGAACCCGACGAGAACGCCGGACCCGGCTCCGAGCAAATACTGGATGGTATCGAGCATGGCGATCTCCGATCGGAGCCGGTGACTGGGCTTCAGCTGGCCTGTTGGGCTGCCTTCCACAAGGATGAAGAACGGTTTCCGGTTCGGCAGAAGGCCAAGACGGGACCGTCCGCCTCCCTCAGTGTGGCGGCGAGCGCGCGCGCCTCGGCGTCGATGCCCTGGCCGGGAACTACCGGGATGTATCGGTAGAAAAGTCCATGCCGGCGCGCTTCCGCCTCGATCTCGTCGGACGTGGGCTGTTCAGGCGCTTCCCCATCCGGACGATTGTTGATGATCCCCTTGAAACCGGCCTCCACCAGCCGGCCGATGTCGGCGGGGCGGATCTGCGGCGAAACGGCGAAGCTCGGACTGAGATGACAAATATCCATGATCGTCTCCGGAAAGTCAGCGGGTAATACGGGAAAGGGCAAAACTGTGGACACTCATCCCCGCAAGCATTGCGGCGACGAATACCCAGGGCTGCCAGGCGCCGAGCACGAGGCCGGCCGAAGCGGGGCCGGGACAGAAGCCGACGAGCCCCCAGCCGATGCCGAACAAGGCTGCGCCGAGCATCAACTCGCGGTCGAGCCGGCGGCTCTCCGGAACCGAGAAGCGATCCTCGAGCAAGGGGCTTCTCAGCCTCCGCCGGATCAGTTGGGCGATGGCGGCCGGCAGGATCGCCGCGCCCATGACGAACATCAAGGTCGGATCCCACGCGCCGGCCAGGTCGAGAAAGGCCAGGACTCGGGCAGGATTGACCATGTCCGAAAGCGCCAGGCCGGCGCCGAAGATCAGGCCCACGATCAGGCCGGGTAATATTCTGCCCATCTCAGCCTCCGATCACGTGGCGCGCGAGAAACACCGTCGCGACGGCACTCGCCATGAACATTGCGGTCGCCGCGATCGACCGCGGCGAAAGCCGGGCGACGCCGCAGACGCCGTGGCCGCTCGTGCAGCCATTACCCAGGCGGGTGCCGAAGCCGACCAGCAGCCCGGCGATGATGAGCAGAGGCAGCGACGAGGTGACGTCGATTTCGGGCTGGCGGACGAACAAGGCCACGATCGCCGATCCGATCGGCAATCCGAGAAGGAAAGCTGCGGCCTGTGACCGGGGCGTGCCGCCCGACCCGACACCGCTCGCGATCGCGGTCATGCCGCTGATCCCGGCGATCCGGCCGGTCAGAAGCAGGAACAGGGCCGCGGCGCTGCCGATCAGCAAGCCCCCGGCGATCGCCGAGAATGGCGTGAGTGGTTCCATGACTGATCTCTCGGCTAAAGCTGGTTGAGAGGAAGCTTGAGATAGCTGACCCCGTTTTCTTCGGGCTCGGGCAGTCGGCCGCCGCGTATGTTGACCTGGATGGCCGGGAGAATGAGCTTCGGCATCGCCAGCGTCGAATCACGCTGGGTACGCATCGCGACGAAATCCTCCTCGCTGACGCCTTCATGGACGTGCACATTGCCGGTACGCTCGGCGAGCATCGTCGTCTCCCAGACATATTCCTCGCGGTTCGGCGCCTTGTAATCGTGGCACAGGAAGACGCGGCTCTCGTCCGGCAGCTTCATCAGCCGGCGTACCGACCGATAGAGCTGGCGCGCATCGCCGCCAGGGAAATCGGCGCGGGCCGATCCATAATCCGGCATGAACATGGTGTCGCCGGTGAAGACGGCGTCGCCAATGACGTAGGCCAGATCGGCAGGCGTATGCCCGGGTACGTGGAGCGCGATCAGTGGTATTTCTCCGATCATCAACGTGTCGCCGTCGACGAGAAGCCGATCGAACTGCGATCCGTCGCGGGCAAAAAGCGTGCCTTCGTTGAACACTTTCCCGAAGACGTTCTGGACCGTGACGATCTCGGCGCCGATGGCGAGCTTGCCGCCGAGCTTTTCCTGGAGATAGGGCGCGGCCGACAAATGATCGGCGTGGGCATGAGTCTCAAGCAGCCAATCGACGGTCAGGCCCTCCTGCTCGACGAACTCGATGATATCGTCGGCGGACTTGCAGCTCGTCCGGCCGGACGCCTGGTCGAAGTCGAGGACGCTGTCGATGATGGCCGCTCTCCGGGTCACGGGATCGTGAACGACATAGCTTGCCGTGAACGTCGGCTCGTCGAAGAAGGCTTTCACGTGCGGTGCGCGAATCTCTCCGCGCAATACGGCCTGTACCTGGGCGGCAGCCCGCTCGAGATGGGTGTCGATAGCCATTATGAGCTCCTGTTCGAATTCGTGGGCCTCTCCTGCCCGAGTTCCGGACAAAAGAGGTCGTGGAGAAGCGCGAGCAGCTGTGCGGCCCTCGGGTCGCAAACGCGGTAGAAAACGGTCTGAGCTTCCTTTCGCGTCGTCACGAGTCCTTCATCTCGCAGCCTTGCGAGGTGCTGGGACAAAGCCGACTGGCTGAGACCGACGCGTTCGCCGAGCTCCCCGACCGAAAGCTCCTTGTTCTCGACGAGATAGCAGAGAACCAGCAGTCGGAACTCGTTCGCCATCACCTTGAGCAGGCTGGTCGCCTGCCCGGCTTGACCGGCAAACTCGGATATCGGCAGGCCGACAACGTTCATACACTCTCCATTAGATTGTGCTAATTTAGCTTTGTCTAATGGAGAGTCAAGGCCGCCTGGCGACGTTTATTCGCCGCCGCGTTGCCCACCCAGACTCGCGACCACCCGGGACAGCCGGTCTCTCACTTCGCCGGCCGCCTGAGTGAGCCGGGAATTATCGATCGACTGCATCGAGGCGACCGGATCGATGGCGGCGACTTCGACGGTGCCCGGTGCCGTTTCCTGAACGACGACATTGCAGGGCAGCATGGTGCCGACCTTGTCTTCGAGCTGGAGTGCTTCGTAAGCGAGCTTTGGGTTGCACGCGCCGAGGATCGTGTAGGGTCGATGGTCGACGCCGATCTTGGACTTCAACGTCGCCTGGATGTCGATTCGGCTGATCACGCCGAACCCTTCCTCGGCCAAAGCGCGCTCGGTCGCGTCGATTGCCTCGTCGAAGGACAGTGGGACTGTGGTTGCGATATAGTAAGTCATCTTCGTCTCCTCGGCGGATCCACGGCGCAGGCGAACCGACGTTCCAACATGACGAAGGAATCGGCGTCGAGTGCGCAGTTCCGATGGACCTTCCCTATCCTTCCATTGGGCTGACCGGCAAGTCACGCAACCGCGCCAGAATCGCGGCCGCTTGGCATCGGGACCGAGGCCCCCTACATTGACAGGAGCGGGCGGCGCTGATAGGCGCCCGGCCTTTCCCGCAAGCCCGAATTCTTGAGAGTGGAGCTGCCTGATGGCGCGCGTTACCGTCGAAGATTGCGTCGACAAGATCCCGAACCGTTTCGACCTCGTCCTGCTGTCCGCGCA
>DASTDX010000098.1:0-14770 GCA_035710145.1 Allosphingosinicella sp.
ATGCCGATAACTGGCCGCAGCCCAGATTGATGGCCTTTCTCCAGGCCCAGGGAAACATCGAGCCTGAGGAATTCGTGCGCACCTTCAACTGCGGCATCGGGATGGCCCTCATTGTTCCGGAAAACAATGTAAAGAGCGTCCTTCAAGCCCTTGAGTATTCAGGGGAAGTCGTCTGGAAAATTGGTCGAATCGAAGCCGGCGAGCGAGGCTGCACGGTGAAGGGATCCCCCGGCACGTGGAGCGGACGCGCCAGCTGGAGCGCCAGCCATCATGGCTGACAAGGTGAAGGTCGCGGTCCTGCTCTCGGGGCGCGGCTCGAACATGCTGGCCTTGTCGGAGCACAAAAGGCGCGACCCGGATCGCCCCTATGAGATCGCCCTGGTGGCGTCCAACGTCCCGGAAGCGCGCGGACTCGTGCTTGCGCGGCGCCTTGGCCATCCGACCTGGTCGCTCAGCCACAAGGGACTCGAGCGGGAGGAATTCGACTCAAGGCTGAATGAAGCCCTGCAGGCGCGGGACATCGAGCTCATCGCGCTGGCGGGCTACATGCGCCTGCTCTCCGACGAATTCGTGGAGACATGGGCTGGGCGAATCCTCAACGTGCACCCTTCCCTGCTGCCGCTCTACAAGGGGCTGGACACCCACCGCCGGGCCATTGTCTCGGGCGATGAATATGGCGGCTGTTCCGTCCACCTCGTCACGGCCGATCTCGATTCAGGACCCGTGCTCGGTCAGTCGAAGGTGAAGATCCTGCCGCGCGACGACAGCGAGACCCTCGCTGCCCGGGTCCTCGAGGAAGAGCACAGGCTCTACCCGATCGTGCTCGAAGAATATTGTCGGGCGCTGAGACGGGATCCGGCCGCTTTGGAGCAGTCGGAGTCGAACAGTGAGCCCTGAGGTCCAGCAGAACCTAAAGCGAGTGCGCGAAATCAGCCTGAGCCTGCCGCGGGCTGCCGAGAAGGTCTCCCACGGAGCCCCGGTCTTCTACATCGACAGGGGCAAGACCTTCGCGTGGTTCCTCCATGACCTTCATGGCAGCGGCATCACCGCGGTCGCGGTGAAGACGTCCGGGCGCGAAGAGCAGGAGATGCTCGTCGAGACCCGGCCGGACCTTTATTACCTGCCCCCCTATTTCGCCCCCTCCGGCTGGGTCGGCCTTCGACTCGACACCGGTGACGTCGATTGGGATCATGTCGCCGATCGAATCGCGATCAGCTGGGAGCTGGTCGCTCCGAAGCGTCTGCTCGAAATGGGCGGGCGCTAGAGGCTGGCGCCCCGCTTCGCACTCAGCCGACGATTTCTTCCGGCTTGAAGAAGAAGTCGATTTCGATCCTGGCATTTTCGGGGCTGTCGGACCCGTGGACGCTGTTCGCCTCAATCGACTCCGCGAAGGTCTTGCGGATCGTGCCCTCGTCGGCATTGGCAGGATTGGTCGCGCCCATCACTTCACGGTTGCGGGCGACGGCATTCTCGCCTTCGAGAACCTGCACCACGACCGGACCTGACGTCATGAAGGCAACAAGGTCATTGAAGAACGGCCGCTCGCGGTGAACGCCGTAGAAGCCTTCGGCTTGTTCGCGCGTCATCTGGATCCGCTTCGAGGCGACGACCCGAAGGCCAGCCTCTTCCAGCTTCTGCGTGATCGCGCCGGTGAGATTGCGGCGGGTGGCGTCGGGCTTGATGATCGAGAAAGTGCGTTCGGTCGCCATGGCCGAGAAAGCTCCATATCTGTCGTGGAAGTTGCGCGGCTCTCTAGGCGCGCGGCGCTGCGCGGGCAACCCCGCGCCGCCGCGCCCGCGTCATTCGTGATTGTCGGCGATGTAGCGGTCGAGCAGGGCGACGCCGAAGCCGGTCGCACCTTTGTCGTATAGGTGGCCCGGCTTGTCCGCCCAAACCATCCCGGCAATGTCCAGATGGGCCCACTTGACACCTTCGTCGACGAAACGCCCGAGGAAGCAGGCCGCTGTGATCGACCCGCCTTCGCGGCCGGCGCTGTTCTTCATGTCGGCGATCTGGGAGTCCATGATCTTGTCGTAAGCTTCGCCCATCGGCAACCGCCACAATTTGTCGCCCGTCACCTTGCCGGCGGAAGTGAGCCCGTCGGCAAGTATGTCGTCGTTCGAGAACAGACCGCCATATTCATGGCCCAGCGAGACGATCATCGCTCCGGTCAGGGTAGCCAGGTCGATCATCGCCTTCGGCTTCAGGTTACGCTGAGCCCAGGTCATGGCGTCGGCAAGCACCAGCCGTCCTTCTGCGTCGGTGTTGATCACTTCGATCGTCTGTCCCGACATCGAGGTGACGATGTCGCCTGGCCGCTGCGCATTGCCGTCCGGCATGTTCTCCGCAAGGACGCAGATGCCGACGACATTGGCCTTGGCCTTGCGTCCGGCGAGCGCCCTCAGGGCACCGGCGACGGCGCCGGCTCCGCCCATGTCCCACTTCATCGCTTCCATGCCCAAGGCCGGCTTGATCGAGATTCCGCCCGTATCGAAGGTGATCCCCTTGCCGATGAACACGACCGGATCGGCCTTGATGTCGGCAGCGCCATTCCATCTCATGACGAGCAGCCGCGGTGGCCGGACCGAGCCCTGGGCAACGCCCAGGAGGGCGCCCATGCCGAGCGTCTTCATCGCCGATTCGTCGAGAATCTCGAACTCGACCCCTAGCCCTTCCATCTCCTCGCGGCAGCGGGCAACGAAGGTTTCTGGGTAGATGACATTGGCCGGTTCGGTCACGAGGCTTCGAGTGAGGTTCAGCCCGTCGAGCAGGGCCTTCTCTCGCGCCCAGGCCTGCTTGGCATCGTCACCAGCACCTACGATGATCACTTCTTCCAGTGTCGGCTTCTGCTTGCGGCCAAGCTTGGTGCGATAATGATCGTAGCGCCAACTGCGGGCGGCAGCGCCGAACCCAATCCGGGCCGCCGCTTCTGAATCGAGGTCCAGTCCCTCGAGGTCGACGACCAATCGGGTTTCACCGGAGAGCAGGAGCTTGGCGGCGAGCGCGCCGCCGACCCGCTCGTAAAGCGCGTCCTCGTCGCTCTTGCTGCCGAGCCCTGCCAAAAGCAGTCGGCGAACCCGGTCGCCCTCGTCCAGGAAGGTTTCTGCGATCGCGGCGGTCTCACGCTCGAATCGCTGCGCCTCGGCCGACCGCACCGCCAGCGTTCGCGCCGCCTCGCCCAGAGTTCCGAGGCGCTCGTGGAGCATGTCCTCTCCACGAACCGGGATGGCGAGCGCATAAGCACCTTCCGGGCGCTTCGCGGCGAAACTGACCTTGATCACTGAAACGGATCTCCTGCGGAGGCGACAAAAGTGGGGATGCCGTCGCCATTGCAGGGAGCGGCCTCAGGTGCAATAGGCACGGCTATCCTCTCGGCGAGAGCAGCGGGATTTGTGAAGACGTATCGATTGATCTGCCGGACTGCGCTCCCGCTCCTGATCTGCGCCCCGGGCGCCGCCCTCGCGCAGGAAAATCCCGCCCCTCCGGTCGAAGAAATGGCCGAGATCGCTTTTAGCGCCGACCAGCTGATCTATGACGAGAATGCGGACACCGTTACCGCGAGCGGCGAAGTGCGGATGAACCGGGAAGGCTATCGTCTCAGCGCAGACAGTGTCGTCTGGACCCGGACTACGGGCGAGGTTCGGGCGATCGGGGATGTGAGGGTGACGAGCCCGGCCGGGGACGTGGCCTATGGCGACAGTGTCATCCTGGAAGACAATCTGCGGGACGGAATAGTCGAGAATCTCCTGCTCGTTCTTGAGGATGGTGGCCGCCTGGCAGCGGTCCAGGCTCGGCGCGAGAACGGTTTGACGATCCTGAATCGCGCCGCTTATACGCCGTGCGCGGTGGTGACACCCGAAGGGTGCCCAAAGGATCCGACCTGGCAGATCAACGCAGTCCGGGTCGTTCACGATCCGGTTCAGCACCGAATCTCCTATCAGGGCGCGACCCTCAACTTGTTTGGTATGCCCATCCTCGGCCTCCCCGGTCTGTCGCATCCCGATGGCAGCCAGGGCGGTGGCAGCGGTTTGCTGGTTCCCGAAATACGGTTCAGCCGCAGGAACGGACTGGAACTGAGCGTCCCTTATTACCTTCGCCTCGCACCCAATCGCGACGCCACCATTACGCCCCATGTCTATTCGGACGTGCTGCCGATGCTCGAGGCCGAGTATCGGCAACTGACTTCGCTCGGCGCCTTCCAGCTGCGCGGCTACGTTACTTCCGGATCGCGCCTCGAGCTGGACCCGCTCGCTTTGCCTCCCCCTGGAGGCAATGAGGGTATCCGGGCCTATATCGAAGGCAATGGACGTTTTCAGCTGAGCCCCGCATGGAGCATCACCAGCTCTGCCCGCTACGTCACCGACCGGACCTTTCTCCGCCGCTACGACATCTCCCGTGACGACCGGCTGCGGTCGATGGTCAATGCGGAGCGGATCGGTACCGACAGTTATCTTTCGATCGCTGGGTGGGCCTTTCAGGGCCTTCGAATCACCGACGTCAGCGGTCAGCAGCCGATTGCCCTTCCCGCCATCGACGCCCGGTTTCGGCTCCCGGAAGCGGTTCTCGGCGGCCGAGTGGAGCTCCAGGCGAACAGCCTGTCGATCCTCCGCCCGGAAGGCCAGGACAGCCAGCGTGCCTTCGCCAGCGCGCGCTGGGACCGGCGAAGCATCACCGGGTTCGGGCAGGAGCTGGTCCTTACCGCTTATGCGCGTGGCGATCTCTATCACGCCAACGACACCGACCTCACCCAAACCGTCATCTACCGCGGCAGCGAAGGCTGGAGCGGTCGCTTCATCGGCGCGCTGGCGGCCGATCTGCGCTGGCCCTTCGTCGGCGAGTTCATGGGCGGAACTCAGCGGCTGACGCCGCGGGTCCAGCTCGTCGCGTCACCGCCGACCGAAAATATGGACATCCCGAACGAGGATGCACGCTCGGTCGAGCTCGAAGATTCCAACCTTTTCGCACTCAACCGCTTTCCCGGTTACGATCGCTGGGAGGACGGGGTCCGGATCACCTACGGCGCCGATTGGGCGGCCGATTTGCCTGGAGTCTCGATCCGCGCCAATATCGGCCAGAGCTACCGGCTAAATACACGGGCGACGATCCTTCCCTCCGGCACCGGCCTGTCGGACCGTTTCTCTGACGTCGTCGGCCGGACCAATGTCCGTGTCGGCCGGCGCGTGAACCTCGTCCACCGGTTCCGCCTCGACAAGGACAATCTGGCCATTCGCCGAAACGAACTCGATGCCGTGATCGGCGGCCGTCAGACCTACGCGACGATCGGCTATCTTCGTCTCAACCGCGACATTGACCCTTCGATCGAGGATCTGCGCGACCGTGAAGAAGTGCGTTTCGGGGGCCGTGTCCGCTTCGCCCGTTACTGGTCCGTGTTCGGCTCCACCGTCATCGACCTCACCAATCGCGACGAGGACCCGCTGTCGCTCGCCGACGGTTTCGAACCGGTCCGGCATCGCCTCGGCATCCTCTACGATGACGAATGCATCGAACTCGGGGTGACGTGGCGGCGCGATTATGAGACGACCGGAGATGCCAGTCGCGGGAATACCTTCCTGATCCGGGTGGCGCTCAAGAATTTGGGACGCTAAGGGTCCCAATCGCAACCCTGAGGGTGACGCGCGCTTCGGGCGCGGAAATGATGTCCATTTGCGGTGAGGCCGCTAAGCTGCGGTTCAGCAATAGTCGAGCAGGATAGGGGCCTGCTTTCATTGGAGGAATGATGAAGCTCGCTAGGTATTCAGGGGCGGCGGTCGCGCTTGCCGCTTCAGTTCTGTCGGTCGTTGCCGCGGCCCAGACGGCGTCCGCGCCCGGCCTCAACATTCCCGACAGCGTTCAGTTCGTCGGCCAACGCGATCCGGGAGTCCGCAAGGCTACCGCAATCGTCAATGGCGCCGTCATCACCGAGAGCGATATCGACCATCGACTGGCCCTCATCCTCAATGCCCAGGAAGTCCAGCTTCCACCCGAAGAAGTGCAAAGATTTCGTGCACAGGTGTTCCGGGGACTGATCGACGAGGTTCTCCAGATCCAGGCGGCAGCCCAACAGGAAACCCCGGTCGAAGAGAGCGAGGTCAACCGGGTCTTCGAGTCCGTCGCTCAGCGCAATGGGCAGACGGCACAGACCTTCGTTACCTATCTTCGATCGATCGGCTCCTCGGAACGCTCGCTCAAGCAGCAGATCCGCGGTGAACTCGCCTGGCGGGCCGTTCTTGGCCGCAATGTCGAACCGTTCGTGACGGTGGGCGAGGACGAAGTCCAGGCCATCATCGAGCGGCTCAACGCCGCCCGTGGCACCACCGAATATCAGGTGGCGGAGATCTTCATTTCGGCGACCCCGGAAACCACTGCCGAGGCTCGGGCGAACGCGATGCGGATCGTCCAGCAGATTCGTGCCGGCGCTTCATTCCAGGCCTATGCGCGTCAGTTCTCCGAAGCTTCTACCGCCGCGCTCGGCGGCGCTCTGGGTTGGGTCCGGGCCGAGCAACTCCCGGCGGAACTCGGCTCGATCGTCACTCAGATGCCCGTCGGCGGTATCAGCGAGCCGATCCAGGTGCCGGGCGGCTATTCGATCGTCGCCCTGGCGGATTCCCGCCAGATCCTGATGACCGACCCGCGCGACGCGGTACTCAGCCTGATGCAGATGTCGATCGCCTTGCCCTCCGGCTCGGGCGAGCGTGAGATGAACGCACGGGCGCAGCAGCTCGTCCAGGCAACCCAGACCCTCGGCGGCGGTTGCGGTCGGGCGGCAGAGGTCGCGCAGTCGATCGGCGCCGAGCTGGTTTCGAACGACCAGGTCCCCGTTCGGCAGCTGCCGCCGCCGCTCCAGCAGGCGCTGCTCGGGCTGAGCCTCGGCCAGGCAACGGCCCCGCTGGGTTCAACCGAGCGGGTCAGCGTCCTCATCCTTTGCGGGCGCGACGATCCTCAGCAGGTCAACATGCCCACCGCGGAGGACATCGAAGCGCGGCTGAACGAGGAACGGGTCGGGCGCCGGGCCCAGCGCTACCTGCGCGACCTTCGCCGCGACGCGGTCATCGACTATCGCTGAAATGGCTGAAATCCCCCTCGCGGTCTCGCTCGGCGACCCCGCGGGGATCGGCGCAGAGGTCATAGCCAAGAGTTGGGAGAGCCGAGCAGCGAACAAGCTGCCGCCCTTCTTCGCGGTCGGAGACATCGCCGCGATTCAGGCGGTCTGGAAAGGTCCCGTCGAGGCGGTGGCCGATCCCGGCGAAGCGGTCGCCAGATTCGACCAGGCCCTCCCGGTCATTGTCGTCGCGCATTTCGGCGCCGATCCCGGCAAGCCTGACCTGGTCGGTGCGCGCACGGCGCTCGATTCACTCGAACTCGCCGTCGGTCTCACCCGGTCGGGGGCGGCTTCGGCGGTCGTCACCGGCCCGGTCTCCAAGGCACAGCTTTATGCCGTGGGATTCGTCCATCCCGGCCAGACCGAATTCGTCGCCGAACGATGCGGGGTCGCAGGAGACCTGGTGGCGATGATGCTGGCGGGCCCGACGTTGCGGGTAATCCCCGTGACCACGCATATCCCGCTCGCCGAAGTGCCGCAGCTGCTGTCGGTGGAGCGGATCGTGAGCAAGGGACGGGCCGCCATACGCGGGCTTCAGCGCCAGTTCGGGATCGATCGGCCACGGATCGCTGTCGCCGGCCTCAACCCCCATGCCGGCGAAGAAGGGGCATTGGGACGGGAAGAAATCGACATCATCGCCCCGGCGATCGAGCGGCTCCGGGACGAAGGCGCAGACGTCTCCGGCCCCTACCCGCCCGACATCATGTTCAACGATCGTCATCGCCGCCGCTACGACGCGGCCTTGTGCATGTATCACGATCAGGGCCTCATCCCGCTGAAGACCCTGCATTTCGACGAGGGCATAAACGTCACTCTTGGCCTGCCTATCGTCCGCACCTCGCCCGACCACGGCACCGCTTTCGATATTGCCGGGAAGAATGTAGCCCATCCCGGCGCGATGATCGCGGCGATCCGCACCGCCGGCGAATGCGCCCGGCGCCTTGCCGCCCCGTGACTTCAGACGAAAGTCACTCGCTTCCCTTGCTCCCGCCGTTGCGGGAGGTCATCGCCCGCCACGGGCTCAGCGCGTCCAAGGCGCTGGGGCAGAATTTCATCCTCGACGAGCAGTTGCTCGACCGAATTGCGCAGGTGCCTGGGCCGCTCGAGGGCGAGCTGGTCTATGAGGTAGGTCCAGGCCCCGGTGGTTTGACCCGCGCCTTGCTTCGAGCCGGGGCCACGGTGGTGGCCGTCGAACGCGATCGGCGCTGTCTACTGCCTCTGAACGATCTGGCGGAGGCCGCTGGAGGCCGGCTCCGGATCATCGAGGGCGACGCGCTGGCTATCGACGAAGCGCGGCAGATCGGCGAAGCCCACATTGCCGCCAACCTCCCCTACAATGTCGGCACGGCCTTGCTCGTCCGCTGGCTCGGCGGCGAGATCTGGCCACCGTGGTGGAAGTCGTTGACCTTGATGTTTCAGCTCGAAGTCGCGGAACGGATCGTCGCCCGGCCCGGGACGGCCGCTTACGGCCGATTGGCCGTGCTTGCCCAGTGGCGATCGGAGCCCAGGTTGGCGATGAAGGTCCACCGCTCTGCCTTCGTCCCGCCGCCGAAGGTCATGTCGGCCGTCATCCATATCGTCCCAAAGGATCGACCAGAAAACGTGAAGGCATCGACGATCGAGCGCCTCACCGCGGCCGCCTTCGGCCAGCGACGAAAGATGCTTCGTCGATCGGTGGCATCCCTGCCCGGCGCCCTGCAGGCGCTTGATAAACTGGGAATCGACTCCGAACGGCGGGCGGAGACCTTGAGCGTCGGCGAATTCGTCGCGATCGCACGCGAGATCGACGGCTAGACGCGGCCGGAGCGGGTCATGTCGCCCAATCAGCTCGAAGCCGTCTAATTGTTCCGCGGTTGGGGGACGGGTGGAGTCGCCGCAGGCCGCTGGGCAGCCAAGGCTTCGGCCGGCGGCCCCCGTTCGATCACGGCCGCCAGTTGCTGAGCCTGCGGACAGGGCTGGCCACACAGGGTTCTAACCTGCTCGAGATTGCGGCGGGCCCGTTCGACGGCCCCGCGCTGGACGAAGGCCTCGCCTTGTCCGGCGAGCGCGTTGATGTCGGTCGGCTCCATCCGCAGGGCCTCTGCATAATGGCGTATGGCCTTGCCCGGCAGGCGCTGCGCCTGTGCCACGCGGCCCAGGACAATGTATGCGTTGCGATTTCGGGGATCGATGGCCAGCGCTGTCTCCAGCAGATCGATCGCCTCATTATGTTGGCCCGACGCACTGAGCCCCCTGGCCTGCTCGACCAGGGCGACGGATTGCGCGTCGATCTGATCGTCAGGCCGCTGCCCGTGACCGGCGCTCGCCATCGTCGCCGCAGCGACGGCCAGTGAAAGGGCTATTGGCAGGAGGCGCATCAGTAACTCCATCTTCTGTCACTATGGCGTCTAACATGGCCGGCGCCACCGCGCGACGAAAAAGCCGTCGGTTCCGTCCCGACCGGGACTGAGCAACATGCCTGAGCCGGCGGTCCGTCCCGCGGGCATAGGCATCGTCTCCGGAACCAGCGATGAACGACGCGTAAGGGCCTCAGCCTGTTCCCTGCCCTCCTCCGCCAGAAGCGAACAGACCGCGTAGACCAGTCGTCCTCCCGGGCGAAGAAAGGTCTCCGCAAGGTCGAGAAGCCTGGCCTGAAGCGCTCCCAATTGTGCGAGCCGCGCCGGGTTGACCCGCCACCGGGTCTCGGGATTGCGCCGCCACGTGCCGGTTCCTGAGCAAGGCGCGTCGACCAGGACGAGATCGGCCTGACCAACCAGGTCGTCAAGCGCCTCCGACTCCCGCCCCGGATCGAGCAGTCGACGCTCGACGATCAGGACTCCTGCACGATCGAGCCGTGCCCGCATCTTGTCGAGCCGGCCCCGATCGGTGTCGGCGGCCACGATCCGGCCTGAATTCCCCATCTCGGCGGCGAGGGCGAGGCTCTTGCCGCCGGCGCCGGCGCAAAGGTCGACCACGGTCATCGAAGCCTGGGCTTCGCTGGCGAGGCAGATGAGCTGGCTGCCCTCATCCTGAACCTCGACCAGTCCGGACAGCCACGCCTCGTGGGTCTGGAGCCCATAAGGTCCCTCCGGCAGCCGCAGGCCGATCGGCGAGTGCGGCGTCCGCCTGGCTTCCGGAAAAGCTTTCTGCGCCGCTTCGATTTCGCCCCTGAGCCGATTGACGCGCAGATCGATGGGCGCGCGCTCCAGCAGCGCGGGAAACTCGTCTTCGCCAATCAGCGGATCGAAACGAGGACGAAGCCAGGCTGGAACCAGCGCAGGCTGAGCCGATACCTCGTTCGGACCGATGTCGGCAGGGGCATGGGACGAACCGTCGAAACAGTCCCGAAGCCCGGGATCGTCAGCGGCCAGTCCGATCAGCGCGGCACGACCGGAAATCGGCTCGGCGAACTTGCGGATCGCCCGAAACACGAGCTCGCGAATGGCGCGCCTGTCCCCCGACCCGGCATAACGCCTGGCCTTGAAATAGCGGGTGACGAGCGTATCGGCGGCGGCGCCGCTTTCCCGGGCCGCCCGAATGACCTCGTCGAGGATTTCGATCGCCGCCTGAACTCGCGCCGCGGGCGTCACCGGGCGGACCTAACGGGTCGGATAGTTCGGCGCCTCGCGGGTGATGTCCACATCATGGACGTGGCTTTCTCTCAGACCGGCATTGGTGATCCTGACGAACTGCGCCTTCTGAAGGTCGGCGATCGTGGCGGCGCCGGTATAACCCATAGCCGCCTTCACGCCTCCAACCAGCTGGTGGATGACGTCCTTGGCATGCCCCTTGTACGCCACCTGGCCCTCGATTCCCTCGGGCACGAGCTTGAGCTGATCCTTGATGTCCTGCTGGAAATAACGATCCGCCGAACCGCGCGCCATCGCCCCGACCGAGCCCATTCCGCGATAGGATTTGTAGGCGCGGCCCTGGTAGAGGAACGTCTCGCCAGGCGCTTCTTCGGTGCCGGCAAGCAGTGATCCGATCATCACGGCAGACGCGCCGGCCGCCAGGGCCTTGGCGATGTCGCCGCTCGTTCTGAGCCCGCCATCGCCGATGATCGGCGTATTGCTCTTCGCTGCCTCGTCCGCCGCATCCATGATCGCCGTCAGCTGGGGCACGCCCACACCGGCGACGACCCGGGTCGTGCAGATCGATCCCGGCCCGATTCCGACTTTCACCGAATCCGCGCCGGCGCCGATCAGGGCCTTCGCCGCTTCGCGGGTGGCGACGTTTCCAGCCATCACCTGGACCGCGTTCGAGCTGCGCTTGATCCGCTCCACAGCCGCCGCGACTTCGCGATTATGCCCATGGGCCGTATCGATGACGATCAGGTCGCATTCCGCGTCCATGAGCGCGTCGCTACGCTGGAAACCCTTGTCACCGACAGTCGTCGCGGCAGCCACGCGGAGCCGTCCTGCTCCGTCCTTGGTTGCGTCGGGGTAGGTGACCGCTTTCTCGATATCCTTGACCGTGATCAGGCCGATGCAGCGTCGATCGTCGTCGACGACGATCAGTTTCTCGATCCGCCGCTGGTGAAGCTTGCGACGCGCCTCTTCCTGAGTGACGCCCGGACCGACCGTGACGAGGTTTTCGCTGGTCATAAGCTCGGCGACAGGCTGGCGCGGATTTTCGGCAAACCGGACGTCGCGGTTGGTCAGTATCCCGACGAGGCGACCATCCTTCTCCGTGATGGGGATGCCGGAAATGCGATGGCGCGCCATCAGCTGGAGTGCGTCCGCCAGCGTCTGGTCCGGAGTCATGGTGATCGGATTGACGACCATTCCGCTTTCGAACCTCTTGACCGCTTTGACGGCCGCCGCCTGCTCCTCGATCTCCATGTTGCGGTGGAGCACGCCCATGCCGCCGAGCTGCGCCATCACGATGGCCATGTCCGCCTCGGTGACCGTATCCATGGCCGAAGAGAGGATCGGAATGTTGAGGCTGATCTCCCGCGTCACCCGGGTTCGGGTGTCTGCCTGGCTGGGCAGGACGCTGGATTCAGCGGGCTTGAGCAGGACGTCATCGAAGGTGAGGCCCAGCGGGATATCCCGGTAGCGACTTTCTGCGCTCATCGCCTCAACCTCGCGGACGCTGATAGACGGCCGGATCGGCGAGCCGGCGCGCAAGACTGACCATCAGATTGGCATCCTCCACGGCACCATCGAGCTGGATGGAGCCGACGTCCTGATCGTCGGGAGAATGATAACGGCTCTGGAGGAACGCTCCCAGGACGTTCATGTCGGAGAAGGAGCCGCCCACCATGATGGTCGGGATTCCGGCCTGGTTGAGTTTCCAGCCGTCCTGCCTCTGGACCATCACGTTCGCCTCCTCGTCCGTGTCGAGCTGACGGCCCATGGCCCGGGCGGTCTCGTCGACGACCCGGTCGAGCGCCGGCAGGATGCCCCGGCCGATCATCGCCACCGGCAATCCCGCGCGATGAACGGCGACCGTATCCATGTTGACGGCAGCGACGATGGACTGGGCTGGCACGACGGGATTCGCAGCGAAATACTCCGCGCCGAGCAGGCCTTTCTCCTCCGCCGTCGTTGCCAGGAAGAGAATGTCGCGCGCGGGGCGCGGCGACGCGGAAAGACGCTCCGCCATCTCGATCATGGTGGCAATGCCACTGGCGTTGTCGACCGCGCCGTTGCAGATCCGGTCCGCAATGCCCTCGGGGCGGCAAATCCCCAGATGGTCCCAATGGCCGAGAAAGAGCAGGCTTTCACCACTGTTACCGCTGCCGCGGATCCGGCCGACCACGTTGTTGGTCACGTATCGGTTGACGTTGGTCGTGACGTCGATCGACGCGCGCAATGGCAGTGAGACGGCGCGGAAGGACGAGCCGGGCTGATCGTTGAGCAGTCGGCCGAAGTCGCCGCCGGCGGCGCCAACCAAGGCCTGCGCTGCCGACAGCGGCATCGTTCCGGTAATCTCGGCCACGGCGGCCGTCTCGAGCTGGGTCGTGCCCTGCCCCGCGAACACCGATTTCACCCTCTCCCAGGGCATCGAACCTATGATCGCGATCACGGCCGCGGCGCCGGCGTCGGTAACGGCCTGGCGGCGCTCGACCAGAGAAGGAAAGCCCTCCACCTGCGGACCCTCGAGCAGGATCAGAACGACCGCGCCGCGAAGATCCGCCCCGGCAAGCTGGTCGATTCCCCGGTCCGGCATCCGCGCGCCATGGCCGGCGAAGATGACCGGAGCATTGGCGATCCGCTCGGATTCGTCCTTCCCTAGAAGGAGGACCTCATCCTGGTTGAAGGGAAGGTCGCGATTGTTCGCCGACCAGTGGACGGCATGCCTCCCCGTTGACCGTTCGACCAGGGGCACGCCCTGGAACCAGCCCCCGTCGGTGCCCGCCGGCTCGACGCCGCGTGCCCGCAACTGCTCGACAATATAGGCGGTGGTAAGCCTTTCGCCTTCCGTGCCGGGCATGCGGCCCTGATATTCGTCGCTTGCGATCACCCGGATATGGGTCATCAGGTCGTCCGCGTCGATCGGCGAAGCGGTCTGGGCGACGAGCGGCGTGGAAAGGAGAAGGAGGAAAGGCGCAGCAGCGCGGATCGTGTGCAAGAACATGGCGCTGCTTAAGGAGCGTCCCCTCGGCTGGCAAGAGATTCGGACTAATGCCGCGCCTTGGCGATCAGGGCCCTTGCCTCCTCTACATGCATCGCCTCGATCATTCGTCCCTCGTGTCGTTCCGCACCGCCGGTGGCGGCCTCGACCAGGCGCCTCGCTGCATTCAGTTCTGCTTCTGTCGGGCTGAAGGCTCGGTTCGCGGTTTCGATCTGGCTTGGATGGATCACCGATTTGCCGTCGAACCCGAAGGCACGACCCTGTTCGCATTCCTCCTGCAGGCCCTGGTCCGCTTCGAGTCGATTATACACGCCGTCGAAGGCCGGCACCCCGGCGGCGCGCGCCGCAAGGACGATCCGCTGGAGCGCGTAGGTCAGACCGGGGCGGCCCGGTTTCTGCGGCACGCTCAGGCTGGCGGCCAAGTCGTTGGTGCCCGCGATCAGCCCCCGCGAGGCTGGGGCGATGGTCGCCGCATCGATCACCGCGCGCGGGCTCTCCATCATCGCCAGGATCGGCTTGCCCGTCAGCCATCCTGCATCGGCCACCTGCTTGGCGCTCTCCGCTTTCGCAAGGACGACAAAGTCGACGGCGGCGCGGCGAACGCAGACGACGTCCTGGCCGTAATGTCCGGTCCCGAACGGATTGATACGGATCGCGAGCGGACGGCCGCCAAAGCCGCGCGAAACGGCAGCAAGCGCGGCTTCACGGGCATTGGCCTTGTCCTCGTCCCGAACCGAATCCTCGAGGTCGAGGATGATCATGTCCGCGTCGAGGGTCGACGATTTCTCGATCGCCCGGGGGTTAGACGCGGGGAGGAACAGAAGCGAGCGGCACAGGCGGAGATCGGTCATGTTGGCCCTTTCGATTCTGCTTGGATGCCGAGGTCTTTGCCTACATGATAATCGCCTCCGCGGAGGGGAGGAAATCTCATGGGTCTCGGAATTGCAATCATCCTCGCGTTCGTGCTCCTCTACCTGTTCGGGAGCGTGAAGATTGTCCGGCAAGGCTATCAATACACGATAGAATATTTCGGCCGTTACACGACGACGGCGCGTCCGGGCCTCAATTTCTACCCGGTCTTCTTCTACCGGGTGGGGCGCAAGGTGAACATGA
>DASTDX010000099.1:0-20806 GCA_035710145.1 Allosphingosinicella sp.
AGGTGCCGCTTTCGAGTGTGAAGGCATGGGTGCAGCCGCTGTCGAACCAGACGTCGAGAATGTCGGTGACACGCTCGAAATCCTCCGGGTCCCGGTTGGGCCCGAGGAAATGGTCGGCATTCTCGTCGCACCAGGCGTCGACGCCGTCTTTGTTGATCGCTTCGACAATGCGGTGATTGACGTCGGCGTCTACCAGCAACTGCCCGCTGCTGCGCTCGACGAACAGGGCGATGGGCACGCCCCAGGCGCGCTGGCGGCTGATCACCCAGTCGGGCCGCCCCTCGACCATCGCACCGATCCGGTTCTTCGATTTCTCCGGCACCCAGCGCGTCTGTTCGATCGCCGTCAGAGCGGTCTGCCGCAGCGTCCGCTCGCCCTGAGCCTGTCGAAGGGCTTCTTTTTCTTCTGAAGACAGAGCCTCGGCTTCGACCGGCTCGGCCCGAAGGGTGTGGGTCCCAACGGGCCTGTCCATCGGGATGAACCATTGCGGCGTGCAGCGGTAGATGACCTTCGCCTTGGACCGCCAGCTGTGCGGATAGCTGTGCTGGAAGTCGGCGCTTGCGCCGATCAGGGCGCCGGCTTCGCGCAGATCGCTGCAGATCGGTCCTTCGGGCGCGTTGAACTTGTTGTTGATGACGCTGCCCTGGCCGCCGAGCCAGAGCCAGTCCTCGCGATAGCGGCCGTCGTCGGTGACGGCGAAAACGGGATCGATGCCCACCGCCTTGCAGACGAGGAAATCCTCCTCGCCATGATCAGGCGCCATGTGGACGAGGCCGGTGCCGGCGTCGGTGGTGACGTGATCGCCGGGGAGGAAGGGGCGGGGCCGGGCGAAGAACCCGCCCAGCTTGTGCATCGGATGCCGGGCAACCGTTCCGGCGAGCTGGGCGCCAGAATATTGAGCGCCGGTCGTCCGGCCGGCTTCACCGGCACGGCCGAGGAATGCGTCGACCAGATCCTTGGCGACCAGGAGCTTCCGATCGCCGATTTCGACGAGCGAATAGGCGACCTCTTCCCCGTAAGCGATCGCCTGGTTGACCGGGATCGTCCACGGGGTGGTCGTCCAGATCACCGCATGCGCGCCGACCAGCGCCGGGATCGGGCTTTCGGCGATCTCGAAGCCGACGTCGATCTGGGTCGAGACGATGTCCTCATATTCGACCTCGGCCTCGGCCAGAGCGGTCTTCTCGACCGGGCTCCACATCACCGGCTTGGCGCCGCGATAGAGCTGGCCGCTTTCGGCGAACTTCAGAAGCTCCTCGACGATCTTCGCCTCGGCCTCGAATTTCATGGTCAGATAGGGATTGTCCCATTCGCCCTGCACGCCGAGGCGCTGGAACTGCTCGGACTGAACGGCGACCCATTTCTCGGCATAAGCCCGGCATTCGGCGCGGAACTGGGCGGTCGGGACCTCGTCCTTGTCGAGCTTCTTCTTGCGATATTGCTCTTCGACCTTCCACTCGATCGGCAAACCGTGGCAGTCCCAGCCCGGCACGTAGGGCGCGTCCTTGCCGAGCAAGGACTGCGATCGGACGACGATGTCCTTCAGGATCTTGTTCATCGCATGGCCCATGTGGATGTCGCCATTGGCGTAAGGAGGGCCGTCGTGGAGGATGAAGCGCTCTCGCCCGGCGCGGGCCTGGCGGATTTGCTCGTACAGCTTGCTCTCCGCCCAGCCGGCAAGGATCGCCGGCTCCTTCTGGGCGAGGCCGGCTTTCATCGGGAAATCCGTCTTGGGAAGGAAGACGGTGTCGCGGTAATCGGGCTTTTCGGACATTGCGGCGGGGCTTAGGCGAGGGGCGGCGCGGCGGCAAGACGGCGGCGGGCTTCCTCGCAGTCGCGGGCCATCTGCGCCTTCAGCGCCTCGAGATCCTCGAACCTCTCTTCGGACCTGATGAAGGAGATCAGGTCGATCTCGATCCTGCGCCCGTAGAGATCACCCTCGAAATCGAAGAAGAACGGCTCGAGCAGCTCCTTCGGCGGCTCGAACATCGGCCGGGTGCCAAGATTGGCGACTCCATCCATGCTCACACCGTCGCCCAGGCGTCCGCGCACCGCATAGACCCCGAAACGGGGACGCAGATACTGGCCGAGCGCGATATTGGCGGTCGGATAGCCCAGGGTTCGGCCCCTCTTGTCGCCATGCTCGACTTCGCCCTCGATCGCGAAGGGGCGGGTGAGCAACAGGGTTGCGGTCTCGCAATCGCCGGCCTGAAGCGCTTCCCGGATCCGGCTCGACGAGACCGGCTCGCCGCCGTCGCTGACCGGGCTCACCGAGTCGACCGAGATCCGGTGGGCCTGGCCGAGCAGCTTCAGGACCTCGACATTGCCGCCACGGCCCTTGCCGAAGGTGAAATCGTCGCCGGTGACGACTCCGGCGGCGCCGATCCGGCTCGCCAGGTAATCGGCGACGAAATCCGGGGCGGACACCGAAGCGAGCTCGGCGTTGAAACGAAAGACCAGCATCGCGTCGGCCCCGGCGTCCGCGAAAAGCCGCTCGCGCTGGTCGAGCGTGGTGAGCCGGAACGGCGGAACGTCCGGAGCGAAGAAACGGACCGGATGGGGATCGAACGTCGCAACGAGCGCCGGTCGCCCTTCGGCGCGGGCGCGTGACACCGCCCGGCCCACCACCGCCTGGTGACCTCTGTGAAAGCCGTCGAAATTGCCGAGCGCGACGATACCGCCGCGAAGCGGGGCCGGAACCGCCGAGCCCCCGTCAAGGCGCTCCATGGCGCGGTGTATAGGTAGTCAGCCCGGCGAAGCCAATCGCGGCCACCTTCTGCCGGAAGCTCACGTCCGCTCGAGCCTTCGAAACGTGTAAGCTGGCCGACCCGCTTCGGCGGGGTGAAATTCGCTCGACACCGATTTCCAGGCTGCCGGATCGAAGCTCGGCAGGACGATATCGCCCTCGGCGTCCAGATGGACCTCGGTCAGTTCGACCGCCGTGGCGACCGGTTCGAACAATTTGAAAATATCGGCTCCGCCGATGACGCAGACCCGGCCCGGGCCGGCCAAGGCGAGGGCCTCCTGTGCCGAACAAGCCGGTTCCGCGCCTTGCGCGCGCCAGTCCTTGTCGCGAGTCACGACGATGTGCCGCCGGCCCGGGAGCAGGCCCGGCAGACTGTCGAAGGTGCGCCGCCCCATGATCATCGGCGCCCCCATGGTCACGCGCTTGAAATGCTTGAGGTCGGCCGGCAGGTGCCAGGGCAGCTTGTTGTCCTTGCCGATCACATTGTTGTCGGCGCGGGCGACGACCAGAATGATTTCCTGCTGCGAATGGTCCGTCATGCGGACCCTATCGACGACCGTGCCGGGATAGGCAATCGGATGGATTCGACGCGCGCGGTCAGACGGCGACCGGTGCCTTGATGTGCGGGTGCGCCTCGTAGTCCGAAATCTCGAAATCCTCGAACCGATATTCGTCGATTGCCGGCGGGCGGCGGAGGATCGTCAGCTTCGGCAGCGGCCTGGGTTCGCGTCCCAGCTGCTCACGGGCCTGGTCGAGATGGTTGGCGTAGAGGTGGCAATCGCCGCCGGTCCAGACAAAGGTTCCGGGCTCGAGGTTGCATTGCTGGGCCAGCATGTGGGTCAACAGAGCGTAGCTGGCGATGTTGAAGGGCACGCCCAGGAAGACGTCCGCGCTTCTTTGGTACAATTGCAGGTGGAGTTTCCCACCGGCGACCTGGGTCTGGAACAGGCAATGGCAGGGCGCGAGCGCCATCAGATGGAGCTCGGCCGGGTTCCAGGCGGTGACGATCTGGCGGCGCGAAGCGGGATCCTTCCTGATCAGTTCGATAAGGTTGGCAATCTGGTCGATCTCGCGGCCGTCCGCCGCTTGCCAATGTCGCCATTGCTTGCCGTAGACGGGGCCGAGGTCGCCCTGTTCGTCGGCCCACTCGTCCCAGATGCTAACCCGGTTCTCCTGGAGCCAGCGCACGTTGGTATCGCCTTTGAGGAACCACAGGAGTTCGATCAGGATCGATCTGATGTGAAGTTTCTTCGTGGTCAGGAGCGGGAAGCCCTTGGCCAGATCGAACCGCATCTGGTGGCCGAAGACGGAGCGGGTTCCGACTCCGGTCCGGTCCTTTTGTTCGACCCCTTCGTCGAGGATCAGTTGAAGCAGATCGAGGTAAGTGCGCATGGCCCGGTTATGCCGCCTCGCCGCCGCAGGCGCTACCGTTATTGCCCTTCGGGCGCGCCGCCCAGTCTATAATTCGCAGGTCGGTATGTCCTGAGGCTCCGGCCGGGCTTCGCGCGCCTGGAACTGCGCGAAATAGGATTCGGTGTCGGCCAGACGCTCGAACCGGATCAGCTCGTAGCCGACCGCGGCGAACTCGCAGACCAGAAGGCGAGGCGGAGTCCCGTGGCGGGCGGTCGGGCGATCGGCGTCGACGACGACGACGCTGCCGTTGCGCTTCAGGCCGCCGCGCAGATTCCACAGGAATTCGCTCGGTCGCTCGATCTCGTGATACATGTGGATCATGAAGATCCGGTCGAACGAGGCCGGCGGCAGTTGCGGATCGTTTGGCAGGCCCAGCTTCAGCGCGACATTGTCGAGCCGCTCGCGCTGAACCCGGTTGGCGAGGTCGCGAATGGTGTCGGGAATGATGTCCTCGGCGAGCACCCGGCCCCCCGGTCCGACCATCGGTGACAGCCGCACGGTGTAATAACCTTCGCCGGCGCCGATGTCGGCGACCCGCATGCCCGGCTGCACTTCGGCAAGCCTTGTGACCGTTTCGAACTCGCCGCTTCGGTCGCGCGCGTCCTCGTTCAGGTAGCGCGAGGATTCGATCGGGGCGACGGGTCGGTGAGGATCGGGGAAAGTCGACTGGGCCTGCTGTTCCTGGCAGCCGGAAGCGAGCAGGACGAAGGCCAGCAGGCCCGCCGACCGGCGTCGGCCCCGCAGGCGCGAGGGCCAGCCCCTAATCGACATCTTCCACTTCGACCTTTTCGCCGGTCACGCGCTGCGACAAGGCGGCGGCCATGAATCGGTCGAGATCGCCGTCGAGCACGTCGCTCGGCGAAGTCGAGGTGATTCCGGTGCGCAGGTCCTTCACCAGCTGATAGGGCTGGAGCACATAGGATCGGATCTGGTGGCCCCAGCCAATATCGGTCTTGGCCGCGTGCTGCGCGCTGGCCTCGGCTTCGCGGCGCTGAAGCTCCGCCTCGTAGAGCCGGGCCTTCAGCATCTTCATCGCCTCGGCCCGGTTCTTGTGCTGCGATCTTTGGTTCTGGCAGGCGACGATGATCCCCGTCGGGACATGGGTGATCCTGACCGCGGAATCGGTCGTGTTGACGTGCTGACCGCCGGCACCGGAAGACCGATAGGTGTCGATCTTCAGGTCCTTTTCCTCGACCTCGACGTCGATATCGTCGTCGACTTCGGGATAGACCCAGACGCTGGCGAAGCTGGTGTGGCGGCGGGCCGAGCTGTCATAGGGACTGATCCGGACCAGCCGGTGAACGCCGCTTTCGGTCTTGGCGTAACCGTACGCATTCTCGCCCTTGAGCAGCAGGGTCGCCGATTTGATGCCGGCTTGCTCTCCGGAATGGTGATCGACCACTTCCACCTTCATCCCGTGCCGCTCCGCCCAGCGCGCATACATGCGCTGGAGCATTTCCGCCCAATCCTGGCTTTCGGTGCCGCCGGCGCCGGCATTGATCTCGACATAGGTGTTGTTGGCATCGGCCTCGCCGGCCAGCAAGGCCGCCACCTTGTCCTTTTCCGCTTTCTCGGCCATCGCCGCCAGCGCCTTGACGCCGTCGTCGACCAAAGCGTCGTCGCCCTCGGTCTCGGCCATCTCGATCAGCTCGACGGTGTCCTGCAGATCGCGCTCGATGGCGCGGGTCGCCCCGATCGCCTGCTCGAGGCGGCGTCGTTCGCGCATCACGTCCTGAGCGCCCTTGGGGTCGTTCCACAGGGACGGATCCTCGACCTTTGCGTTGAGTTCCTCGAGCCGCTTCAGCGCCCGATCCCAGTCGAGAAACCGACGCAGGAGATCGAGGGCGGAACGGATCTGGTCGATATGGGCTTGCGCTTCGGCGCGCATCACTCGGTCTCCAATGGACTGCGTCCTGGCCAGGGGCCCGGGCACAAGCTGATTTCGTCGCGGCTGAACCCCGGCCTTCGCCGGGACGCGGCCTGCTTCGCCGCAGGCCTATAGTTGCCCGCGGGCCTAGTAAATCCCGCCCTGGCTTTGCAGGAAGTCGCTGTCGCTGCGCTCCCGCCTCACGGTGGCGGTCCGGCGGGTCGGCGTTCGGGCAGCGATCTGCGGCAAGTCCCGCTCGATCGTCCGGCGAGGTTCGCTCTCCGGCTTGAACGCCTCCCAGATGACCGCTGCACGCGGATCGTCCGGCGGCCAGCCGCCGAACACCCTGCGGCCGGAGCGGCGGTCGATCCGGACCATCCTGATCCCCTGCGGCGCCCGGAACGGCACCACCGGCATGTCGCGGAACGCGGTCTGGGCGAACTGCTTGAAGATCGGTGCGGCGATCCGTCCGCCCTGGGCGTAATGGCCCATCGGCCGCGGCTGGTCGTAGCCGACATAGACTCCGGCGACGACGTCCTGGGAGCCGCCGACGAACCAGACGTTGGTCGGTCCGCTGGTCGTCCCGGTCTTGCCGAACAGGGGCCGGTTGAGGTCGCGAAGGACGGTCGCGGTGCCCCGCTGGACCACGCCCTCGAGCATGTGGACCACCTGATAGGCGGTCAACGGATCCATCACCTGCCGGGTGCGCAGAGGCGGCCGCGGCATCGGCCGGCCATTCCAGTCCGGCGCGTTGCAGCCGTCGCAGGGCCTCGTGTCCGCGCGCCAGATGATCCTGCCGTTCCGGTCCTGGACGTAATCGATCAGCGACGGGGTCAGCGCCCGGCCCTGATTAGCCATGATCGCGAAGGCGTTCGTCATCTGGAGGACAGTCGTGTCGCCGGCGCCCAGCGAAATGGCGAGGTAAGGCGGATAGTCGCCGACGCCCATTCGGCGGGCGGTCCGCACGACCTGGTCCATTCCGGTCTGGTTGGCGGCGCGGACCGTCATCAGGTTGCGCGATTGCTCGAGGCCCCAGCGCATCGTCTGAGGGCCGGCATGGCCACCCGAGAAGTTCCGGAAGCATTTGGCCTGCGGCGTGCCCTGGTTCGTGCAGAACGGGCCGTCGACGATGATCGAGGCCGGAGTCATGCCATTGTCCAGTGCGGCGGCGTAGACGATCGGCTTGAAGGTGGATCCGGGCTGGCGCAGCGCCTGGGTGGCGCGGTTGAAATCGGACAATCGTGCGTCGAAGCCGCCCTGCATCGCCAGGATCCGGCCCGATCCCACTTCCTCGGCGACGAAGCCGCCCGATATCTCCGGGATCGATCGCAACACGTAGGAATCGCCGGATTCGCCCTGTCGTTCCACCGCGATGATGGCACCCGGGCGAAGGGCGCTGAAGGCCGGCTCGCCGGTGCCCCGCTTCGGCATCGACGCTGCCGAGGCCGGCAAGGTACCGGTGCTACCGTCCGAAAATCCGATCGTCGCGCTTCCGGAATCCTTCGAAAGGACGACGGCCGATCGCCAGTCCGGATAGCCGGCGCCGAAAGCGGCCAGCGAAAGCTGCGATCGCCAGTCGCCGTCGAGGTCGACGCTGAGGCCGGGGTCGCGCCAGCCGCGGCCGCTCTCGAACCGGACGAGGCCGTCGCGAAGGGCCTCTTCCGCTGCCGCCTGCATGACCGGATGATAGGAACTCCGCACCCACAGTCCGCCCGCATAGACGCTGTTGGCTCCGGCCTCGGCATTCTCGCCGTAGCGCGCGATCAGCCGCCGGCGGACCTCCTCCATGAAGTAACCGCCGACATTCTCGATACTGTCGGGGCTGCTTCGAAGGGTTCCCAGCGGCTGCGCCACGGCCGAGCGATGCTGGTCAGGAGTGATGAAGCGGTTGCGAAGCATCTCGCCGAGCACCCAGTTGCGCCGGCTCAGGGCTCGCTCGGGCCGTCGAACCGGGTCGTAATTGGATGGCGCCTTGGGAAGGACGGCCAGATAGGCGGCTTCCGCGATCGTCAGTTCCTCGACGTCCTTGTTGAAATAAGCGCGCGACGCGGCCTGGACCCCGTAGGCATTCCGGCCGAGAAAGATCTGATTGAGATAGAGCTCGAGGATCTGCTCCTTCTCGAGCACCGATTCCATCCTCCGCGCCAGGAAAAGCTCGCGGATCTTCCTCGTGTAGGTGACCTCGTTCGTCAGCAGCAGATTCTTGGCGACCTGCTGGGTTATGGTCGAGGCGCCGACCGGCCGGCCGGAGGTCGTCATGTTGGTGAACACCGCCCGGATGATCCCCGGAATATCGACTCCCGAATGGCTGAAGAAGGTCCGGTCCTCCGCGGCGATGAAGGCGTTGATCAGGTGCGGGGGCAATTCCTCGTAAGCGAGCTGAACCCGGCGTTCGCGGGCGAAACTCTGCACCGGCTGCCCGTTCACATCCCGGACGTAGGTCGGCAGGACCGGCTGGTAATTGAGCAGCGATTCGGCCGAGGGCAGGCCGCGCGCGAAGATCAGCCACAGGATGAAATAGGCGATCAGCGGCAGCGCCAGCAAAGCCACCAGGAACTTGACCCAGCGCTTTCTCCAGGCCTCGCGAACGAACGTGCCGGCGCGGCTGCCGTACCGGCCGAGATCCCGGTGAAGGGTGATACGCTGCGTACTCATGAGGCCCCGAGTTTAGGGGGTGCGCCCGATGGCCGCAATGGTGCCGTGGCCGCCAAAAGGCGATTCCGCCGGAGCTCGGCCACCAGTCGCGGCATGTTCTCCCGGCAATCGGCCTGGCTCAGCCGCCGTTCTGGCCCCGTCGCGCGAAATGGGCTTCGATCGCGCGCCGCATTCCGGTCGCGATCTGCTGCCTGCCTTCGGGCGAGGCGATGTAGCGGCTGTCCGTTTCGTTGGTGAGATAGCCCGATTCGAACAAGACGGACGGAATGTCCGGCGCCTTCAGGACGATGAAGGCGGCGAAACGGTGCCAGTCGGGCCGGAACGGAAAGACCGGCGCCGCCTCGCGATAGAGGATCCGGGCGAACTCGGCCGACACGTCCATGCTTTCGCGCTGCGCGAGGTCGATGAGGATCATGTTGACGTTGGCGTCGCGGCCGAGCCGGGCGCCGGCGATCCGCACGGACTCGTTCTGCTGGCTTGCAAGCAAGGCCGCCTGGCGGTCGGAGGCGACTTCCGACAAGGTGTAGATGGTCGCACCGCGGGCGCCGTCGTTCGGAGCGGCGTCGGCGTGAATCGAGATGAACAGGTCGGCGCCGAGCCGTCGGGCGACGGCATAACGGTCCTCGAGCGGCAGATAATTGTCGTCCTCGCGGGTCAAGGCGGCGCGCACCCGGCCGGTTGCGGCTAGGGCGTCGCGGATCTCCAGCGCCAGGGCCAAAGTGTGATTTTTCTCGGGCTGCTCGACGAACGGTGATTCCGCGCCGGGATCGTGGCCGCCATGGCCGGGATCGATGACGACAAGGGGCGCGTCCGCGGTCCGGGCCCGGGTCACGGACGGCAGCGGCGCCTCGCTTCGGCCCGACGGCGCCGCGAGCGGGATGGTGATCCCCCGCACCGGGGCCTGGCCGAGCGGAAGGGTGCCGGCGCCCGCGCCTGCGGCAAGAGCGCAAAGGATTTGAACCAGCAACCACATGATCGGCGGCATTTGAAACTCGCAGCCGGCCGCCGTCCAGCAAAATGCGCGTGCCTCGCCCGCGGCGGTTGCCGCTTGGTCCCCCAGGTGCTAGCAGCGCAATATCGGGCCGGAATGGGGCGGGCACGAACCTTCCCCGGCGCGATGGGAATTCGCCGGCCGCCAGCCGGCCATCTAGGTTGACGCTGCATGTGGCATTCACTTCCCGGGCTGACCCGACGCCTTTTCGGCGACGGCCTGCTATCCGGGTGGCTTCGGCCGGCACTCATCGCCGGCGCGCCCCAGGCGGCGAACGCAAACATTCTTTTAACCCGGACACAAGACGCGCGGCCTCTGACCGCCGCGCAGCCGTCCATATTCGAGCGCGCGCGCTTCCTGACCTTCGTAGCGGGAGCGGGCGCGTGGAGTGAAGTTGATGACCATGCGCATGTTGATCGACGCGCGCCACCAGGAAGAAACCCGGGTGGCCGTGATCAAGGGAAACCGGATCGAAGAATTTGATTTCGAGTCCGCCGAGCACAAGCAGCTCAAGGGAAATATCTATCTAGCCAAAGTTACGCGGGTCGAACCGTCGCTTCAGGCGGCGTTCGTCGATTATGGCGGCAATCGCCACGGCTTCCTCGCCTTCAGCGAGATCCATCCCGATTATTACCAGATCCCGAAAGAGGATCGCGAAGCCCTGTTGCGCGAGGAAGCGGAACATGCGGCGGAGGAAGCGCGTCTGCGCGCGGCCGAAATGGACCAGGAGGATGATGGCGGAGTCGTCGAGGTCGACGAGGAGCCGATGTCCGCCGAATCCGACGACGATGGCGCCGACGATGTACCGGCGCCCCCCGAAGATGCTGAGAACGGCTCCGAGGAGAGCGACGCGGAATCGCTTCGCCGCAAGCGCCAGAATCTGCGCCGCCGCTACAAGATCCAGGACGTCATCCGGCGCCGGCAGGTGCTTCTCGTCCAGGTCGTCAAGGAAGAGCGCGGCAACAAGGGCGCGGCTCTGACGACCTATTTGTCGCTCGCCGGCCGTTATTGTGTCCTGATGCCGAACACGACCCATGGCGGCGGCATCAGCCGAAAGATCTCGAACGGCTCCGATCGCAAGCGGCTTAAACAGATCATGGCCGATCTCGATCTTCCGCCCAGCATGGGCCTGATCGTTCGCACCGCCGGCCTTTCCAGGACCAAGACCGAGATCAAGCGCGACTTCGATTACCTCGCCCGTTTGTGGGACGAGATCCGCGAGAAGACGCTGCAGAGCTCGGCACCGGCTCTGGTCTATCAGGACAGCGATCTCATCAAGCGAGCGATCCGCGACATCTACAATCGCGACATCGACGAAGTGATCGTCGAGGGCGCGGAGGGCTATCGGGACGCCCGCAATTTCATGAAGCTGTTGATGCCAAGCCATGTCCGGCGGGTGAAGGAATATGCCGATCCCGTGCCTCTGTTTCAGCGTTACGGCGCTGAGGACCAGCTGAGCGCCATGTATCAGCCGGTAGTCCAGCTGAAGTCGGGCGGCTATGTCGTCATCAACCCGACCGAGGCTCTGGTTTCCATCGACATCAATTCCGGCCGCTCGACCCGCGAGCACAATATCGAGCAGACCGCATACGCGACCAATATCGAGGCCGCTCACGAGATCGCCCGCCAGCTTCGCCTGCGGGACATGGCCGGACTGGTTGTCATCGACTTCATCGACATGGAATCGAACGGCCATATCCGGAAGGTCGAAAAGGCGATGAAGGACGCGCTGAAGAACGACCGCGCCCGAATCCAGGTCGGCCGGATCTCCTCCTTCGGGCTGATGGAAATGAGCCGCCAGCGGCTTCGCACCGGCGTGCTCGAGGCCTCCACCCGTCCTTGTGCGCATTGCGAGGGCACCGGGCTGATGCGGACCGCGTCGTCCGCCGGCCTTTCGGCGCTGAGGATGCTCGAGGACGAGGCGGCCCGCGGTCGCGGTTCCAGGCTCGTCCTTCGCGCCGGCCGCGACGCCGCCATCTACCTGCTCAACCGCAAGCGCGCCGAAATCAGCGATGTCGAGCAGCGTTACGGAGTCCTGATCGAGGTGCTCATCGAAGAGGGCTTCGAAGGCGCCAAGATGACGGTCGAGTCCTTCGGCCCGCCACCGGCCGAACGGCCCCGGCCGGCCCCGGTCTCTGTCCTTCCCGTGCCGGAAGACGATTTCATCGAGGACGAGGACGAGGAAGAGGAAGAAGAGCAAGCCGAGGAATCCGAGGGCGAAACGCAAGCGCGTGCGCCGCGCCGCGAATCCCGCGAGGAAAGGGGCGAAGGTGGCGAGGGCCGAGGCCGACGTCGTCGCCGCGGCCGGCGGGGCGGTCGCCGACGCGATCGTGGCGAAGGCGAAGGCGAGCGCGAGGCCGTAGCCGGCGAAGAGCGCGCAGAGGCACCGACGACCGAACCAGGCGAAGCTTCGGCGCCTGAAGAGCTTGTGCGCGAAGCACTTCCGGTCGAGACCCAGGGGGAGGAGCCGGCCCGCAAGAGCCGCCGCCGCCCGCGTGCCCGCAAACGCGACGAGTCGGTCGTAGCCGAGGTCGCTGCCGCGGAATCCGGTGCGCCCGGTCCGGCCGAAGCCGCGCCCGAGGCACCCGCCGCGTCCGTCGAACCCCAGGCGACGCCGGAAGAAGCATCGGAAACCGCGCCCGCCAAGCCGAAGCGAACCCGCCGCAAGCGTCCGGTCGAAGCCGAGGCGCCGACCGCCGCAGCCGGCGGGGAAAAATCTGCCCCGGCCGCCGCGAATGACCAGGAAGCGGCGCCCCGCCGCGGCCGCCGAAAGGCCCCCGCTCCGGTCGCCGAACCGGTGGCGGAGAACGCTTCCGAAGCCGGCGAAGACGGAACGAACGAAGATGGTTCGCCCCGGCGTGGCTGGTGGCAGAGGACTTTTGGCGCCTGATCCTCATCTCGGTACGCGAGGCGGCCCTGGTGGCCGTCTCGCCGGCCGTTTCATCGCCGGTTCAGCCGGCGAGGGGGAAAGGGCGAGGATGCCAGTTTCCTCAATGACTCGTCGCCCGGCGATTTACCTCGCCCGGTTGCTGATGCTCGTCGCCTTGAGCTTCGCGGCTCTGATCCAGCCTGCCTCGGCACAATCGATCCTTCGCGACGCCGAGACCGAGCTTCTGCTCAGGGACATTTCGCGGCCGCTGATCGAGGCCGCGGGGCTTCGGCCCGACGACGTCCAGGTCATCCTGATCCAGGACAATTCGATCAACGCCTTCGTCGCCGGCGGCCAGATCGTCTATCTCCACTCCGCGCTGGTCACCGAGGCGGACAATGCCAACGAAGTTCAGGGCGTGATCGCCCACGAGCTCGGCCACGTCACCGGCGGTCACATGATCCGCCTCCACGAGGGCATCGAACAGGCCGGCCATATCAGCATCCTCTCGTTGCTCCTCGGCGCCGCGGCGATGGCGGCGGGCGCGGGCGAAGCCGGCATGGGGATCATGGCCATGGGTCAGCAGGCGGCGATGGGCCGTTTCCTGGCCTTCAGCCGGGTCCAGGAGAATAGTGCCGACCAGGCCGGCGCCTCCTATCTGGCGCGGGCAGGGATCAGCGGTCGGGGATCGCTGGCTTTCTTCCGGCGTCTCCAGAATCTCGAGTTCCGGCTGAACATCCCGCAGGACAATGGCTATGCGCGGACCCACCCGCTGCACCAGGAGCGCATCTCGCGGCTGGAAAGCACTTATTCCGCCGATCCGGCCTGGGATCGCGCGACCGATCCTTTGTTGGAGGAACGGTTCCAGCGGGTGAAGGCGAAGCTGACCGGCTACGTCCAGGACACGCGGCAGGTCTTCAACCGCTATCCGGATAGCGATCGGTCGATTCCCGGCCGTTATGCGCGCGCTTATGCATTTCATCGCGCGGCGCATCCGGATCGCGCGCTTGCGGAAGCGAACAGCCTGGTCGCCGATCGGCCCGCCGATCCCTTCTTCCTGGAATTGAAGGGGCAGATCCTGCTCGAATCCGGGCGTCCGCGCGAGGCCCTCGAATCGCTTCGTGAAGCGGTCCGGATAGCCCCCGATCAGCCGCTGATTTCGGCCCTGCTCGGCCACGCCTTGATCTCGACCGAGGAACCGGAGAATTTCGAGGAAGCGAAGCGTGTGCTCCGGATCGCCGTCCAGCGCGACAACAACAATCCGTTCGCCTGGTATCAGCTTGGCATCGTCTACGACCGCGAGGGCGATCCGGCGCGGGCCGCGCTGGCCACGGCCGAACGCTACAATCTCCAGGGCGAGCCGGCGCTTGCTTTGCCGAACGCGGAACAGGCGATGATGGGAATCCCGGTGGGCACCCCGGACTGGCTTCGCGCCCAGGACATCGCCATGGTTTCGCGCACCGCCGTCGCCCGCCGTCGGGACCGCTGATGGCGGCGGCGCCACCTCCGTCGTTCGGCGGCTGGAAGTCGGGGCTGATCGGTGGCCTGATCGGCGCCTTGATCGGTGCCGGCACCGTCGCCTGGTCGTCGGGCTATTTCATCCGCTCCTATCTGATGGAGAATCCCGAAATCCTGCCGGAAGCAATCGAGCAGCTTCGCCAGCGCGAGACGGTCGGCGTCCTTCAGCAGCATCGGGCGGCGCTTGAAACGCCCTTCCACGGCGCCTGGGCGGGCGCCGCCGATGCCGACGTCGTCCTGGTCGAATTCTTCGATTATGCCTGCGGCTTCTGTCGGGCGGCCAATCCCGACGTCGATCGGCTGCTTCGCGAGGATCCGCGCCTGAAGGTCGTCTGGCGCGAATATCCGGTGCTCGGACCCGACAGCGAGCAGGCGGCCCTGCTCAGCCTCGCCGCCGCCAAGGCGGGCCGGTTCCGGCCCTTCCACGACCGGTTGTTCGCGACGGCGAGACCGACGGAAACGGTGCGCGACACTGTGCGCCAGGCGCTCGGGCTCCAGCCCGCGGTCCTGACCGACGAATTTCGTGCCGAGCTCCAGCGGAATTTTGAGCTCGCCCGGGCGATCGGCGCCACCGGCACCCCGACCTTCGTCGTCGGCAACCGGGTCCTGGAAGGCGCCGTCGGCTACGAGGCACTGAAGCAGGCGGTGGAGGAAGCGAGGGGAAGCTAGTCCCAGCTTTCCGGGGCCTGCTCCCTGACGCCCTTGAATCCCTGCGCCACGACATACCATTCAGACGAGCCTTTCCGGCTGGCCGGAGGCTTGGCGTGCTTGACGGTGCTGAACTGGCGCTTGAGCTCGGCGACCAGGCCGGAGTCCGCGCCGCCGGCAAGGACCTTGGCGACGAAGGCGCCGCCGGGCCGGAGAATTTCTGTCGCAAACATCAGCCCGGCTTCGACCAGACCCATCGTCCGCAGATGATCGGTCTGGGGATGGCCCACGGTATTCGCGGCCATGTCCGACAGGACGAGGTCAGCAGGGCCGCCGAGGGCTTCCTTGAGCCTCTCGGGCGCTTCGTCGCTCATGAAATCCATTTCGAGCAGGACCGCACCGTCGATCGGGTCGGTCGGGAGAAGGTCGATTCCGACGACCAGGGCCTGCGGCAATTTCCTTCGCGTCACCTGGGTCCAGCCCCCGGGCGCGACGCCGAGGTCGACGATCCTCTTCGCCCCCTTCAGGAAGCCGAATCTCTCGTCCAGCTCGATCAATTTGTAGGCCGCCCGCGAGCGATAGCCCTCGGCCTTCGCTTTCTTCACATAGGGATCGTTCAGCTGCCGTTCGAGCCAGCGGGTGGAGCCGATCTTTCGGCCCTTGGCGGTCCGGACGCGTTGTCTGGGGCTTCGGCTCATCGGCGGCGTTCGCGCCGGTTCATCAGATCGAATAGCCGTCGCGGGCCATCAGCGATCGCAATATGCCTTCGCGAATGCCGCGGTCGGCGACGCCCAGGGTCTCGGCCGGCCAGATGTCCATGATCGCTTCGAGGATGGCGCAACCGGCGACGACCAGGTCGGCCCGGTCGTAGCCGATGCAGGGAAAACGCGACCGTTCGTCGCGGTCCATGCGCGACAGCATTGAGCTGATCTCCCGCATCGAGCTGGTGGGGACGTGAAGGCCGTCGATCGCCCGGCGGTCATAGCTGGGCAGAGCCAGATGCACGCTCGCCAGAGTCGTCACCGTGCCGCTGGTCCCCATCAGCCTGATGTTGCTCTTGTTCGTCGGAAGGAGCTCCACGAAGTGGCGGAAGGCGTGGCGGACGCGCTCGCGCATCCGGCCATAAGCGGCCAGCCTCTCCTCGGGGCCGTTGAAATCCCGGCCTTCGCTTTCGGTCAGCGAATAGACGCCCCAGGGCGCGCTCCACCAGCACTTCATCCGTGGGGTTTCGCCGTCCGTGTCGATCAGCACCAGCTCGGTCGATCCGCCCCCGATGTCGAAGATCAGTGCGGGCCCGTCGCCGGGCTGCAACAGACGATGGCAGCCCAAGACGGCGAGCCGCGCTTCTTCCTCCGGTGAGATGATCTCGAGGCAGATACCCGTCTCGCGGCGGACCCGCTCGACGAACTGGCGGCCGTTGACGGCGCGCCGGCAGGCCTCCGTCGCGACCGATCGGGCCAGGCTGACGCGGCGCCGGCGAAGCTTCTCCGAACAGACCGCGAGCGCCGAGACGGCGCGATCCATCGCCGCTTCGCTGATCTTGCCGCTGGTGGCCATGCCTTCGCCCAGCCGGACGATGCGCGAGAAGGCGTCGATGACGGTGAACCCGTCATCGGTCGGACGGGCGACGAGAAGCCGGCAATTGTTGGTGCCGAGATCGATCGCGCCATAGGTATGGCGGCCGTTGTTGCGACGGGGCGGGAAGACCCCGGCGAGCGGGGCGGCCGGATCTGAAGCCGGCGCTTGCGTAGCCGTGACGGCCTGCTGCGGCATTGACCCAAACTTCTCTTATATTCTCGTTCCAGGCGACCGAAGGCCGCCTTTGACCTGAGGACGTTGTACACGCCGGGGGGTAGGGGAGCAAGAACGGGGGCCGGGGGCACGTTGACAGGCCCGGACGGTCTGCCTATCTCGCGGCCCTCCCGTTGCCCCGTCGTCTAATGGTAAGACTACGGACTCTGAATCCGTCAATCGTGGTTCGAATCCACGCGGGGCATCCACACTTCTCTCATCTTTGAATTCTGGTGCCCAGCTCCGGGCAATGGGGAATTGCGCTCCACGGCTCCAAGGGGGCCGGCGGGGGGCGTCACGTTGCCATCGCTGGGACCAGTCCTTCGCCGTCGAAGAATGGCGACGCTTTGTCGAGCGGCGAATTACACCGGCAGCCAGCTGAAGCAGTTGAAGAGCGAAAGCCGGCTATCGGTCAACTCTAGGTAAGTCGAAAAGGGAGGTATCGCATGACGTTTGCCCAAATCGCCGGCGCATTGTTGACGATGGTGGCCCCCGCAGAGCAAGCCGAAAACGCTTCTCTCGACATCTATTATGATCGTCTTGAACAGGCACGGGCGACTGACTTTGCGGCCATCGCCGAATCCTTCCATCCCGAGGGCCTGTTCGTCTTCCTCGGTCCGCAAGGGCCCGGGCCCGTCGTGTCGGGGGATGAGGTGCCTCGTCGGGCGCAGGGTATCGCGGAGCGAATGCGGGCGGACGGGATGACGATGACGACTGGCTATCGGATCGAGAAACGATCCGTGATGGGCGACCTCGCTGTCGATACGGGATACATGCGCAGCACCCAGACCATGAACGGCAACAGTCGCTCCAATTACGCGCGATTTCTGATCACGCTGAGGCGGGAAGGCGATACCTGGCGGGTCATCAGCGATGCCGCCTGGCCTTCGGATGAGGCGGCGTACAATGCCGTGCCGCGAACGCCGGGCCTGAGGTACGACAGCTAGGCTCGTGACGGCTTGTGAGGGACGATCCTTGCTAACTGGGCAGCAGGCTACTTCCTTTCCGCGGTCGTCTTGTCCTCGTCAGTGACCCGTTCGACGACGGCGCCGGCTGTCAGTCCGTGAACGATCGTGGAAACCAGGATCGTCAGCGTGATCGTCGCCCACAATTGCCCCTCGTTGACGAACTCGATGTGGCTGGTCGCATAGCCCAGATAATAGATCGAGCCGATGCCCCGGACCCCGAAGCCGGCGACGACCAGCCGCTCTCTCCGGACCAGGTCCGTCCCGGTCAGGCTTATCCAGCCGGCCAGCGGCCGCACGACGAGGACGAGTCCCACCGCGATCGCCGCATAGCGCCAATCCAGCTCCGACCAGAGAACCGGCAGGATGCCGCCGATCAGGATCAGCAGAACGGCCGTCAGGGCGTGCTCGATCGATTCGCTGAAGGTATGAAGGCGACCGTGAAACTCATGGCCCTCCTCGGCGCGCCGAAGGACGAGCCCGGTAACGAAGGCGGCGATGAAGCCGTAGCCTTCGAGCAGCTCGGTGGCTCCGTAACAGAACAGGACTCCGGCCAGCGCCAGGACACCGGACGCGGTGTCTGCCAGGGCGTTGTCCCGTGGCACTGAGAAGAGGAGCTTGCCGAGCAGCCAGCCGATGGCTGCACCGGCCGCGGCGCCCATGCCGATCCGGTAGACTACATCTCGGGGCAACCACTCGAGCGCGAGCTGGCCGGGGGTGAAGCCTTCCGCGGCGAGAATGAGGCCGAGATAGACGAAGGGAAAGGCAAGCCCGTCGTTCAGGCCCGCCTCGGTGGTGAGGGCGAAGCGCACCGGATGCTCGCCACCCTCGGTCGGAGGGCCGACCTGGACATCGCCGGCAAGCACCGGATCGGTCGGCGCCAGAACCGCGCCCAGTAGAATGGCACCGGCCAGCGTCATCCCGGCCAGCCAGTAGCCCAGCAGCGCCACGGCCAGGATCGTCAGGGGCATGGCGACGAGCAGCAGGCGGATCGTGGGCTGCCAGCGGCGATAATTGGTCAGGTTGTCGATCCGCAAGCCGGTTCCGAACAAGGCGACGATCACCGCCAGTTCGCTGACATATTCCCACACCCTGGGAGCATTCCGGGGATCGATGACGGCGGGCATTCCCGGCAGGAGGGTGAAAATGGCGGCCCCCGCCACGATCAGAAGAGCGGAGGCGGCCGGCTCCCGGCCCGAAAAGAAACGGGGGACCCAATAAGCCAGGATGATTCCGACGCCGACGGCGGTCAGCGCCACGTGATAGGAAGCAAATCCGAAAAAGGGCTCGGGCGTCTGCAAGCTGTTCCGAACCCTTCCCGAAGGGCGCCTTGCACTGGCCGAAGGACCAGGCCTTTTGCGCACGCTTTTTCAAAGCTTCAGCGCAGGCCGGGTTCCGGGGCACGGAACAGTGACGCCGCTTGGCCGGCCGCCAATTCGCTGCCGAAAGCGGTTGTGGCGGCCGGAGACGTCCCGCCTTTTGAACTCCGGGCCGGCTAGCTGAACGAGGTTCCGAACGCTAAAGCCGGGCACGAAAACGAATTGGAGATGAGATTGTGCGTAACGCGTTCCTGGCCGCCTTGATGATGTCCACCGCCGCCTGCGCCATGCCGCAGGCCGAGCCCCAGCCGGCGCCGCCCCCGCCCGCCGCTGCCGAGGGGCATGGCGATTATGATCTCGCCGCACAGCGGGCCAGGTTTGCCGATATCGCGATGAATCCGGACACCAGCTTTCTCAATGCCGAGGAACGCCAGGTCGTGAACCTCCTCAACCAGGCGGCGGAGCTGATGAGCGAGATCTATCTTCGCCAGCGTTCGGCGCGCAATCCGCAGATCCGGCAGGCGATCGTAGCCAGCGACGTGACCAACCGGGCTGCCTTGCTCGACATGTTCGATCTCCATTTCGGCCCGTGGGACACGCTTGCCGAGAACCGGCCCTTCTGGGGCGACCAGCCGATGCCGCCGGGCGCCGGTTTCTATCCCGAGGACCTCACCCGGGCGGCGTTCGACGCCTATCTCGCGGCCCATCCGGGGGAGCGCGAGGCCCTGACCAGCGGCTATACCGTGGTCCGGCGGCAGGGAGATCGGCTGGTCGCGGTGCCTTATAGCGAGGCTTATCGCGAATGGCTGGAGCCGGCGGCGCGATTGCTCGAGCAGGCCGCTCGAACGACGAGCAATCAGAGCCTCCGCCGTTTCCTCGAATTGCGCGCGCAGGCGTTCCGGACCAACGATTATTACGAATCCGAACTCGCCTGGATGGACATCAGCGGGACGCCGATCGAGCCGGTTATCGGGCCCTACGAGGTCTACACGGACACGCTCTACGGCCAGAAGACGGCCTTCGAGGCCTTCATCACGATCAAGGACCCGGAGGAAAGCGCCGCCCTCGATCGCTACAAGGCGCTCCTTCCGGACATGGAGCGCAACCTGCCGGTCGAGGAACGCTACAAGAATTTCAATCGGCGGTTCGATTCGCCGATCCTGGTCGCCGACCAGGTCCATGGCGGCGGCGACAACGTGCCTGGGGTTCAGACGATCGCTTTCAACCTGCCAAATGACGAGCGGGTCCGCGAATCCAAGGGCGCCAAGAAGGTGATCCTCGCTAACGTGCTGGGGGCCAAATATGATCGGATCCTGGCGCCGATGGCGGAATTCATCCTCGTCCCGGATCAGGCGCGTCTGGTCAGTCGCCGCTGGATGACCCAGGAGACCCTGTTCCACGAGCTGGCCCACAGCCTCGGCCCGGGGTCGATCACGGTCGCCGGCCGCCAGACCACGGTCAATGCCGAGCTCCGCGACCTCTATTCGGCGAGCGAGGAGTGCAAGGCCGACGTCATGGGGATCTGGAACATCCTCTACATGATGCAGCGAAACGAACTTCCCGCCGCGGAGCGGGAAGCGGCCCTGGCCACCTATTTCGCCGGCATCTTCCGCGCTGTTCGCTTCGGCACCGATGAGGCGCACGGGCGCGGCGCCGCCGTCCAATATGCCTATCTCAGGGAAAAGAACGCGTTCGCCTGGGATCCCTCCGTCCGGCGTTTCCGGATCGATTATCGGCGCATGGAAGCGGGCATCCGGGATCTGCTCGGCGATCTCGTCCGGCTCCAGGGCGACGGCGATTATGAAGGCACCCGGGCCTTCTTCGAACGCTACGCGCGGCTCGACGACGAGGCACGAACCGCCCTCGCCGCGACTTCGCATATCCCGACCGACATCCGTCCCTCTTATCCTTCCCGGATATGAGACTAAAGCTCCTGGCCGCGGGTCTCCTGGCCGCCATCGCGCCAGCCGCCTGGGCACGGGAGCCAGTGTTCGAAGCGCGGCCCTGCGAGGATGTCCGGATCC
>DASTDX010000100.1:0-34635 GCA_035710145.1 Allosphingosinicella sp.
TCTTTCGACGGCTTCGGCTCGCCTGATCATCGACCCGTGCGTGGAACGCTCGATTTTCGTAAGATCACTGACCGCCGACTTCGCCGGCCTCGACGACGATCCGCACGGCCTGCGCCGAGCTCGCCGCCTCCATTCGGGCGAGCAATTGCGCCCGATGCATCTTTACCGTCTTCTCGCTGATCGAAAGCCGCTCGGCGATCTGCTTGTTCCTGAGGCCCTGCGCCATGAGCCGCGCCACCTCCTGCTGCCGCTTCGACAAGCGGCCGAAGCGGCTCCTGGCCTCCGCGGCCGCCTCGCCGGAGCTATTCTCCACCTCCATCTGCGAACCGATGAAGAAACTCAGATTGCCCTCGTCATCGTAAACCGGTGCCGTCATGACGGCATTGAGAAAAGGACGGCCATCCTTCCTATAATTCGTCAACTGCACGAGTGTGGGAGACTCGGCGGCGATGCCGTCGGCGAGCTGCCGCGAAAGGTGACGTTCGGTTCCGGGCCCGGCCAACAGCCGACAATTGCGGCCTATCACTTCGTCCGGCTCATACTGGGTCAACCGAACGAACGCGTCGTTGACGGCGACGATCGGATTGTCCGGCAAATTGGGATCGGTGAGGATGGTGGGCAAAGGACTGAGATCGATGGCGGACTTCAGACGCTGACCAAGACGAGACAAACGCATTCGTTCTACCGCAAGTCCTTTCCATCGGAGGCTATAAGCGACGTCACTGGAACATATAAGCGTTTCGTCAATGAGTTTCACCGGGCTCGGACCATTGCCTTGCGCCCGTCCGGCAGCTTGTTCATGCCAGACTCACTGAATGTGCTACAATGCGATCGATATGATCCGCTTCTTGCTTCTCGCGGCCGCGCTGCTGCCGGGCGTTGCGTCCGCTCAGGCGCCAGCCCCCGCAGCGCGGGATTCGCGTGGCCTTTGGCTCGACTGGCGGAGCCTCAACGGTGCCAATCTGGCCGCCGAGGCCCGCCGCGAGGCAAACGCGCGTCGATCGGCAGCCGAGGCCCGGACCCTGGGTGATCGGGTGGGACAGCTCGTCGCCGCCGGTGATTGCGAAGGCGGCGAAAGAATGGCCCGCGAGGCAGGCGATTTCCCACTCGTCGATGCAGTTCGCGAATATTGTCGTGGACACCCCGCTACCGCGTCCTGACCTGCAAGCGCGACCCAAACCTCACCCCATGTCCCCCCGGACCCGGCTGAGCCGGTACATCGGGTGTTCGCCATATTTCTTCGCCAGGGGAATTCTCCCTACATAACGGCACGCGAAGCGTTCGCCCGCCTCGAGTGCGAGGATCGCGGCAAGGGGTTCGGTCACGAACACGGCACCCGGCGGAGCGATCGGTTCGATCCGTGCCGCCTTCGACACCTCCGTTCCGTAGAAGGTCGTCCGGCCGGTGATGTGGTCGACCGTTCGATAGGCGGGGCCGTAATGCGCGCCGATCCGCATCCCGCCGGATCCGTCCAGACCGAGGGTCGCATAATCGAACTCCGCAAGCCGATCCTGAAGCTCGAGGGCAATCTCGGCTGCCGTCGGTGCGCTGGACGTGACCGCGTAGAGGGCATCACCCCAGCTATTGCGGCACTCGACCTCCGCTTCATGCTCGTCGAGGACCGCGGCAACGTGGCGCATCACGCCATCCCAAAAGGCTGGAAGCCGGGTCTCCTTCAGGGTCGAGAATCCGACGAAATCGGTGAAGAGGATCGCGGCATGGACCCTTTGATATTCGCTCTTCACCCGAGCCTCGGGCCGGTCGAGCGCGCGATCGAGGGGACCGGGATCGATCACTACGCTGCGGCCGCCGCTGTCGCGCCAGGCGGCAACGTCGGCGCCGGTTCCCGCGGGGCCTGAAGATGCCTTACCGTCCCAGACGGCGATCTGGACAGCATCGGCGCCGAGGTGGGCGGCGCGCAGGCGGGCCAGCCCCATGGCGATGCGGCTGGCATAACCATATTGGGCAGGATCGCCGAAATATTCCATTTCACTGGCGTGCGTCAGGCCGGCGGCCCGCTGAACGCAGGAGCGATAACGGGTAATCCAGGATTTCCCCCCGGGCACCACCGACTGGGCCAGGAAGTCTTCTTCCTCGAACGGCAGAACGGCATGGAGCTCGATTCCGCGATCGAGAACGGCCTCGGCGAAGAGGAGGTCGGCCCCCGACGCCAGCGAGCCGTAAGCGAAGCCCACTTTCTCTTCGGCCAGGATGGCGTCGATGTCGGCGCGAATGCGCGCCTCGGCGTCCGCGTCGGCGGCGAACATGTGCCCGCAATAATGGGCGACCTTCGGCGCCATGAGCGGCTCGAGCAAGGCGTCCTGCTCGCTCTCCGACAGGTCGAGACCCGTCGCGATCATGGCCAGCTGACGACGGGTGGTCGAGCGGGCGCCATGATCGTGACTGTCGCCAATTATCGGCGCGCGAAGCGCCCGGGAGGCGTCGTCGATCCGGCCCAGGATGAGCAAGGCTTCGGCTCGGGTGGCAGCCCGGTAATAATCGACTCCCTCGGCCACCGCCGGATCGGTGAGCACGGCTCTCGCCAGCGCCTCGGCACGCTCGCTTCGATCACCCAGGAAGGCCAAAGTGGCGGCGTTGATCCCGGGGAACGAGTCGTTGCTTTTCAGATAGATGGAATGGTAAGCTTCGAAGGCGTCCGAAAGAGCCGCAAGGCGTTCCTGGCCAGGCGGAAGCGCCAGCGCCCTGTCCTTGAGCAGGCGCGCGCCGACCGCTCTATGATGTGGGTCGGGCGACTTCGCCAATCCATGGCTGTCGAACATTTCCCTGGCCCGCTCCGTATCCCCCATTCGAGCGAGAGCGAGTATCTGGAGATGGCGCAGGGCCGACGATTCCTCTTCCCCGGCGGCGGAAGCCGTCAGGTCATATGCGGCGATCAGATCGCCACGCGCCAAGGCCTCTGCCGCCTTTTCCACCGCCCCGCTCATTGCCCTCTTATGCGACCGGCACGGCGGCGACACAATTCGCGACATTCTAGCGCTGGCGCCCCTTGGGGTGAGAAAGGTAAGAGCCCGCAATGGCCGATGAACCCCACATCCTGCTGGTCGACGATGAGCGGGACATCAGGGACCCGCTCGCTTCCTATCTGTCGAAAAACGGAGTCCGGGTGTCGAAAGCCGCCGACGCCGCGCAGGCGCGCCAGATCCTTTCAGCTTATGCGATCGATCTCGTTCTCCTCGACGTCATGATGCCGGGAGAAGATGGGCTTGCACTGACCGGCCACATCCGCGCGACGACCCAGATACCCGTGATCCTGCTCACCGCGAAGGCGGAGGAGACGGATCGGATCGTGGGATTGGAGATCGGGGCGGACGATTACGTCACGAAACCGTTCAGCCCCCGGGAGCTGCTGGCCCGGATAAAGGCGGTGCTTCGGCGCGCCAACGAAGGTGCGGGCCGGGTTCGGGCGCCGGACGCGGATTCCTACGCCTTCGGTCCCTGGGTCCTTCGATCGGGTGAACGCGAGCTGGTCGATCGGGACGGCGTGGCGATACCGCTCTCGAGCGGTGAATTCAACCTTCTCCACGCTCTGGTGACTCGTCCGCGCCGGGTACTGAGCCGGGACCAGTTGCTCGATCTCAGCCAGGGTCGGGAACTGGCCGCCTTCGAACGCAGCATCGACAACCATGTCAGCCGCTTGAGAAAGAAGATCGAGGAAGACCCGTCCAGTCCCAGGCTGATCAAGACGGTCTGGGGCGGTGGCTACATGCTCGCTGCGGAAGTTCGCAAATTGTGAGCCTGTGCGGGTGAACAGGCTGCTGCCCAAGAGCCTGATCGGCCAGATCGCGCTGCTGATGGCGATTGCGCTGCTGATCGCTCAGGCGATCAATTTCAGTCTTGTCTTCAGCGAAAGGCAGCGGGCAACTCGCGCCCAGGTCGAAGGACCGGCTGTCAGCCGCTTCGTCACCATCGCCCAACGGATTGCGCCAGTCGATCCGGAGCAGCGGGAGGGGCTCCTGCCCTTACGTGGGCGCCGGACGCGATACTCACTCGATACCGACAGCGTTCTGGACCCGGGCCGGAGCGAAGGACGGATCGCTCAGAGACTTCGGGAGACTGCGGCCGAGAACGGGCTTGTGCTTCGCGACGCGCGTGGAGCCGTCAGCGCAGACGTTTTGCCACCTAGGCGGCGAGACCACGGCCGTCCCCTGCAAATGCTGCTGATGTCGGCGCAATTCGCCGACGGGACCTGGCTCAACGCGCGGATGGTGACTCAGCGGCCCAACCCCTGGCTGGCGGCCAGAGCGGCCGGCTCTACCCTGCTCATCTACCTGATCGTGCTCGGGGCGATGATCTGGATGGCGACTCGACTGGCCCGGCCGCTGCGCGATCTCACCCTCGCGGCCGAGCGCTTTCAGGGCCGCGGCGAAGCGCCGCGCGTCGAGCCGCGTGGTCCGGCCGACGTCAAGCGGGCGATCGAGGCGTTCAATGCCATGAGTGGCAGGGTTGGCGCCATGCTCGACGAGAAGGACCGGATGCTGGGGGCCATCGGCCACGATCTCCGAACACCCCTGGCCTCGCTCAGGATCCGCACCGAAAGCGTGGAACCGGAAGAAGAGCGGCAAAAGATGATCAGGACGATCGAGGAAATGACGACGATGCTCGACAACACCCTGGCGCTGGCGCGGTCGGGGCGGTCGATGGAACCGGCCCGAAGCGTCGACCTGACCGCGCTCGTCGATTCGATCGTCGAAGAGTTCCGCGACCTTGGCCATGATGTCGAGATGGAGCCGGGCGGGCGCGTCACCGCCTCGATCCAGACCGCTTTGCTTCGCCCGGCAATCCGCAACCTGATCGAGAACGCCGTCAAATATGGCAGCTCGGCGCGGGCGGCGGTGCGCGCGTCGGAGAAACATGTCGCGATCGAAATTTCGGACCAGGGTCCCGGGATACCGGAATCCGAGCTCGCCCAGGTTCAGTTGCCCTTCGTCCGCCTGGAAAGCTCGCGAAGCCGGGAAACCGGCGGAAGCGGCCTTGGCCTCACGCTCGCACGGGCGGCTGCGCAGGCGCATAATGGTTCGCTCGTGCTGGAAAACCAGGCTCAGGGCGGCTTGATCGCCCGGATCCTGCTTCCGAGGGAGAATGTTGGAATTTAGGCTTCGGCGGTGCGATTCCTCGCCGGGAAACTCTTCACCTTGCGCTTGCCGCACCACAATTCCAGTGGCTGGGAGCCGCAATGCTGCAGCGCCACATGGACGGCTTCAACGTCGTCAGGCGCCTCGATCTCCTCGAAGCCGATGAACCGGCCATTGGCCGGGTTAAGCAGGTAAAGCCTGTAATAGACCATGATCTTGCCCCCCGGTGCCCTTCGGCTTCCCGACTCCGAAGGACTGCAGACAATGTGTCACAAAATTCGACCGAGACACTTAAACGAGATCAGTCGATGTAATTTTCAGTTTCTGGCCTTTGAATGCGAACGAAAAAGGAGGCGAGCAGACCGCTCGCCTCCTTGATCAACCGACAATCTGATCGATGTCAGTCGCGACTTCGTTGCTCGTGGCGCTGCTGGCGCCGATGCTGCGACGCCTCGCGCCGCTCGGCGATCGTCACGGTTCCGTCGCGATTCTGATCCTGCCGGTCGAAGCGTGCCAAAGCGCGCTCCTGGAACTGTTCGCGAGTGATAAAACCCTGCTCGCCGAACATCCGGCCGGAGCGCATGGCATCGGCGTTGTGGGCACGGCGCATGAAACGCCCGCCTCGACGCATGCCGCGCTCGGCCCGGGGCTCACCGCGCTGACCGCGGAGCTGGCTCCGCGCCTGCTCGAATTCCGCCTGCGTCACACTGCCGTTGCGATCGAGATCGAGCCGAGCGAAGGCGCGGCCGGCGCGCTGTTCGCGATGCTCATTCCGAGCCTCCTGCGCCTCCTCGGCAGTCAGACGGCCGTCATGGTTGCGGTCGAGGCGATCGAACCTTTGGGCGGTCCGCTCGATCACCTGCTGACGATTGATGTCGGCGCCGCGCTCGCGTCGCGGGCCGTCGGAAGGCTGGGCGATAGCCGAACCGGTAATGGCCAGCAAACCCAGGCCGGCAAGGATAGCTACGTTCTTCATGATGAACTCCGCTCTCGTAGATGGTGAAGCATTGAGGCTCCACTTCGCACCGAGGTGTCCCGGAACTTTGTCGGGTACCAGCAAACTTGTCGCAAAGTGTCGCGTCAGAAGCTGATTCGAAAGCTCAACCTCAGGTCCCGCCCCGCCAGCGGCACGAAATCCTTGGTAAACGAGGCATGACGCCGCGCTTCGACGTCGAACAAATTGTTGGCGGCCAGGATCAGGCTGGACGGATTGCTCCGTCCCCAGGGACGCCACGTCACCGACGCGTTGACCAGGGTGAAGGCCGCGGTCGGCGTTTCGAAGGCTGCGACGCGGCGCTGGGCAAAGACATGTTCGATCTCGCCTCGAGCATCGAAATTGGCGGATTCGGCCTCGATCCCGGCGAGCATGCGCAAGGGCGGGATCCGGGGGACCGGTCCACCTCCGTCAGCGATCGTCGCTTCGACATAATCGGCGACGCCGTCGAAGTTGAGCCGCCACGGCCCGATCTGGCCGAGACCGATCGTTGCCCCCAGTTCGACTCCCCAATAGGTCGCATCGGTCTGGAAGTACTGAAACACCGGAAGGCCGTCCTCCTCGGCTCCGGTCGCGGCCTGAAAGATGTAATCGGAAAAGCGATTGCCGAACAGGGTCGCGGTGAGCTGGAGGCCGGGAATCTGGGCCCGGGCATAGACCTCGCCGCCGACGCTCCGCTCCTTGCCCAGATTGGGATCGCCGCGCTCGAAGGCCTGGGTCGCGACATGCGGCCCGTTGGAGAAGAGTTCCTCCGCGGAGGGCGCCCGTTCCGACCGGGAGAGATTGGCGCCCACCTTCACCAGCGGAGCAACTTCGTAGGAAGCGCCGGCAGCCACTGAAAAGGCGTTGAAGCTTCGGTCGAGTCCGAGACTGCGGGCGCCGACGGTGGCATGCTCGAAACGTACCGCGCCTTCTAGCTCGAGCCGCCCCATCTCCACTTCCTGCAAGGCGAAGATACCCATTTGACTGGAGTCATTGGGGGGGACGAAGGCTTCGGCCCCGATGGCCTCGAAGTCTCGGACGAAGAACTGGCCGCCGACGACGCCCCGCCAGCCACCGCGGTCCGCCTGGATGGCCTCAACTCTTCCTTCCATGCCCTGCGTCTTGAAGATCGTGCCGACTTCCTCTCCCTCGAACTCCGTATGCTCGTAGTCGGCGACGGCGAGGCGAACCCGGAGTGTCTCGAACAGGCCGCCCAGCTGGACCTCGCCACGGACGTCGGCCCGATATTGCCTGAGATCGATAGCGACGTCGGCCGCCTCTTCCTCGGCGCCGCTGTCCTCGCCTTCCCCTTCTTCGTGGGCGTGGCCCACCCCCGGGCGCGCGGGCACGCCGTAGCGGCTATCGAACAGGCTGAGCGAAACCCCCAGATTGCCGGCATCCCGGATCAATGCCGCGCCGACACCGGCGGTCCAGGTTTGTGTGGCACTGTTGGGCAGACGTCCTTCGAGAGCGGCAAAGCTTCGCGCTTCCTCGGCCTCCTCGATGTGGCCTTCTGACTCTTCTTCCTCGGCGCGGGCCAGTTCCTCGGCCCGGAGCGCCGGAGACAGAACGAAACCGCCGATACGAAGGTCGTCGCCTTCGCGATAGCTGCCATCGGCATGAAGAACGAAGCCGCCATCGCCGATCGGAACATCAACTCCGCCGCCCAGGCTGAACTCGTCGGCCGCCGAGGCGTAGCTGCCGATCGCATCGATATGCACGTCGTCGGGCGGAACCCGGCGCGGGATCCGGCGATCGAAGACGTTGACGGCGCCGCCGATCGCCTGGCTTCCGAACAAGAGCACCGCCGGACCGTGAAGCACCTCGATCCGGTCGGACGTGATCGGATCGATGGTCACCGCATGATCGGCCGAGGTATTGGAGACGTCGATCGAGCCGATGCCGTCGACGAGGACTCGTACTCGCTCACCCTGAAATCCGCGCAGGACGGGCCGCGAAGCCCCGGGGCCGAAGGAAGTCGCCGAAACGCCCGGGAGTCGCGTCAGGGTCTCGCCAAGCTGAGGCCGCATGTCACGAACGAGCTCGCTTCCGCTCAGGGTCGCCGTGCCGGCCAGCAGATTCAGATCGCGCACGAACGGCGCGGTGATGACGATGGCTTCCTCGGTATCCTGGTGGACATGGTCCTCGGCGTCGGTCTGGCCTTCGGCAGGTACCGGCGGCTGAGCGGCGGCCGGGACCAGGCCGACGGCGCTGGCGGCGAGCAACAGGGCGCGCATTTTCAAATCATTGCTCCGATAGCGAAACCAGCCCCCTGGAGGCCGCGCGATACGTTATATCAAAGGCCGTGTAGACTCATTTCGATTCAATCTGTCGCGCCAGGCGAACGGCTCGTCTCTGCAGAACAAGATTAAGCTGACAGCAAACTCAGCGTGGCTATGATTCTAATCCTTGGGGCACAGGATGTTAGCGTTGGGAGCGGATAATGGGGACTGGCAGAGCGGGAATTGAAAGCAGAACGCGTTTTGGCGTGTTGTTTCCGGCCCTGCTGCTGACCGGATGCATTCCACAGGCGCATTCGGCAGTCTCTGAATCGCGCACGCAAATAGCGACGCTGGCCGCCCAGAGCAGGCCGGTCAGGCAGCAGCGATCGCTGCAGCAGCGGCCGGCACCGCAAAGGTCGACGCGGCAACCGTCGACACCCGTCGTTCCCCAGATCTCACCCGTAACCTTGGCAGCGCAGCGCGCCCTGGCTGAACGGATCCAGACCCTGGGCCGCAATTTCGACGGTGATGTCGGAATCGCCGTGCGCGATGTCGAAACCGGCTGGACCACCAGCTGGAACGGTGGCCGTTATTTCCCGCAGCAGAGCGTCAGCAAGTTCTGGGTGGCCGTGAATGCCCTCCAGGCGGTCGATGCCGGGCAGCTTGATCTTTCCGAGCAGGTGACCCTTCGCCGCCAGGATCTGACTTTGTTCAACCAGCCGATCGCCCAGCAGATCGATGCCGATGGGTTTACGACGACTCTGGAGGATTTGCTGTTCCGGGCCATGACCCGAAGCGACAACACGGCCAACGATTTCCTTCTACGCCGCAGCGGCGGGCCCGATTCCGTGCGCGCTTTGCTTCAGCGCCACGCCATCGCCGGCGTCCGGTTCGGACCCGGCGAGCGGATCATGCAGACCCAGATCGCCGGACTTCAATGGAGCCCGGCTTATTCCACCGGCAATGCTTTCTATCGTGCGCGGGCAAACGTGCCGATCGAACGCCGGCGTGAATTGTTCAACCAATATGTCGCCGATCCGGTCGACGGCGCCACCCCCGAGGGTCTGGTGGCGGGACTTGCCCGCCTTCGCCGCGGCGAGCTGCTCTCGCCGCGCTCGACCGAACGCCTGCTGTCGGTCATGTCCCGCACCCGCACTGGTCCGCAGCGTCTGACTGGCGGTCTCGCCCAAGGGTGGCGAATCGCCCACAAGACCGGCACGGGCCAGGTGCTCGGCTCCACACAGACCGGTTATAACGATATCGGCATCATCACCTCGCCCGACGGCCGCCATTATGCCTTGGCCGTGATGATCGGACGGACGGCGACTCCTCTCCCCACGCGAATGGCACTGATGCAGAACGTCACCCGAGCCGCGATTGACTATCATGACAGCCAAAATTCGGGCGGGAGCTCGAGGATCGCGCGCTGAGGCAAGCCTCGTCGTCGGTTTCCATAGTGCATTTCGGGACCCGATAGTCCGGCGGGTGTTTTCACCGGGGCTCAAAGCCCTCTAGGGTGGGTCATGGCGAGGCCGCAGTCCCCCGATTATGACAAAAGGCGCGACGCGATCCTCGCCGCCGCCGCCCGGCTTTATGGCAAACGCGGATTCCAGGGAACGTCCGTCGCCGATCTGGCGAAGGCGTGCAGGACCTCCAAGTCGCTCATCTACCATTATTTTCCGTCGAAGGACGACACGCTCCACGCGGTAATGGCGGCGCATCTCGATGCCCTGGTCGACGCCGCCGACGAAGCGATGCAGACCGGCAGCGCCGAGGAACGGCTGCGCGCGCTCACCTTGTCCTTCATGCGGCTCTATGTTGGCGCGCGCGACAGCCACAAAGTTCTTCTCAACGAGCTCGAAAACCTGCCCGACCGGCAACGCGTTGAAGTGGTCGCGAAACAGAGACGGATCATCGCCGTCGTCGAAACGCTGATCCGCGATATCAGGCCGGATCTCAATCCGATCACCTTGCCGCTGACGATGCTGTTCTTCGGGATGATCAACTGGACCCATACCTGGCTCCGTCCCGAGGGGAGAATGAGTGCAGAAAAGCTGGCCGATATGGCGGTGGACCTGATGCTCCACGGGCTCGGATCGGTTCGAGCCGACTAAGGGCCGGCGATCCGTGAAAGATCAGGCGTCGTAGTCGAGCTCGACGCTCTCGCTCTTCGGGACCGACTGGCAGGTAAGGACGTAGCCGGCGGCGACTTCCTCATCGGTCAGGCCGTAGCGGGCCGCCATGTCGACCTGGCCGGCGACGATCTTCGCTCGGCACGTGGCGCACACGCCCGCCTTGCAGGCGAACGGGGCCGGAAGGCCGGCGAGCCTGACGCTGTCGAGGATGTTGCCGGCCTCGGCGCTGAACGGCACTCGTCGCTTGCGGCCATCGAGCGTGACGGTGAGATTGGCGCCTTCCGCACCCCTCGACATCGCCTCGAGCTGCGCCTGGAGCGCCTCGACCGGCCGATCGGCGGTAAATCGCTCGAGGTGGATCTTTTCCCGGTCGACGCCGCGGCCGAGGAGCGACTCTTCCGCGGCGTCCATCATCGGCCCGGGACCGCAGATAAAGAAAGCCGCGACCTCGGCCGGATCGATCAGGTGAGTGAGGATATCGTCGCATTTGGAACGATCGAGAATGCCGTTGAACAATTCGATATCCTCGGACTCTTCAGCAAGGAAATGATGGACTTGCAGGTGGTCCATGAAACGGTTCTTCAACTTTGCAAGCGCTTCCAGGAAGATGACGGACTGGCTGTCGCGATTGCCGTAGAAGAGCGTGAACCGGCTTTCCGGCTCGCTCAGCAAGGCGGTCCGAAGAAGCGACATGACCGGTGTGATACCGGAGCCGCCCGCGAAGCCGACATAATGGTTCGCCGCCTTGGGCGTAAAATCCCAGGTGAAGCTGCCGTGCGGCGGCATGACTTCGAGCGTGTCGCCTGGACGCAGAGTGTCGTTCGCCCAATTGGAGAAGAGACCGCCGGCGATCCGCTTCACCGTCACCACGACTTCCTTGTCCTGGGGAGCGACGCAGAGCGAATAGTTCCGGCGCACTTCCTCGCCGTCGATTTTCGCTTTCAAGGTCAGATGCTGACCGGGCCTGAAGGCGAACGTCTCGCGGAGCGCGTCGGGCACTAAGAAGCGTATCGATTTCGCCTCGGCAGTCTCCGGAACGATCTCGGCGATCGAAAGGCAGTGAAAACTCGCGCTCATGCTCGGCTCAGTGACACTTGAACAGATCGAAGGGCTCGAGGCAGTCGCGGCAGCGCCATTGCGCCTTGCAGGGCGTGGAACCGAAGCGGCTGACTTCTTCGGTCTCAATCGAGCCGCATTGCGGGCATTTAACGTCCCTTTCCCCCGCGGGGATTGGCGGCGCAATGCCGTAGGCATGAAGCTTGCGCCGTCCCTCGGCGCTGATCCAGTCGGTGGTCCAGGGTGGTGCCAGGGTCGTTACGATATGGAGGTCGCGAAACCCGGCTTCATCCAAAGCGGCCCTGATATCGCGCTCGATTACCTGAGTGGCCGGACAACCGGTATAGGTCGGCGTGATCACCACGCGGTCGGCGTGAACTTCGCGCACGATGCCGAGTTCGACGACGGAAATTACCGGGATTTCGGGATCTGCAACCGTCGCCAGAACCGACCAGACGCGCTCCAGCCCGTCCCCAGGGACTTCAGTGGCCACATACGCTTTCCCCGCTACCATGTCGCGTCTGGATAGGTTCGGGGAAGGAACTGCATCACCGCCAGGATATGGCCGAGATGCTCGCCATGATGGCCGCGCCGCCCCCCGAGGATCGGTCGCTGGTTCGCCGGCGGCTGGATCGTCGCCTGCGCCAGGACATCGCTGACGATCCGGTCGTAATCGGCTCGGAACAGTCCGACGTCGGCGCCGATCCCGCATTGCGCTGCGCGTTGGGCGATCTCGTCCATCTCGAATAGTTCGGGGATGAACCGCCACATCCACTCCAGACCGTCCGTCATGCGCCGGTGACTTTCCTCGGTGCCGTCGCCCAGGCGGATCACCCACTCGGCGCTGAGTTCGTGATGATAGGCAACTTCTTTCACCGCCTTGGCCGCCACGGACGCGAGGAACGCATCGCTCGAAGCCATCAGCCGCTCCAACAGAAGCTTCTGCCACGTCGAAAACAGGAACTGGCGCGCCATCGTTTGCGCGAAGTCGCCGTTGGGCTGCTCGACCAGCCAGCAATTGCGGAAATCGAGGACGTCCCGCCGAAAGGCGAGCGAGTCCCCGTCCCTGCCCTTCCCCTCCACCTCGCCCGCGCGGTTGAGGAAATGGGTCGCCTGGCCGATCAGGTCGAGCCCCATGTTGGAAAGGCTGAGATCGACTTCGACCGAGGGCGCATGGCCGCATGTCTCGCCGAGGCGCTGGCCCAGGATCAGGCTGTCGTCACCGAGCCGAAGCAGATAATCGAACAGGACATGGCGCTCGTCCGATGTGGCCGGGGCGTCGAAGGCTCCCTTCCCGCTGGCATTGCTCGGAAGGTCGATCGGGGGCAGCGAGGCCATCAGATGTGCTTCACGTCGTCCGGGATGTCGTAGAACGTCGGGTGGCGGTAGATCTTGTCCTCCGCCGGATCGAACATCGCCGCATCGTCGGACGGGTCGGACGCGACGATCCGCGCGGAGGGAACCACCCAGAGGCTGACGCCCTCCATCCGCCTGGTATAGGTGTCGCGGGCGTGGCGAAGCGCGATTTCGGGATCGGGGGCGTGAACGCTGCCGACATGGCGGTGCGACATGCCGCCCTTGGCACGGACGAAAACCTCCCAGAGCGGCCAGTCCTTCATGCCGCCTCCGCCTTGCGCCTATGCTTTTCGGCGTAGGCCGCCGCGGCCTCGCGCACCCAGGCATTCTTCTCCCAGGCTTCGCGACGCGCCTTCATCCGCTCCTTGGCCACCGGGCCCTCGCCCTTGACGACGGCGTAGAATTCTTCCCAGTCGACGTCGCCGAAATCGTAGCCGCCTTTGGCTTCGTTCCAGCGAAGATCTGGATCGGGAACGGTGAGCCCGAGCGCTTCCGCCTGCGGTACGGTGATGTCGACGAACTTCTGGCGAAGCTCGTCATTGGTGTCTCGCTTGATCCGCCAGCGCATCGACTGGGCGGTGTTGGGGCTGTCCGCGTCCGGCGGCCCGAACATCATCAGCGACGGCCACCACCATCGGTTGAGCGCATCCTGCGCCATCCTCTTCTGCTCGGCGGTCCCAGCAGCGAGATGAATCATTATCTCGTAGCCCTGGCGCTGGTGAAAGCTCTCTTCCTTGCAAACCCGCACCATCGCCCGCGCATAAGGCCCGTAGGAGGTGCGCTGCAGCGGGACCTGGTTCATGATGGCGGCGCCGTCGACCAGCCAGCCGATCGCGCCGATGTCCGCCCACGTCAGGGTCGGGTAATTGAAGATGGTGCTGTACTTCGCCTTGCCGCTGTGGAGCGCCTCGATCATCTCGTCGCGGCTCGTGCCGAGTGTCTCTGCGGCCGAGTAGAGATAGAGGCCGTGCCCGGCCTCGTCTTGGACTTTCGCCAGCAGGATCGCCTTGCGTCGAAGCGACGGCGCCCGGGTGATCCAGTTGCCTTCCGGCAGCATCCCGACGATCTCCGAATGGGCATGCTGGGAGATTTGCCGCGTCAGCGTGCGGCGATAGGCCTCCGGCATCCAGTCCTTCGGCTCGATGAACTCGTCCGCCGCCACCCGTGCTTCGAATGCGGCCAGCTTTTCCGGATCCTCGAGGCTCTGGACCGGCTTCGATTTCTGCAATTCCGTCGTGTACATTTCAGGCTCCTGCGGCTCTGCCAACTACCATTCACCGACCGTTCGGTCAACGAACCCGGCCGCCTCTACGGAGTCAACGCACGACGGTCCCGATGCGACGCACGGTCCGGTCAGGCCAGGCTCAGACCCGCTCGATGATCGTGGCGATCCCCTGCCCCACTCCGATGCACATCGTGCACAAGGCGTAGCGGCCGCCCGTGCGGTGCAATTCCTCCGTGGCAGTGAGGAGCAGCCTCGCTCCGGACATGCCGAGCGGGTGACCCAAAGCGATCGCTCCGCCGTTGGGATTCACCCGGGGATCGTCGTCGGCGAGTCCGAGCTGGCGCATGACGGCCAGGCCCTGGGCAGCGAAGGCTTCGTTCAGCTCGATCACGTCCATGTCGGCGATCGACAGACCAAGCCGTTTGAGCAGTTTCTCGCTCGCCGGCGCCGGGCCGATGCCCATGATACGCGGCGGGACTCCGGCGACGGCGCCGCCGACGAACCGGGCCCGCGGCGTAAGCCCGTTACGCCTCGCCGTTGCCTCGGTCGCCACGATCAATGCGGCGGCGCCGTCATTGACCCCTGAGGCATTGCCCGCCGTCACCGTGCCGTCGACGCGAACGATCGGTTTCAACTTCGCCAGTGCCTCGACACTGGTCTGGCGGGGATGCTCATCCTTCTCGACCAGAATGGGATCGCCCTTGCGCTGCGGAATCGAGACCGGCACGATTTCGGCGGCAAGTCGCCCGCTGGCCTGGGCCCGGAATGCCTTTTCCTGGCTCCGGACGGCGAACAGGTCCTGGTCCTCACGGCCGATCTGGAACTCCTGGGCAACATTCTCCGCGGTGCTCGGCATCGTGTCGTCGCCATAAGCCTGCTTCATCTTCGGATTGACGAAACGCCAGCCGATCGTCGTGTCGTACATTTCGGCGTTGCGGTCGAAGGCGCTGGTCGCCTTCGCCATGACGAACGGCGCGCGGCTCATGCTTTCCGAGCCCCCGGCGACGATCATGTCGGCCTCCGAACCGCGGATGACCCGAGCCGCCATCGCCACTGCGTCCATCCCGGATCCGCAAAGTCGATTGAGGGTGACCCCGCCGGAACGATCGGGAAGGCCGGCGAGAAGCCCGGCCATCCGGGCGAGGTTGCGATTATCCTCGCCGGCCTGGTTTGCGCAGCCGTAGATGACGTCGTCCAGTTCGTCCCAATCGACATCCGGGTTGCGGTCGACCAGCGCCTTGATCGGGATTGCTGCGAGATCATCGGCGCGGACCTGAGCGAGGCTGCCGCCATAGCGGCCGATCGGGGTTCGAACGGCGTCGCAGATAAAAGCTTCGGTCATTCTGTGCCTCCGATCACGGCGCCACCCAGGCTGCGTGAAAATCCCTGGAATTCTGCAATTGGCCGCCCGTCTCGCGTCCGCACGCTGACGTTGCAGACGCCCGACCGTCCGACAAGAGCCGTTTCCTGTGCCTCGGCGATCAGCACCTCCCCTTGCATCGCGGCATCGAGGAAGACGATCGATGCCTGGGCAGCGACGGTTCGGACGTTGCGGCTGTTGCAGGCATAAGCGAACGCCGTGTCGGCGAGCGCGAAGACCAGGCCGCCATGGGCGATGCCGTGGCCGTTGAGCATATCCGACCGGAGGGTCATCCGAACGCGCGCATAGCCTTCGCGCACCTCTTCGATCTCGACGCCCCAGGCCGGGCCGGTGCCTTCGGCGGCCAGCATGGAGCGCGCGACCTTGTCGGCCGTCTCATCTGCGTTCATGGATCGCGGCCATGGCTTACGAAACGATCGAGTTCAAGCTGGAGGGCGGAGTCGCCCGCCTGACCCTGAACCGCCCCGACCGCCTCAACAGTTTCACCGTCCAGATGCACGACGAGGTTGCGGACGCACTTGCCGGTCTCGGCGATGCCCGTTGCCTGGTGCTGACGGGTGCAGGTCGTGGATTTTGCGCCGGCCAGGATCTCAATGACCGGGCCGTCGCCCCGGGCCAGGCCGTCGACCTGGGGGAATCGGTTGAGCAACGCTACAACCCCCTGATCCGGACGCTCGTCACGCTGCCCATGCCGGTGATCGCCAGGGTAAACGGCGTCGCCGCCGGCGCCGGTGCCAATATCGCTTTGGCCTGTGACGTGGTGATCGCGGCGAAAAGCGCGAAATTCATCCAGTCCTTCGCTGCCATCGGCCTCATCCCCGACAGCGGCGGCACCTGGGTTCTGCCGCGTCTGGTCGGCCAGGCACGGGCGCTTGGGCTGGCACTGACCGGGGAGCCATTGGCTGCGGAAAAAGCCGAGCAATGGGGGCTGATATGGAAAGCAGTCGATGACGATAGGCTCGACGAGGAAGTCGACGCCCTGGCACAACTTTTCGCAAGCGGTCCGACCCGCGGCCTGGCTAGGATCAAGGCGATGATCCGCGAAAGCTGGGGCCAGTCGCTCGATTCCGAGCTCGACCGCCAGCGCGACGCGATGCGCGAACTCGGATTTTCCGACGACTATCGCGAAGGCGTCGCCGCCTTCATGGAGAAACGAAAGCCCAATTTCACGGGCAAATAGCCTGTTCGAGGTAAGACGATGAAGACACTCAAGCTCCTCAATTACGCCCGCGACGGCTGGGTCAGCGGCGACGGCGATCTTGCCCCTGTCTACAGCGCCATTACCGGTGACGTCGTCGCAGAAACCGGCAGCAAGGGGCTGGATTTCAAGGCGATGCTGGATCACGCCCGTACCGTCGGCGGGACCGCGCTCCGAGCCATGACTTTCCACCAGCGGGCCTGGATGCTGAAGGATCTCGCCAATGCCGTGATGGCGCGCAAGGAGGAATTGTACGAACTCAGCTACCAGACCGGCGCGACTCGGACCGACGGCTGGATCGACATCGAAGGGGGCGCCGGGACGCTCTTTTCCTTTTCGTCCAAGGGGCGGCGCGAGCTTCCGAACGGCCGGGTCCTGATCGACGGTCAGATGGAGAATCTGTCGAAGGGCGGCACGTTCGTCGGCCAGCACGTCTACACGCCGCTCCAGGGCGTTGCGGTTCACATCAACGCCTTCAACTTCCCCGTCTGGGGCATGCTCGAGAAACTGGGCCCGACCTTCCTGGCCGGAGTGCCGGCCATCGTGAAACCGGCTTCGTCGACCGGCTATCTCACCGAAGCCTGCGTCCGGATCATGCTCGAATCGGGCGTGCTTCCGAATGGGGCATTGCAGCTGATCATGGGGTCGACGGGCGATTTGCTCGATCATCTGACACTTCAGGACGTCGTCAGCTTTACGGGTTCGGCCGCGACGGCGATGAAGCTCCAGTCCCATCCGGTCATTGCCCGGGAATCGGTTCGCTTCATCGCTGAGCGGGACAGCCTCAATGCCTCGATCCTTGGCCCGGATGCCGCACCCGGCACTCCGGAGTTCGATCTCTTCATCAAGGAGGTGGCGCGCGAAATGACGGTTAAGGCGGGACAGAAATGCACCGCCATTCGGCGGGCCTTGGCGCCGGCGGAACATATCGACGCGGTCCAGGAAGCCCTGATTGCGCGGCTCGCCAAGGTCCGGATTGGCGATCCCCGCGAAGAGGGCATCACGATGGGTGCGCTCGCCAGCCGCGAGCAACTGCAGTCGGTGCGCGAAGCCGTTACCGAGCTCGCGAAGTCGGCCAGGATCGTCTCTGGAGATCCTGAATCTTCACCGGTGGCTGGCAAAGGCGCCTTCATCGAGCCGATCCTGTTGCGCTCCGACGATCCGTGGGGCTCGCCGGCCATTCACGACGTCGAGCCGTTCGGTCCGGTGTCGACGATCATGCCCTATCGCGATCTCGACGATGCCATCGCCCTCGCCAATCGCGGAATGGGCTCGCTGGCCTTGTCCTTGTTCACCTTTGACAAGACGGTGGCCGAGTCCTTCGTGCTCGGCGCCGGCGCCTATCACGGTCGGATGGTGATCCTGGACCGGACCAGCGCCAGGGAAAGCACCGGTCACGGCTCTCCCCTTCCAGTCCTGGTTCACGGCGGCCCGGGGCGCGCCGGCGGCGGCGAGGAGATGGGCGGGATTCGAGGCGTCACCCATTACATGCAGCGAACCGCCCTCCAGGGCGCGCCGGAGATGCTGTCGGCGGTCGTGAAGCAATGGCTGCCCGGAGCCGAGAAGAATGAAGGCGACGTTCACCCGTTTCGAAAGCGCATTTCCCAGCTCGACATCGGTTACACCCTAAAGACCAAGAGTAGAACCGTGGCCCTTGAGGATGTGGAGCATTTCGCGGCCTTCACCGGGGACAATTTCTACGCGCACATGGACGAGGAAGCCGCCAGGGCGAACCCGATCTTCGACGGGCGTGTGGCCCATGGCTACCTGATCCTCAGCTTCGCCGCCGGTCTGTTCGTCGATCCGGCGCCGGGCCCGGTGCTTGCCAATACCGGCCTGGAGAATCTTCGCTTCCAGACTCCCCTCTACCCCGGCGATTCCATGCGGGTTGAGCTGACGGTCAAATCGAAGAGCGTCAGGAACGACGAAATGGGCGAGGTCCGGTGGGCGGTCTACATCTTCAACCAGGACGACGCGGTGGTGGCGAGCTACGACCTGCTGACCATGAATCAACCCTGAGGTGGAGAGACTTCAGGCGAGCTCGACCTTGTCTTTGGTGAAACGGAGCCTGGTCGTCAGCAGGGCCCGAAAGGCGTTGTACCCCCCGGTGCCAGGAAAGAAGGCGTGAAAGAATAATTGCGGCTCGCCATCGAGGCCCGGCGCCACCGAGGCATGGCCTGGGGCCCACCAGCTTCGGGTCGATTTGAGCAAAGGCTCGGCCTGCTTGACGTACGGGCCGAGCGGATGATCGGCGGCGGCGACGCCAATGCCGTAAGCCGGGGTGCCGAAATCGTTGCCCGCATAAAAAAGCCAGTAACGTCCCTGCTGGCGAGTGACCCAGGGCCCCTCGATCAAATGGCCTTCCCAATCGAGATCGTTGGTCAGGACCAGGACGTCGCTTCCGATCAGCTCCCCCTCGGCGGACAGCGGCTGCGCGTGGATCGGCGTGCTCATCGCGTCGAGGATCGATGCCGCTTCCTCGATCTCGGCGAGCACCGATTTCACATGATGCCAGTTGTCGAGAACCGTCTCGATCAGCGGCTGCATCAGGAAGAACCGCTCCATCGGGCGGCGTGAGTTGGCCCAGGGCTGAATTGCCGCGGCGAAGGCGGCGGTCCGACGATCCCGTTCATCGGCAAACAGACCCCCGATCAGCTCGGGATGCCGCCGAAGGAGGCCGGCCAGTGGCCGCGGCCAGACACCGTTCGTGTCCCGTTTCCAGAAAAGATAGCGGGACCCGTCCGAGTCGATGAAAATATGCGAGTCGATCACCCCCCCGCTCAGCACCGGCTGATCGGGATGATCGGGAAGATCGGTCGTGTTGATCGCGTGCCCGCTGAGGAGCGGACGGCCCAGGTCCGACCAGGGGCCCAAAGGGGTCGCGGCCTTGGCGAGGCCGATGGCGAGCGCGTTGGAACGCTGGCGGGCGGTATAGACCAGCCAATATTCGTCGCCCACCTTGGCCATCTCCGGCGCCCAGAAATCGCCGACTTTGGGGCCGTGCGCCGTCCAGTCCGGCGCCTCCCCCTCCGGAAAGACAAAACCTTCGTGAACCCAGGTCTTGAGATCATCGCTGCGCAGGATCGGAAAGGCGTCTGGCGCATCGTTCGACGTTGCGACGAGGATGTACCCCACGTCCGTCTTGAGGACGGCGGGGTCGCCATAACCGGCGAGCGTGCGGGGGCTGAGATTGTCGACGATCAGCGGCCGCCAGTCCGGCACCGGCCCTTCGCTTGCCCGCGGCCCCTCGTTGACGTGCGGCATCCGAGTCCCGAAGTCACTGGCGAGGGCGGCGAAGAAATCAATGTAATTCGGGTGATCCCCGCCACCGACACGGTAAGTGCGCGAGTCCGCTGTTCCGGCAAGCCGAACGTGGAAGCGCGTGCCTTCGCCCTCTTCCGCGGCCTCTACTTCGAAGGCGACTGGGATCGCGTTGACCATGGCGCGGGCCGATAGCCCCCTCGCCACGCGATGAGAAGCCATTTATAATATTTATTCGGGAGAGCATCCATGACCGCGACGGCCCATCAGAGACCGCAGGCATATGACACGGCGACCATCATGGGCGGTCTCTATGGCGACGGCATCATTGCCCTGAAGGGGGCCTTCTCCCCGGAGTGGGCGGACCGGATGCGCGGCGACATCGAGACCCTGTTCGAGGAAGCGAAATCGGTACCCGGCGGCGCGCTTCCGCGCGGGCCCGAGCGTTTCTATGTCGAGGTCCACCCCGAACGGGTGCAAGGCTTTGTCGATATCGCTACCCACCCCTGGTTCGTCGCGGTCTGCGAGGCGGTGCTGGGGCCCGATTATCGGATCGTCGAGGTCGGCTTCGACATCCCCCTCCCCGGAGCGGCCGATCAACCCTGGCACCGCGATTTCCCTTCTCCGGACGCGACGCTGACGGGGCGGCGACTCAATTCTCTGGCTTTCAACCTGACCGCCGTCGACACCATCACCGAAATGGGTGCCTTCGAGATCGCCTTGGGCACCCAATGGGACGACCTGGGCAGCCATCCGAACGGCATGTTTCCCCCGAGGACCCTTTATCCACGATATCGCGAACGCATGGCAGCGAAACTGCCTCAGCGGGGTGACATTTCGGCGCGGTCGGCGCTGACCATTCATCGTGGTACCGCCAATCGTTCGACCTCACCGCGGCCGGTCCTCGTCGTCGGGGTCGACGCGCCAGATGCGACGAACGCCGGCCATCACGATCTTCAGGTCACACGCGCCTATCTTGAAGACCTTCCGGCAAGGGTGCGCGATCATCTCACTTTTCGCCTGGTCGACCGCCTCGAACCGGTCATCCAGCATCATGTCATCGAAGGCTTGCTGGAGCCGGAATACTGACGCCGATGCGATATCGCGCCCCAATCGCGCCGAGGGTGGAGCAGGCTCGGACGAGTCGAGGAACGAGCGCACCTGCAGTCGGTTGATCCGGCAACGCAAGCAGGAGAACCGCCATGAAGATCGCCGAATGCATGTCCCGGGACGTTCAGATCGTCCAGCCGGATCAGCCGATCCGGGAAGCCGCTCAGTTCATGCTTCGCGCCGATGCCGGCTCGATGCCGGTTTGTGACGGTGACCGGCTCATCGGCATGCTCACCGATCGCGATATCACCGTTCGCGCGGTTGCCGAAGGCCGCGGTCCCGACTCGCCGGTGCGCGAGGCGATGACCGACCACGTCGATTATTGTTACGACGATGACGAGATCGAGGACGTCGCCATGCGGATGAGCGACTCCCAGGTCCGCCGCTTTCCCGTCATCAGCCGCCAGGACAACAAGCTGGTTGGGATCGTGTCTCTGGGTGATCTCAGCCGCTCGGAGCATAGCCAGGCGGCCCAGGTGGCGCTCGATGGAGTTACCGATCCGGGCGGTCAGCACAACCAGTCCGAAGAAGGCTGACGTCGAGCATCGACTTGGCCCGATCAGGGCCGTCGCCTCGCGGCGTCGGCCCTAATCGTTCGGCCAGGTCTCCAGCAGTTCAACGAAACGGGTCAGCCAGGCATTGGTCTGGTGGCCATCGACGACCCGGTGATCGATCGTCAGCGAGACGTAAGCCATGGGTCGGATCTGGATCGTGTCGACTCCGCTGACTTCGCGGACGACGACCCTCTTCTCCAGTTTACCGACCCCCAGGATCGCCGACTGCGGCTGATTGATGATGATCGGCGCCGCGAACAGCGACCCGGACACGCCGTGATTGGAGATCGTGAAGGTCCCACCCTTGAGATCGGCAGCGACGAGCTTCTCGGCCCGCGCCTTTTCGGTGAGCTGATCGAGCTGAGCGGCGACGCCCTTCAGCGACAGCTCCTGCACCTTGCGGATCACAGGAACGATCAGACCCTTGCTTCCAAGCGCCGTGCCGACCCCGATATTGACGTCGTCGAATAGCTCCAGCCTGTCGTCATGCCATCGGCTGTTGATCGCCGGCGCGACTTTCATCGCCTCGGCCGCCGCGGCGACGAGATAGGCCGTGTAGGTGAGCTTGACGCTCTTCTTGGCCCAGGCTGCCTTGTGTCGTTCGCGATGCTTGGCGATGGCGCTAAAATCCGCCTCGAAGACGGCGGTGACATGGGGCGCCTCGGTCACGGAGCGATGCATGTTCTCGGCAATGAGGAGCCGCATCCGGTCGTGCGGAATCGAATGGGACCGGATCGCGCCAGCTCCAGCCGACGCCAACGAGGAAGGAATGATGCCTTCGACCGGCTTGCCTACCCGGCTGGCCGCTTCGACGGCGCGGTCGACATCGGCGCGGGTGATCCGCCCGCCCTTGCCGGTGCCTTCGATGCGACTTGGGTCGAGGTCGTGCTGGAGGACGGCTCGCTTCACCGAAGGCGAGAGTCGGGTTTCCTTGGCAGAGACCTCGTCGCTGTCCTGCCTCGGCCGCAGCGACGAAGAGGGGGATTTCCGCTCAGCCTGACCACTCGTCCGCCGACTTGTCTCGGGACGATCGGCCTCATGCTCGGCTTCGCCGAAGTCCACGGCCGGCGCGATCCGACCCAGCACCGCCCCCGGCGCGGCGTCTTCGTTACTGTGAAGCACTATCTCGCGAAGGATCCCGGCCGCCGGCGCCGGAACCTCCATCGTCACCTTGTCCGTTTCGAGCTCGACCAGAGGATCGTTCAGTTCGACCCGGTCGCCGACTTGTCTCAGCCAAGCGCGAACCACGGCCTTGGTACCTTCCTGTTCCGCGGGGACGACGACTTCGATCATCTTCAGAATCCCACCAGCTCTTCGATCTTGGTCCGGATCTTCGCCACCGAAGGCACCGCCCAATCCAGAAGCACCGGATTATGGGGACTGGGAATGTCCGGCATCGTCACTCGGGCGACAGGCGCGTCCAGGTCCAGGAACGCTTCGTCGACGACGACCGCAGCAATTTCGGCGCCGAAACCGCCGCTTCTCAGATCCTCGTGAACGATCAGGCAGCGTCGGGTTCGGCGCACGGATTCCAGCACCATCTCCCGGTCCCATGGCACCAGGGTCCGAAGGTCGATGACGTCAGCGGAAATTCCGGAAGACGCTTCCTCGCAGCGCGGCACCATCGCGCCCCAGGTGACAATCGTGATCTGGTCGCCGTCGCGGGTTTTCTTCGCTCGGCCGAACGGAAGCACGTAATCGTCGCCTGGATAAGGTCGCCTCGCCCAACTGTCGTCGAGCATGGCGCGATGCTCGAGAAAGACAGTCGGATCGTTGCCTCGCAGCGCCGATCGCAGTAGCCCGACCGCGTCCTCGGCATTGCTCGGTACGGCCACGAGCCAACCCGGATTGTGGACAAACTGCACTTCGTTGGTCTGGCTGTGCCAGGGGTCGCCGCATTTGAAGAAACCGACCGGCATCCTGAGCACCATCGGTGCGGCAAAACGATTGTTCGTTCGCCAGCGCATGGTCCCGCAATCGTTGATCTGCTCCAGCGCTGGCTCAGCATATTTGCGGAACTGGATTTCCGGTACCGGCATCAACCCGGCCAGGGCCATGCCAACGGCACGGCCGATGATCCCCTCCTCCGACAGGCTGGTGTCGAATACCCGCTCGGCGCCGTATTTCTCCTGGAGCCCGAGCGTGACGGCGTGAACGCCGCCCTTCGGTCCGATATCTTCGCCGAACAGCAGCACCCGCGGATTGATCTCGAGCTCGCGGTCGAGCGTCCGCCGGATCGCCGTGACCATGTTGATCCGCTGGCCTTCGGGCCTCGGCGCCTCGGTCGATTTCGGTGCCTTGTGGCCCTTCGTCCACTGGCCGCCACGAAGCTGCATGTCGCCTTCGTAGAAGACGTGGCTGGTCACCGTTTCGGGATCGGCGATTCCGCGCGCCTCGGCTTTCTTCAGCGCGGTTTCCACCACGGCCTGAGCCTCGTCGGCGATCCTGTCCCATCCCCCTTCTTCGAGCAGCGACCCAACCAGATAGGATTTCAGTTTCGGCAAGGGATCACGCGCCCATTCCGACTCGACGAACTCAGGCGACTTGTACGTCTGCGTGTCCTGGAAGCTGTGCCCTTGAAGCCGCGGCACTGTGAGTCTGAGCAAAGCTGGGCCATTTCGGCCGCGAACATGGGCCAAAGCGGAATCGATCAATCGGGCCGCCTCGGCGGGCTCGGTTCCGTCCCCGGAATAGATTTCGAGGTTAGCGAAGCTGCCGAGATTACGGGCGATATCGCCACCCGGCGTCTGGAACGTCGACGGCACGGAGATGCCGTATTGATTGTCCTCGACGTAGAAGAGCATCGGCAGTTTCTGGGTCGTCGCGATGGTGAGCGCCGACCAGAAACCGTTCGTCGCGCAGGATGCGTCGCCGCCGAGAACGACCGCAATCGCCTGCCGATAACCATCGTCGCGAAGCACGTTGCGATAATATTCAATCGCCTGGGCCCAGCCTGCAGTCGGCGTATATTGGGCGCCAACGCCTCCCGACATGGGCAAGGCCGGGCAGCCATTGGGGTTCGGATAGTTGAAGACGACGCCGATGTCGCGGCCGTCGGAGTAGCCACCGGCCCGGCCCATTCCCGAGCCGAGCGCGTCGGCCAGCTCGACACCGAGGGCCAGCAGCAAGGGCCGCGATCGGTAATAGCCACAGGCGCCGTCGTGGCGATCGGTGAGGCGGCTGCCAAGCATCACCTGGGCCAGATCGTGGCCGCGGGCGCTGAACTGGTAGAGGACCTTGCGCTCCGGAACGAGCCGTTCCTCCTCGAGCCGGTCCATCGCCCGGCTGACATGAACGAGAAAGGCGATCCGACGCCAATCGAAAGCGGGGTCGGGCGCGTTGCTGCTGGACCGCTCCTTCGTCCTCGCCTCAGGCATCGAACTTCTCCAGCACGGCGGCCGCGAAACGCTCGACGCTTTCGTCGGAGAGACCGACGACATTGAAGCGACCGGAATTGGCCATGTAGATGCCGCGTTCGGCACGAAGCTCGAGCACCTTCGCTGGCGTCAGTGGAAGCATCGAGAACATCCCGAACTGATCCTCGATATAGGCAAGCCGCGGATCGATTGCCGCAAGACGCGAACGCAGATGACGGATTCGTTCGCCCATCGCCGCGACCTCCGACTCCCATTGTGGCCGAAGCCGGGGATCGGCGAGGATGATCCGGGCCACGGCCGCACCGTGATCCGGCGGCATCGACCACATCGTGCGGGCGAGCGACAGCAGGTTGCCGAAGGCGATCTGGGCGCCGCGAGCGCTCGACGCCTTGACGAACAGGCTTCCCGTCCGCTCGCGATAGCAGCTGAAATTCTTGTCGCAGCTTTGCGCGAGGATCGCTTCCTCGGCCGCGTCGAATACCGTTCGGGCGCCGAACGCGTCCGCCTCCAGGCCGCGGCCGAACCCCTGATAGGCCAGGTCCACGAACGGCACGAGGCCGCGACGACTGACCACGTCGGCCACCTCACGCCACTGATCCTGATCGAGGTCGGCGCCCGTCGGATTGTGGCAACAGCCGTGGAGCAGAACGAGATCCCCTGCTCGAGCATTGGACAGCGCATCCATCATCCGGTCGAAGCAGATCGTCCGGCTGTCCTTCGCATAATAAGGATAAGACAGCATCTCGACGCCGGCGCAGCCGATCAAGGGCGCGTGGTTGGGCCAGGTCGGCTCGCCGACCAGGATCCGGGCGTCGGGATTGGCCTTGGCGACGAGCTCGGCCCCAAGGCGCAACGCACCGCAACCGCCCGGGGTCTGGACCCCGACGATCCGATCGTCGGCCACGGCGGAAGGGCCGAAGACGAGGGCCTTGATCAGGTCGACGAACCTGGCATCGCCCTGTGAGCCCAGATAGGATTTGGTCTCCTGAGTCTCCAGAAGGATAAGCTCGGCCGCCTTCACGCTCTTCAGGATCGGCGTGTTCCCTGCAGAATCCCGATAGACGCCGACGCCGACGTCGATCTTTTCCGGACGCGGATCTTCATTGGCGAGCGCAATCAAGGCGATCAGGCTGTCGGATGGCTGCTCCTCGAGCCGATCGAGCAGCATCGGCCGATCGCTCACCAGGCTTTCTTGATTCATAGCGCCTCCTGTTGCGGCGTTAGCCATACAGCACAGGCGCGTCGACTGCTCCCCAGACTTGGCGCAAAATCGCACGTTGATGAAAGGATTATTTCATATTATGCAGGGTTTCGAGGGCATATGTTTCAAATCGATGAGATTGACCGCCGAATCATTCGGGAACTGCAGCGTGATGCAAGCCTCAGTCAGGCTACGCTCTCCGAGCGAGTGGGCGCGTCTGCGGCTTCGGTGTGGCGACGGGTCCGCAATCTCGAAAAGGAGGGCGTCCTGGGCCCCACGGTCCGCCTGGCCAATGCCGAGCGGCTGGGCCGGAGCGTCAATGTCCTGTGCCAGGTGCGGATGCGCCGCCAGACGGTCGAGGCCCGAGCGGATTTCGAACAATTCATCCAGTCTAGGGACGAAATCGTCGAATGCTACGCGATGTCGGGCGAGTGGGATTATCTCCTCCGGATCGCGGTTCGCGACGTCGACGATTATGATCGCTTCAGCCGCCAGGGCGTCCTCGCTCACCCCAGCGTCGCCAACGCCGCTTCGAACTTCGCTCTCCGGCAGGTGAAATACACGACCGAGATACCGGTCTGACGGCTAGGCAGCGGTCGCGTTTGCAGGCACGTGTTTTTTGCGCTGAGCTGCACTTGAAGCCGGCTTCCTCGATCCTTATCATTACGCCTGCGGACCGGGCCCCTCTGGCGATCGCCTCGAGCGATCGTGATGTCGGACCGCATCGGGTTAGCTCGATGCAGGTTCACGTGCCCCCTGTCCTGCCTCGGCTAGCCCGATCCATCACCATCAAGATGGAGAGAGGCTATGACTGATCCGTTCTTCCGACTGACCCAGCTGAACCACAAGCTTGCCCAAGCGATCGACGCTGAATCGAGGCGGCCTTTGCCCAATCCGATCAAGCTGCTTCGCATGAAGAGCCTGAGGCTGGCGATCAAGCTCCGACTGCTGCGCTTCCAACGAGACGCCTTGCGCGTCTGAAAGCCTGCTCGGGCGCTCTGAGCGCCCGTACTTCCAGTGCGGACCGGGCCCCTCTGGCGATCGCCTCGAGCGATCGCGATGTCGGACCGCCTTCTCGGCCAAGAGGAGCCCCCCGGTCATGGAGATGTTTGAGACTGTCTGGCTCGGCCAGCCCGGCTGGGTGTGGCTGATCTTCATTGGTTTGGTCGCGGCGTTGCTGACGCTCGATCTTGGCGTACTCCACCGAAAGCAGCGTGAGATCGGCGTCCGGGAAAGCCTCGCTCTGTCCGCTTTCTACATCATGCTCGGCCTCGCCTTCGGCGGCTGGATCTGGTGGCGAATGGGTGAGGTGGCCGGGATGAACTATCTCACCGGCTTCGTCGTCGAGAAAAGTCTGGCGATGGACAATGTCTTCGTCATCGCGATGATCTTCACTTATTTCGGAATTCCGCGGCTCTACCAGCATCGCGTCCTTTTCTGGGGAATCCTGGGCGTGATCGTCCTTCGCGCGATCATGATCGGCTTAGGAGCCGCCATGGTCGAGCGGTTCGAGTGGCTCCTTTATCTGTTCGGTGCCTTCCTGATCTTTACCGGGGTGAAGATGTGGGTGATGGCGGACAAGACCTACGATGTCGGCGCTTCACCGGTGCTAAAGTGGGCCAGACGACGACTGCGCGTCACCGACGAGCTCCATGGCCAGGCCTTTCTGGTCAGACAGCCGGATCCGGCCAGCGGGGGAACGGCCTGGTACATGACCCCACTGTTGCTCGCACTTCTGATGATCGAGATCGTCGACGTCGTCTTCGCGGTCGATTCAGTGCCGGCGATCTTCGCCATCACGACCGATCCGTTCATCGTCTACACGTCGAACATCTTCGCCATTCTCGGCCTGAGAGCGCTGTATTTCGCGCTCGCCGCGATGGTTCACCGGTTTCACTATCTCAAGTACGCCCTGAGCCTGCTTCTGATTTTCATCGGCGGCAAGATCTTCGCCGCGGACGCGTTTGGGCTCGCCAAGATTCCACCTTCGGTTTCGCTGGGCGTCACCTTCACCATCCTGGCGGGAGGAATCCTCTATTCGCTGATTAGGACGACCCCTCGAACGGTGGAGCGGAACCCTGTCTGATCCTGAGGATTGAACCGGCAACGAATCGATCCGGAGCAGGAATATGGCCGCACGCGCCTATTGGAAGGGGCAGATCAGGCTCGCTTTGGTCTCCATCCCGGTGGAGATTTTCAGCGCAACCAAGAGCGGCGCGACAATCGCCTTCAATCAGATCCACGAACCCACGGGAAAGCGGATCAAATACGAGAAGGTCGTGCCCGGGGTCGGGCCGGTCGATGCGGACGAGATCGTCAAGGGCTATCAATATGAGAAAGGGTCTTACGTCCTCCTCGACGACGAGGAGCTCGAGAGCGTGAAGCTGGAGAGCAAGAAGACCCTCGAGCTCACTCAGTTCGTCGACCATGACGAGATCGACGTCCTCTATTACGAGAAACCCTATTACGTGGTCCCCGCGGACGACCTCGCCGAGGAGGCCTTCATCGTCCTTCGGGAGGCGCTCCGGCGAAGCAAGAAGGTGGCGATCGGGCAACTCGCGATGCGCGGGCGCGAATATATGGTAAGCCTCAAGCCATGCGGCCGCGGGATTGTCCTCGAGACCCTGCGTTACGCCGACGAGGTGAACAAGGCGCAGAACTATTTCCGCGATATCCACGACGCCGAGCCCGACGAGGAGTTGCTCGACCTCGCGGAGGCTCTGATCGATCGAAAGACAGCGAAGTTCGATCCCTCGAAATTCCACGACCGCTATGTCGAGGCGCTGGAGGAGCTGATCGAGCGCAAGCGCAAGGGCAAGACGATCCGTGCCGAAGAGGAAGCGCCCCCGGCCAAGGGGATGAACGTCGTCGACCTGATGGCCGCGCTCAAGCGCTCGATCGAGAAGCCCGCCACCAGCGGCGGGAGCGCGAAGAAGGCGCCGGCGCGCAAGCCGGCTGCGAAAACGGCCGCCAAGAAGGCGCCGGCCAAGAAGGTCGCCGGAAAGCCGGCTCCGGCGCGCAAGCGGGCGTGAGTGCTCACGCCCAAAACGGCTCTCTCCGCCGGGGTGGGAAACTGAGGATGCGAGCCTGAGGCATGGCCAGGAAAGCCGCCAACCCGCTCGAAACCTATAATCGCAAGCGCGATTTCACGAAGACGGCCGAACCCCGCGGCACGTTCGAAAAGCTCGCTTGGGGCGATGGCTTCGGCTTCATGGTTCAGAAGCATGATGCGAGCCGTCTCCATTGGGACCTCCGGCTCGAGCTGGACGGAACCTTGAAGAGCTGGGCCGTCACCCGCGGACCGAGCCTCGATCCTGCGGACAAGAGGCTCGCCGTCCGAACCGAGGACCACCCGCTGAGCTACGCCACGTTCGAAGGAACGATCCCGAAAGGAGAATATGGCGGCGGCACCGTGATGATGTGGGACCGGGGCATCTGGATTCCCGACCCGCGCAAGGACCCGCGCAAGACGCTCGAGCAAGGTCACCTCCATTTCACGCTCGAGGGCGAGCGGATGAAGGGCGAGTGGATCATGATCCGCCTCAAGCCGCGTCCCGGCGATCGCACTGAGAACTGGATTCTGCGCAAGGTCGAGGACGCGCATGCCGGGAGTTCCGCCGGCTTGACGGAGAAGTATCTCACCAGCATCAAGACCGGCCGGACGATGAACGAGATCGCCGACGGCAGGAAGGCGCCGGAACTCGCCTCGTGGAAGAAAGGGATCAAGGGCAAGCCGACGCCGAGCCGAAGCCGCAAGGCCTCGCGGCCCCCGCCGTTCCGCGCGCCGCAAAAGGCGACCCTCGTCGACAGCGTTCCTTCCGGATCGGCCTGGCTCCACGAGATCAAGTTCGATGGCTATCGCTGTCTGCTTGCGATCGGCGGCGGCCAGGCTCGCGTTTATACGCGCTCAGGCCTCGACTGGTCCGACAAATTCCCTGAGATCGCCGAGGCAGCAGCCGGGATCGAGGGCGGCTCGGCCCTGCTCGACGGCGAGATCGTCAAGCTGGCTGAAAACGGAAATAGCGGCTTTTCTGCGCTCCAGCAGGCCATCAGCGAAGGCGGCCGCGGCCTGACACTTTTCCTGTTCGACGCCCTCGAAATCGATGGTGAGGATCTTCGCCCGCTTCCGAACATCGAGCGCAAGCAACGGCTCGCTTCCTTCCGCGGCGAGGGCAAACCCCCTTTCATCCTCTACGCCGATCATATCGTCGGCAAGGGCGAGCAATTGCTGGAAGGGATCTGCGCCGCGGGCGGTGAAGGGATCATTTCCAAGAAGGCGGAAGCTTCCTACCGCGGCGACCGAACCAAGGCGTGGCTCAAGGTCAAGTGCACCCGACGCCAGGAGTTCGTCATCATCGGCTGGACTCCGAGCGACAAGAAGGGCCGCGGCTTCCGGTCCCTGCTGCTCGGCGTCCATGAGAAGGGCAAGCTCCGCTACGCTGGCAAGGTCGGCACCGGATTCAACATGGCGTTGCTCCATGAGCTTGCGGCCAAGATGCGCAAGCTGGAGGTGACGAAACCCGTGACGGAAGTTCCGCGGGCCGACGCGCGCGGCGCGCACTGGGTGAAGCCGGACCTCGTCGCGGAGATCGCGTTCGCCGAGTTCACTGCTGACAACGTCGTTCGCCATGCGAGCTTCCTCGGGCTTCGCGGTGACAAGCCCGCCAAGGCCGTGGTCGTCGAAAAGCCGCAGCCTTTGCCTGCCGCCGCGGCCGGACGGGCGAACGATGACGGAATCAAGATCAGCAATCCGGATCGCGTCATCGACCCCGACTCCGGCGTGACCAAGGGCGAACTGGTCGATTATTACCGAAAGGTCGCCCCCTTGATGCTGCCCTGGGCCGCGAACCGGCCGATCAGCCTCGTCCGCTGTCCGCAGGGACGGGGCAAGAAGTGTTTCTTCCAGAAGCATGACGCCGGCAGTTTCGGCGAGCATGTCCGCCACGTTCCGATCACCGAGAAAAAGGGGCAGGTCGAGGATTATCTCTACGTCGTCGACCAGGCAGGGCTGATCAGCTGCGTCCAGATGGGAACGATCGAATTTCACGGCTGGGGCTCGCCGGTCAGCAACATCGAGAAGCCGGACCGGCTGGTCTTCGACATCGATCCGGACGAGGGCCTGTCCTTCGACGCGGTGAAGCGCACCGCCCGCGATCTTAAGCGCTATCTGGCGGACATGGGCCTTCAGACTTTTCCGTTGCTCACCGGCGGCAAGGGATTGCACGTCGTCGTTCCGCTGACCCCCGACGCCGAATGGCCCGAGGTCAAGGATTTCGCTCAGAGATTTGCCGTCGCTCTGGCTCAGGCCGAGCCCGAAAGGTTCACGGCCAACATGGCAAAGATCAAGCGCAAGGGCCGGATCTTCCTCGATTATCTGCGCAATCAGCGCGGCGCGACGGCGATCATGCCTTATTCGGCCCGAGCGCGGGAGGGCGCGCCCGTATCGGCACCGATCAACTGGGACGAGCTCGACGATTTCCAGAGTGGCGGTCATTTCACGGTCCGCGATGGCGGGCGGCTGCTTGAGCGGGCTTCGAGCCGCGCGCTCCAGGGCTGGGGCGAGGCCGCCCAGATTCTGCCGGATTTGTAAGCGCGCTCGCGGCAGCCGCTACAAGGGCGCGCCGGCCCTCACCCAAAGAGCGATGGCGACGGCCGCGACCAAAGCGATCAGGAAGCGCCACAACGGCGCCCGCTCCATCTCGACAGCGTCCTTGCCGCCCCTTCCCCATCCGGTAACCATCGGTCCGACAAGGTTCTTGCGGCGGATCAAAGCGTAGAAAAGTATGGCGGCGATGTGGAGGCCGGTCAGCACCAGCAGGACGTCGAACGCATCCTCGTGGAGATCGGCCATCGTCTCGGACAGATCCGTGTCGATGAGATGGGAAAGCGGCCCGGATTCGAGCCCGTCTTCGTCGCCAGCGAACAGGCCGAGGGTCACCTCGATCGAGAGCAGGCCAAGCAAGGCGACCACGCTGACGGCACCGAGTGCGTTATGGCCGATGACGTTCGCGGACCGGCCGTGCAGGTAGGAGATTATGGCCCGCGGGCCCTTCACGAAATTCGCGAACCGCGCCGTCGAGCTGCCGAACAGGCCCCAGAAAATCCGGAAAACGAGCAAGGCCAGGATGAGAAGTCCGCCGATCACATGCAGATCGAGCCGGTCCTCTTCAGCCGTCCACCACTGGAACGGGAGCAGGACGACGAGCAGCCAGTGGAAAATTCGGGTCGGCAGGTCCCAGATGCGCAGCCGCCGCCCGGGGTCGGCCGAGGCCATCAATCTTCCGGGGCCCGGAACCGGTCGTGGCAATTCTTGCAGGTATCGCCCAACGCCTTCTGACCGGCGCGGATCGCCGCAACGTCACCGCTCTGCACGGTCGCATTGAAGCGTTGGGCCTCGGCCTCGAACGCCTGCGCCCGCTGGCGGAACGTCTCCGGGTCGGACCAGATCTCCGCCTTGGCCCGAGTCTCACGGCCGCTTTCGGGTCCGCTTCCTTCTGGAAACCAGGTCAAAACCTGGGGTGCGTAACGCGCCATCGTCGCGGCATGCTGTTGAATGGTCGGAAGCGATGGAGAATCCGCCTTGAGTTGCACGCCGATCGCCTTCATCGCGTCGCCCATTTCCTCATAATGATCGTGCCGGGCCTTCATGATCGCGGCATGATCCTCAGTGCTGGCGGTCCCGTTCGCGACATTGTCCGCGGCTTCGGCCTGATTGTCGGACGTGGGGGCGGCATCCTCCCCGCGGTTGCAGGCGGCAACCAGGATCAGTGCAGCGGCAGTGGCTAGAAAGACGGCATTATTGCGCATCGGTCCCTCCGTTTGGAGGTGCCAATGCATAGCCATGGCGACGGGTTCAATCGGGAAAAAGAAAACGTCCCGGCCACGATGGGCCGGGACGCTCGCAATCGAAACCGGCGGATACGAAATGCCGGAAGCGGAACTCTATCTTAGCGGCAGCGGCTACGGCCCCTCTGGACCTCGCGTCCTAGCAAGGCACCCAAAGCGGCGCCGATCACCGTTCCCGTCGTGCGGTTGCCGCGCGTGTCGACAGCTCGGCCAACGAGGGCACCGGCAGCGCCGCCGACGATGAGGCCGGTGGTACCGTTGGAACGGCGGCAATAAGTGCGGCCGTCGTTCCCGCGCCACGTCGGGCCGTGATAATTGCCGCTATTGTCGTAATAACGGCTGTAGCGGCTGTTATCGCCGTGTTCGGCCCAGGCGGCCGAAGGCAGAGCGGGAACCGCCATCGTGACGGCGGCAAGGCCGATTACCATTTTACGCATGATGTACTCCTTTGAACTCGAACGGTTCGAGGTGCCGGGCGCCTCGTGTCCGAAATCCGGACTAGGCCGATTCGCGTGAGCCCATTGTGAACTGGAACGTTAGGCGAGGTTCAGGTCCCCCAGCCTGGGTGAGTTATACAAATAATACGCGTTCTCTCTTGCGCTGGGAGGCCGCAAGCCCCAATCTCCGGGGAAAGACAGGAGATCCGGCAGCCATGGCCACTCAGACCGCCACCGACACGACGACCAAGCTGACCCTGGATGCGCCGCAGCCGCTGCAGACCGTGACCACGGAACAGGCGGCGGGCCTCGTCCCGCTGAAGGAAGATCAGAAGAGCCAGCTCGAGGAACGGGTGGACACCTTCGTCAGCGAACTGGTCGCGCTCGACTCCAATTCGCCGGACTTCGGCAAGAAGGTCGATCAGCTCACGACCATGGGTCGAAAGGAGATCGCCGAGGCGGCCAGCCATTCGAACCGCTTCCTCGATCGGCCCGTCAGGGCGATCAACGCCGACACGGGGATCGGCGCCGATCTCACCGAGCTTCGCAAGACGGTGGAGGCGCTGGATCCGGCCCGTGGAAATCTGACCCGGCCGCGCCGACTGTTCGGGATCATCCCGTTCGGCAACAAGCTGCGCGGTTATTTCATGAAGTATCAGTCGGCTCAGACCCATATCGCCAAGATCCTGGCCGCGCTCGCCTCCGGAAAGGACGAATTGCTTCAGGACAATGCAGCGATCGATACCGAGCGCGCCCAGATGTGGAAGACGATGGGCAAGCTCGAGCAGATGATTCACATTTCCAAGGCGCTCGACGCCAAGCTCGAGGAAAAAGCCAACGAGCTGGATTCGACCGAGCCTGCAAAGGCGAAGGCCATTCGCGAAACGGCCTTGTTCTATACCCGCCAGCGGACGACTGATCTGCTGACTCAGATGGCGGTGACGGTTCAGGGTTATCTGGCGCTCGACCTCGTCAAGAAGAACAATGTCGAGCTGGTGAAGGGCGTCGACCGGGCCTCGACGACGACCGTGTCCGCCTTGCGGACGGCGGTGACCGTCGCTCAGGCGATGACGAACCAGAAGCTGGTGCTGGAGCAGATCAGCGCGCTCAACACCACCACTGCGGGTATGATCGATTCAACCGGGCAGCTGCTCAAGAGCCAGTCGGCGACGATCCACGAGCAGGCGGCGAGCTCGACCATTCCGCT
>DASTDX010000101.1:0-2204 GCA_035710145.1 Allosphingosinicella sp.
CGTAGCCCGGCGCGATGTCGGTGGTGAGCGGCCCCAATGTATAGAACGGCGCTTCGCCGCAAACCTCCAGCTGCTTGTCCATATTCTCCTTGATCTTGTGCATCGGCACATGGCCGGGGCCCTCGATCATCACTTGAACATCCTGCGCCCAGGCGCGCTTCGTCAGCTCGCCCAAGGTGTAGAGCTCGGCGAACTGCGCCTCGTCATTGGCGTCGGCGATGCTTCCGGGGCGGAGGCCGTCGCCCAGCGAATAGGCGATGTCATAGGCCTTCATGATCTCGCTGATCTCGTCGAACTTCTCGTAGAGGAAGCTCTCCTTGTGGTGGGCGAGGCACCATTTGGCCATGATCGATCCGCCGCGGCTGACGATTCCGGTGACGCGGTTGGCGGTCAGCGGGACGTAGGGCAGGCGGACGCCGGCGTGGATGGTGAAATAGTCGACGCCCTGCTCGGCCTGCTCGATCAGCGTGTCGCGGAAGATCTCCCACGTCAGGTCCTCGGCCACGCCGCCGACCTTCTCCAGCGCCTGGTAGATCGGCACCGTGCCGATCGGCACCGGCGAGTTTCGGATGATCCATTCGCGCGTGTCGTGGATGTTGCGGCCGGTGCTGAGGTCCATGACCGTGTCGGCGCCCCAGCGGATCGCCCAGACCATCTTCTCGACTTCCTGCGCAACGTCGGATGCGACTGCACTATTGCCGATGTTGGCGTTGATCTTGACCAGGAAGTTGCGGCCGATCGCCATCGGCTCGCTTTCGGGGTGGTTGATGTTGCTTGGGATGATCGCGCGGCCGCGGGCAACCTCGTCGCGGACGAACTCCGGCGTCACATAATCGGGAATCGCCGCTCCGAAACTCTCGCCATCGCGGGCAAGCGCCTCGCGGGCCATCTCGCGGCCCAGATTCTCGCGGCTCGCGACATATTCCATCTCCGGAGTGATGATGCCGCGCCGCGCATAATGCATCTGGCTGACGTTCTGGCCCGGCCTGGCCCGAAGCACGCGGCGGCGCACGTTGGGGAAGGGCTGCACCCCGCCCGACCGGTCGGGACCCAGCTGGCCGTTGTCCTCGGGCCTGACCTCGCGCTGCTGGACCTCCTCGACGTCGCCGCGGGCGCGGATCCACCCCCGCCGAAGCTCGCTCAAGCCGGCCATGATGTCGATCCTCGCCTCCGGATCGGTATAGGGCCCGCTGGTGTCGTAGAGGGTCACCGGCGGCTCGCCGCTCGATGGCTCGAGCTCGACCTGTCGCATGGCGACGCGGATTCCGTCACGCCCCTCGACATAAATCTTGCGGCTGCCGCGGATCGGGCCGGTGGTGACGTTCATAAGCCCTGCGGGGCTTGGCATCAGCCCCGCGGGGCCGGGCAATTCAGTGCGAGCCGGAATGTCGGCCATTTGGACTCTCCTTCTCCCTACGCCGGTGTCAGCCGGATCAGGTTCGGCGGGTCGCGGCTTCAGCCGCCTCTCAACCGCTTGCGCGCGGTCCCCCGGGGAAGATTCGTCTCTAGGCCTGGGCCTGCGCCCCGTCTAGCGGGTGATGGCCGGGGTGGTCTTGACCGCCGGTTTCTTCCTCGCCGGGGCGGGCGCCTTCCGCTCGGCGGCGCTCAGCGTGCCGTCCTTGTTCGAATCCATCTTGTCGAAATTGGCCAGTGTCGGGGCGCGGAACTCGTCCTGGGTGATGGTCCCGTCCTTGTCCGAATCGAAGCGGTCGAGGTTGGACGCCACCTTGTCGGCCGGGTCCTTGACCGTCGGCAGCGGGGCCTTGTCGTCGAATTCGGCGCGGCTGACCGACCCGTCGCCATTGGTGTCGAGCTTGGCGAAGGCATCGTCGCGCGCCTTTTTCAGCACCGCCAGGTCGGCCTCGGCCTTGCGGAGCAGTCGGGCCTTGATCTCTTCGCCGGTCACCTTGCCGTCCTTGTCCGCATCGAGGTCGGCGAAATCGGCGTTGAGCTCATCGCTGAGCTCCGTCCGCGAAATCGGCTTGGCCTCTTCCGCCGGCGGCTTGTCCGTCGTCTGGGCGAATGCGGCCGCCGGCATGGCGGTGATCAGGGCGGCGGTAGCCAGTCGAAGCAACATGTCTGTCCTTTTCATTTGCCGGGCTTCTGCTCCGGGAATGGGCTTGCCGCAACCGCCCTTGCGCCAGCGTGAACCGCACAAGGGGCAGCCTGCGGCTTGACCTTGGGCTGCGCGGCGGCTTGATGAG
>DASTDX010000102.1:0-4553 GCA_035710145.1 Allosphingosinicella sp.
CGGCAGAAATCGACCGCCTCGCGCACTTCGGCGAGGGCGTCGGGGATCGTCTTCTTCGCTTCCTGAACGGCGATCCGCATCAGCATGTCGCGATCGCGCTCGAGCAGATCGGCCAGGCGCTCGAGGCAGGCAGCGCGATCGTCGACGCTGCGCGACGACCAGTCGACGAAGGCCGACAGCGCGCGGGTCACGGCCACTTCCGGGAGCGCGCCGGGCTCGGTCCGGAAATCGAGGGAGGGCGCGACCGCTCGGGCGACCCGCTCCAGCTCGGTCCCGTCGTTGAGGTCGAGACCCCAGCTGTTCTTGCGTTCCGGCATGAACAGATCGTTGGGCAAGGGGATGGACGGGTGGCGGCTGCCGCCGACCGCCGTGATCTTCGCGACCGGATCGGCGAGGATCTGTTCGTCGGTCAGGGTCTCGTCGGCGAGCTGATGGACGAAGCTGGAATTGGCGCCGTTCTCGAGCAGGCGCCGGACGAGATAAGCGAGAAGATCGCGATGGCCGCCGACCGGCGCGTAGATGCGGGTATGGTAACCCTGCTCGCGGACCCTTTTCTCGTAGAGGCCCTCGCCCATGCCGTGGAGGCGCTGGAATTCGAAGTCGCGGCTTTCGCCGGCCCATTCGAGCAGAGTCGCGACGGTCAAGGCGTTGTGGGTGGCGAAGGCGGGATAGATGTTCTTCGCCTGAAGCATGTCGCCGGCGCAGGCGAGATAGGAGACGTCGGTCGCGGCCTTGCGCGTGAACAAAGGATAATCGGCGAGGCCCTGCTCTTGGGTCCGCTTGATCTCGGTATCCCAGTAAGCGCCCTTGACCAGCCGGACGGCTATCCGCCGCTTCGTCCGGGCGCCCAGGGCATCGGCCCAGGCGACGGTCGGCCGGCACCTCTTGCCATAAGCCTGGACCGCCATGCCGAACCCGTCCCAGCCCTTCAGCGCCGGAAGGCCGGCGACCGCCTCGATGATGTCGAGGCTCATTTCCAGGCGCTCGCTTTCCTCGGCGTCGATGGTGAGCGGGATCCCGGCCTTCGCCGCGAGGGTGGCGAGCGCCTCGATCTGCTCGATCAGGGCGGGGACGCAGCGAGCATATTGGGCGACCTCGTAACGGGGATGGAGCGCCGACAGCTTGACCGAGATGGAATGGCCCTGTTCGGGCACCTGCCCCACCGCCCGGATCGCATTTTCGTAAGCCGCGAAATAACGCTCCGCGTCGGGGAAGGTCCGGGCCGCCTCGCCGAGCATGTCGAAGCTGGCGGTGAAGCCCTTATTCTCCGGCTTCGTCATCCGTTCGATCGCCTCGGCGATGTTTCGGCCCATGACGAAGATCTCGCCCATCATCCGCATCGCTGCACCAACGCCCTGGCGAACGAACGGCTCGCCCGCGCGAGAGATGAGGCGGCGAAGCGCGCTCGCCTGCTCGCTGTCGCTGGTGAGCGCGCGGCCGATCACCAGGCCCCAGGTGGCGGTATTGACCAAAGCGGAATTCGCCCGGCCCTTGTGCGAGCGCCAGTCGCCCCCGCCAAGCTTGTCGGCGATCAGGCTGTCGGCCGTCTCCGGATCGGGCACCCGAAGGAAGGCCTCGGCGAGCGACAGCAAGGCAACGCCTTCCTGGGTGTTCAGCCGATATTCCTGGAGGAACTGATTGACCCAGCCGCGCGCCTGCGCGGCGCGAAGATCGTCGAGCATCGCCAGCGCCTTCTTCTCGACGCGAGCGCGCGATTCGGAATCGAGCCCGGCGTCCCGAAGCAGCGGCCGAAGCACTTCCGGTTCAGGGGCGCGGTGAAGCCGTCGTATCTCTTCACGCGCGGTTGCCGTAGCGTCCGCCATCTTCGCTTTTCTCCAGGACTTGAGTCTCGCCGCGACGCGGCCCTAAAGCGGCCCGTAGCGCCAGACAAAGGGAGGCTCAATGCCGGTCGCGACCATCGAGCAGATCAAGGCGAGAGTCGGCGAGGAGATCGGCGTTTCCGACTGGATCATCATCGACCAGGCGAGGATCGACCGCTTCGCCCAGGTCACCGAGGACCATCAGTTCATCCATGTCGATCCGGAAGCGGCGGCCAAGACCCCGTTCGGCGGAACCGTCGCCCACGGATTCCTGACCCTGTCCCTGCTCAGCCGGATGGCGGCCGACGTGATGCTGCGGCCGGAGACGGTCAGGATGGGCGTCAATTACGGCTTCGAGAAGGTCCGCTTCATGGCGCCGGTCCGATCCGGGAAGAGGGTCCGCGGGCGCTTTCGGCTCGACCGCTTCGAGGAGAAGAAACCGGGCCAGCATCAATTCGTCCACCAAGTCACGGTCGAGATCGAAGGCGAGGACAAGCCCGCATTGATCGCCGACTGGATCGGCCTCATCCTCACCTGATCCCACAAGGAGCTTTTCATCATGGCCAGCCGCGACGCCGTCATCGTCTCAACCGCCCGGACCGCGATCGGCCGGGCCTATAAGGGCGCGTTCAACGCCACCCCCTCCCCCACCCTCGCGGCCCATGCGATCCGGGCGGCGGTGGAGCGGGCGAAGATCGACCCGGCCGAAGTGGACGACGTCATCATGGGCGCGGCGCTTCAGCAGGGCGTCCAGACGACGATCGGCCGGACCGCCGCCTTGCGCGCGGGATTGCCGGTGACCGTGTCCGGAATGTCGATCGACCGCCAGTGCGCGTCCGGGCTGATGGCGATCGCCACCGCCGCCAAGCAGATCATCGTCGACCGGATGGACGTGATGGTCGCCGGCGGCGTGGAATCGATCAGCCTGGTGCAGACGCCCGAGATGCGAGTCGGGTCCGATCCAGAGCTGCTGGCGATGCACAACGGCATCTACATGCCGATGATCTCGACCGCCGAGGTGGTCGGCAAGCGCTACAGCGTCAGTCGCGAACGCCAGGACGAATATGCGCTTCGATCGCAGCAACGCACCGCCGCCGCCCAGGCGGCCGGCCGGTTCGACGACGAGATCGTCCCGGTCACGGCCAAAATGGCGGTGAAGAACAAGGAGACCGGAGAGACCTCGATGAAGGAGGTGACGATCGCCAAGGACGAGGGCAACCGCCCGGAGACGACGATCGAGGGGCTTCGGGCGCTCCAGCCGGTGATGGGGCCGGACGCGATGATCACCGCCGGCAATGCCAGCCAGCTTTCTGACGGCGCCTCGGTCTGCGTGCTGATGGAAGCGGGCCTCGCCGAGCAACGCGGGCTCCAGCCGCTCGGCCGTTATGTCGGCATGGCGGTTGCCGGCACCGAGCCGGACGAAATGGGTATCGGCCCGGTCTTCGCGGTGCCGAAACTGCTCAAGCGCTTCGGCCTCACGGTCGACGACATCGGCCTGTGGGAGCTCAACGAGGCGTTCGCCGTGCAGGTCCTCTATTGCCAGGACAAGCTCGGAATCCCGGATGACCGTCTGAACGTCGATGGCGGCGCCATCTCGGTCGGTCATCCCTACGGCATGTCCGGCGCGCGGCTGACCGGCCACGCCTTGATCGAGGGCAAGAGGCGCGGCGCAAAGCATGTCGTCGTCACGATGTGCGTCGGCGGCGGGATGGGCGCGGCCGGTCTGTTCGAGGTGCTGTAGTGCGCAAGAGAGCGGCCGCGGACGGATGAGGGCCGGGAAGAAAAGGCGCAACCCGTCCTTGTTCGACCGGCTTCGGATCGACGCCCACGCCACCTGGCTGGCGGCGAGGGACAGGAGGACGCCCTGGTATGCGCGGGCGTTCGGCCTGTTGATCGCCGCTTACGCGTTGTCGCCGATCGACCTCATCCCGGACTTCATCCCGGTCCTGGGGCTGGTCGACGACGCGATCATCATCCCCGCGGGGATCTGGCTGTTCCTGAAGATGCTTCCCAAAGACCTGTTCGCGGAGCATCGCGCGGCTGCCGAGGCCGCGGCCGAGCGGCCGAAAAGCAAAGGCGGGATGTTCCTGATCGTCCTGATCTGGATCGTCGCGGCCCTGGTCGCGTGGTCGCTGCTTCGCTGGTTCTATGCCTGAGGCGACAAATCAGACCCTCGCTCGGAATGGCGTGAAATCCGTCTTTTCGTCATAGACGTCGACGCCTTCGCGCCGCTTGAGCCAGCCGACGACGAGGTAAGTAAAGGGCGTCAGGATCGCCTCCCAGCCTACCTTCAGCACCCATTGGGTGGCGAGCACGATCAGCAGGGTCTGATTGTCCCAGACGCCGTAGAAAGCGAGCGGGTAGAAGATCAGGCTGTCGACCCCCTGCCCGACGACGGTGGAGCCGATCGTCCGCGACCAGAGATGGCGGCCACGGGTCCAGATCTTCATCCGGGCGAGGACGTAGGCGTTGACGAACTCGCCGGCCCAGAAGGCGATGATCGAGGCGAAGACGATCCGGGGGACCTGCCCGAACACCTGCTCATAGGCCGCCTGCCCTTCCCAATTAGCGGCGGGCGGAAGCTTCACCACTACCCAGGCCATGAAGGCCATGAACAGGAGGGCGCCGAAGCCGGCCCAGATGCAGCGCCGGGCGCGGGCGTAACCATAGACTTCGGTGAGGATGTCGCCGATCACGTAGGAGACCGGGAAGAAGAGGATCCCGGCGCCGAAC